>JAZRMT010000169.1:0-13578 GCA_045647805.1 Eubacteriales bacterium | reverse complement strand
GTGCCGTCGTCATTGCCGTCATCGGTAGTGCCGTCGTCATTGCCGTCATCGGTAGTGCCGTCGTCATTACCGTCATCGGTAGTGCCGTCGTCATTGCCGTTGTCACCGGTGTTATCGTCATCGGTGGTCTTGTCATCATCTTCGACATCTTCCTTCTTATCACAAGAAGAAAGAACCATACTCATTGCGAAGATAAGACAAAGCAAGAGAATCAAAAATCTTTTCATAATAGCCTCCTATTTTTTTGTGGTAATCTCATTATAGCACTCATTTTCACGGTTGTCAATGGAAATAAAGAATAAAAATAATATAAATATTATTTTGATGAAGAAATAAAAAGCCCGACCGTGCGGTCGGGCTCTCTATATAGATTGCTAGTTTGTAAAAAGGTTTGGTTCTTTAAGTCGATATCAATGCTCCGACCTATCAAATATGATCTCGTCGGATTCCATATCGTAGAACATTTGCACGGAAGCATCATCCGAGTAGATATCCGCGTAAGCAGCGGCATTCTTTATATCGGCAAGGTTGATAAGAGCAATTGCGTCCTCGATGCTTGTGATATCGACGTCAGAGGTGTAATCGAGGCGTGTGTCGAAGTAGCTTGCGGTGTGAAGGGTGAAAATTGCGCAGTCTTTACCGAGCGTTGAAACTCCGTGCACATAATAGTCATCTGCCTTGAAATAGGTAACTGTAACGTATTCTACAATAGTATAAGTAGAAACAAGGTCTCCCCAGGAGGGACTAAAGTAGGAGCTGTCGTAGGAGTTGATTTCTACCTGATAAATAGTTCCGCTCGTTTCATCAAGGAATACTGCGCAGAGACCTTCTTTCTCTGTTGCGAGGGCGGTATAAACGTTTTCTATTGTAATTTTTGAAGTGGCTTTGGTAATCTGTGCCTTGATGTTGGCAATCTGCTCCTCATCGACAGCGACGGTATAGCCGGGGATAAGCTCCAGAGAGATATCCGCCTCTGTATCGTAACTATAAAGCTGACAGTCGAGTGCAAGCTTATCATTGGTAGTCGATACTGCAAAATCAATCACATCGTCGCCAAATTCATCGATTTCAACAGAAACGGTGAATTTCCCGTTTACAAGGGTGATTTCGAGATCACACTCATAGACGTCTGTGTCGAAGCTTGTTTCAAAGCTTGCGTTTGTAATAATCTTCGAGGCGGTGTCAGCGGTGAGGCTAAGCGTGAACAGCGAGGCAAATTGGTCGAGACAATCATCCACATACTCAACCGAGTCGTCTTCGGAGGTAGCACCCAAAAGCTCATAGAAGGTGGTTTTTTCAAGCTTACTCAGTTCCTCTGCCATACCTTCCTTGAAGAGTTTTACAGCTTCCGAGGGGGACTTTGTATCAAAGAGTATCTGAAGAGCGTGCTTGATCTGAAAATCGAGAAATTCCTCGTCGATGAGTAAGTCGCTAAAATCGATTTCTGTGTTGGGATCCCATGAATCGGGGGCGAGCATTGGGAGCAGCGAATTCTCAAGGGTTGCGTCCTCGTCGCCGGTGATCGCAACGGCAAGCTCATCGAGTGAGTCGAGTAGCTTGATAAGGTCGATGCCCATATCATCATTAAGATGGGAGAGTGCATCCGCAACGGAGAAGTTGTAAAGCTTGTTATCTTTAAACAGCTTCTTAATTTTACTAAATGTGCCGTCTCCGTATACAAGGTCGATGACTTCCGCAACCGAATCCTCGTAGAGAGCGTGGTTGAACTCCTTAAGCTTGTTGACATTGAAGGTGAGAACGGTAGAGCCGTTGGTCTTTTTGCTCACCTTGAAGCAAGCGTTGATGAGCTTGGCATAGTTTCTGCCTGCTTCCTTGTAAACATCTTCAAGATCAATCTTCTCAATAATAGGAATGAGAGAATCGGTCAGCCACTCTTCGATAGTGGGGGAGATCTCGTTAATTGCCTCCTCCATCTCGGAAAGCTGAGTTTCCGCGACTACCATTTCCGCAATTTTATCCGCGGACACGCAGAAAATGGCAGAGGGCTCTTGGTCGGTATCTTCAATTAAGCCGATACCGTCCAGACTGAAGTAAACGGTGGCGTCCTCAACTAATACCAAGGCGTCAAGCTCGGCCTTGACTCCGTTATCCTTAGGATCAAACTCGACCTTTGCGGTACCGTAGCCGTAAAGCTTGCCGTTTTCGTCAAGACGGACGAAAAGCTCGCCTACCTTGGCGATAAAGTCGTTGCCTTCGGAATTGAGCGAAGCGTCATCGTCGAGGTTAACGGTGAAGTTTGTGAGCTTCATTCCCAGTGTGTCGAAAGCGGGGAGTACTGGGATGTCCGCAGTGAAAAGAGGCTCGAGGCAGTTTTCGCAAATAATTGCACCGGTATGGCCCTTGGAGCAATCTGTTATCTGATTGGTTCCTTCGTCATTACCGTCATCCTTGTCGTCATCGTCATCGTCATCGTCGTCCTTGTTCTTGTCGTCATTTTCGGAATCCTCGTCCTCGTTGCCGGCGGAAGTGTTTCCGAAGTTACATGAGGTGAGTAGTAAGGTCATCGAAAAAACGAGACAGAGTAAGAGGAAAAGCAATTTTTTCATAATGATAGCTCCTTTGTTTTGTTAAGTTGATTATATCACTATAAATTTATTTTGTCAACATCATTATAACATCTGACAAATGGGTTGTCAACCGGGTTGGGAAAAGAAAGTGGGGTTGAAGATATAAAAAAACTGAACAAAAGGTGAGGTAAAAATCACAGAAAATTACAGAAGTTGAGCAAAAAAAGCCAGATACTCGGTATAAAAATTCTGATTTTTGTAATTTCGCAGACGTGGGGATGTGTGTGGTGTCAAAATTGTTAATTGACCTGTCGGTGGGTATTGACTTTAACCAAAGCTCTGTGTTATACTTTATACATCAAAATATGGGAACGGTAGAAAAATGGTTAAATGCATTTTACGGTCTTTGACCGTTATTTTGGTGCTTTCGGTTCTGACCTTTGCACTTTTAATATTATCCGGATGTAAGGATGACGACTCCGATACTGTGAAGGTCGGTATCGACGTAGATAAGGATGACGGTACGGATACTGTCACCGAACAGACCAAGACCAGAGCAAGAACGGTGATCGAGAAGCTGGTTTCGCTCTATTACAGAAAAAGCGGAGAAAGGCTTACTGTTGCGGAGATCGAGGCGGTGGTTGCCAAGACGCTTGAGCTCACTCTGGCAGAGGGGCTTACCGAGCACAAGTATTCTGCGATGATCGGAGTGCTTGAGGAGAGCGGTGAGGAGTTTGTCAGTGCCGCAGTAGCTACTCTTGACGGTGATTTTAGTGAAGATGCTGTCAATACGATCGGTAACGTGTATTTCAAGCTGACCGAGGAGGTCGATGCGGGTTATTTCGGTTCGGTGGCTTACGGTATCTGCATTATGAGTTACGAGCGTAAGATAGAGAAGCATATCGCCGCCGGAACGGCGGTCGGAAACGTAAGAGCAAGACAGCTTACCGAAAAGAAGGAAACGGTTATAAATCACATAGGCAAGGAGAGCTTTTCCGAGCTTTTACGACTCACGTTTTTCCTTAGAGGATTCTTTGCAACGGGTAGTCTTGATCCCGATGCAGCAGAACGCTTTACCGATGCGGAGCTACTCGTATTTATAAAGGAAATCGATCTTAGCGGTATTAAGATAGGCAAGGAGGGGTACAAGCTTCTTGCGGATTATTATTCAGATTCATTATTTGGTAAGGAAACGACCTATTTCCAAGAACTGATTTATGCGGCGAACAACAACGGAGATATTGATCTTTTTGCAGGTGCTATGGAGGATGCGATCAAGCTTGCCTCTAAAATCATAAGCCGATTTACCGAGGCAGATGTGGCACTTTTGAGAACCGGTGACGGCGACGGACTTGTCAAATCGGTATTTGCCGGATTTACCGACGAGGAATGGACGCTCTTTGAGAGAATAACCGATCTTTCGGTGAAGAATGCAAAATACAGTAAGATTGCAACCGAGTTCTTTGGTGATGACTTCACACAGTATGCAAGCAGTAATTCCCCCGTCAGCCTTACAGAGCTTCGGGCGGCTGTCGGTACTGATGGATTTATGAATTCGTTGGAAGGATATATTTTCGGAATAAGCCCTGCTTTTTCCTACGGTATGAACAAATGATAGAGGCTATTGATATTGAAAAAAGCTACGGCGACGAGCGAGTGCTTAAGGGCGTATCACTGAGCATTGAAGACGGAGAATTCGTTTCGATCATGGGTGAGAGCGGAAGCGGTAAGAGCACTCTTCTCTCGATCCTCGGAGGTTTTCTTGCTCCTGACTGCGGCAAGATAATGTGGTCGGGAGAGGATATTTGCCGTTATTCTGACAAAAAAATGGCAGAACTTCGTTCGAGCGAGATGGGATTCGTTTTTCAGTCTTTTAAGCTGATTCCCACGCTAAATGTAAATGATAATTTACTTTTGCCTGCAACTTTGGGCAAAAAAATTAACAAAGAGCTTCTTGAATACGCAAATTATCTTCTTGATAAGCTCAGACTCTCCGGTATGAGGAAAAAGTTCCCGAATCAGCTTTCCGGAGGACAGTGTCAAAGAGTTGCAATAGCAAGAGCCTTGGTTTATAAGCCTCGAGTTATCATACTTGATGAGCCTACGGGCGCTCTTGACAGCGGTATGGAGGAGATAGTGATGGATCTGCTCTGTGAGGTGAACCGTGAGCTGGGTACGACGGTCATTCAGGTAACTCACAGCAGAAAGGTGGCTGAATACGCCCACCGCATCGTGACTCTCGCTGACGGAGAGATAGCCAGGGTGGCGGAGGGGTAATATGCGGCTGTTTTTTAAGCACCTTTTCAGGAGCGTGAGAAGCCGACCTGTCCAGCCGATCATTCTTCTTGTCACACTGATTCTGTCGGTGGCGGTTTCGGTGTGCGTTCTTACCATGAGAAGTGCGATCTTCGACGAGAAGTATTATTCAGAGGAGGAGTCGCTTGGCAGCGCGGACGTTAAAATTACCCTTAACAGCGGATCCTCATCAAGATTCATGTTTACCGATGACGTAAGGCGTATCATCGGCGAGGAGTGCTCGGTTGCCGGTTATTACGAGATAATTCTTACTCGTGATACGGAGGGCGTTTTTCCCACGGCGGCGGTGAATTTTGAGGATATTGACGATATTTTCAGGCTTGAGTTTACCGAGTACGGGGGGATAAACGAGAGCTCCCGGGATTCATCCGCCTTCGTAAGCGCGGATTTTGCCGAAGCTAACGGTCTTTCTCTCGGAGAAAGCTTTACCGCCGGTCTTTTCGGTAAGGAGAAGACGTACAAGGTGGTGGGAATTTCAGAAAGAAGCTTTATCGGTCGCTTCGAGGTTCTTGTGGACATAAGCGGAGTTGTCAAGGCACTTGCCTCGGAATCTGCATTCGCCGCCGCTCTTGGCGACGGATTCCGTCCGTGCAACACGATATTGATAGATCTGCCCGAAGGGGCGGACGTTACGGCGGCGATAGATTTGCTTTTATCCGACGGGGCATTTGCTGATAGGAGCATCGAAAACGTCAGCTCCAAGGGCTACGCCGACAGCGGTGAGGACATGCTCGGGGCGATAGTTAATTTTGCTATTGTTTTGTGCTGTATTATGACCTCGGTTGTGGCGTATTCCTGCTTTTCTATACTCGCGGCGGAAAGAAACGAGGAGAATTACAGCTTTGTCATTGCGGGAGCCAAACCGTCGCTGTTGTACCTTATGCAATATTGCGAGGTTGTCATTTATTGGTTAGTGGGCTCGGTTTTCGGTGTTGCTTTAACGATTCCGGGGCTTAGGCTGGTCAAAGAGCTGATAGGCTTTAAATACGCTTCGGCAGAGCTTACCGCGGCAAACGCAGCACTTTCGGTTTCCTTCTTGCTTTTGTCATTGCTTCTTACCGTTACGTTCTTTTTGGCTTCCGGCAACAGAAGGAGGGAAAATAGCCTTAAGGGCTTCTATCTTCTTCCGATAGCGGCTTTATGCGCGCTTCTTTATCTTCTGACCTATTTGGTTCCTCTTGACCTCAAGAAGGGCGTGGGAATGGCTACGGCGGTGGTGCTACTTCTTCTCGGTTTTCTTGCTTCGGGAAGGATTCTTAGGGCGTTGGTCGGATTCATCAATCAAAAAAGAGAGGCGGCGTCGGCTAAACGCGGTGTGGTTTCTTCACCCGCCCTTCATTATTCGTTAAAGAATCTTTTGACGGTAAGGCAGCTTCACAGTGCTGCGAAAATGCTAACACTTCTTTTAAGCACTGTCATGTGCATCTGTTACACCGTTAACAGCCTTAACGGTAATTTTTATCTTGCAAATAATCTTTTCCGCGGAGAATACGTCGTTTTGAACGGCACGGCACGCTGCTATGAGCGTGTTTCGGAATGCGAGAGCGTGAAGTCGGTGGATAGGCTGTATTTTTCCGAAGGGGAGTACGATAACGAGATCAAAACAAACCTTATTTCAATGAGCAATATTTCCGCCTTTGACGACGAGGTAAAAATAACTCATCAGCCAAGGGGGGACGAGGCAGTTATCTCTTACGCCGAGGCAAAGGCACTGTCACTCGAGGTCGGTGACCGCTTTACGGTTAAGCGAAATGACGTCGAGCTCAACCTCCGCGTGGCAGAGATCGTTCGGTCCGGAATATTCTTTGTTTTATTCGATTGTGAGCATTTTGGAATTGATTATACCATGCTGATTCCCAATGCCGCTGACGGGGTAAGCTCAGAGGAGCTGCTGGGGGAAATATCGGCCGCCACTGCGGAGGAGGTTGCCTCGGTGGTCAAGGCGGACGCTGTCGGGCAATCAAGAGTCGATTCGGTAATTATCTACGTAAGGACAGGTAATATTCTTCTCGCTACGATCTCGGTGTTTGCTCTTATAGGCATCGTGGATACCTTTATCGAATGCTACCGAAGCAGAAAAGAGGAATTCTCAATGTACCGAGCGGCGGGAATGTCCAAGCGACGTGTCCGCAGAATGATGCTTCTGGAAATACTGCTTGCCCTTTCTTTTGCTTTTCTCCTAGGAGTGGCGGTATTCTTCCTCGCGGTTCCGGTTATTGGTGAAACGATGCTTTCAATATGCTTTGACGTTAAAGAGAACTTCTTCGCTTGGATTGAGAGCTTAGTGCAGGGGTAGCAGTGAAAATAAGGCATAAATTAGGCGTAAAAATCCCTTTAGTGGGATTTTTACTTGGGGGCTAGCTCCGTTAAGTACGGAGCAGTCTCGGAATATGTCTCCAAAACAAAAAAACCAGTCACAAGGACTGGTGCGAGCGGATTACAGCAGATCTCATCGCTCCTGTGCGATGAGCCTGCCACAAATTTACGCAAAGGCGTAAATTAGGCGTAAAAATCCCTTTAGTGGGATTTTTACTTGGGGGCTAGCTCCGTTAGTACGGAGCAGTCTCGGAATATGTCTCCAAAACAAAAAAACCAGTCACAAGGACTGGTTTTTTGTTTTGGAGCGGATTACGGGGCTCGAACCCGCCACCTCCACCTTGGCAAGGTGGCGCTCTACCAAATGAGCTAAATCCGCATATGTTTTTTTGGTGCTTTGTAATTATAGCAGATGTTGCTTCTTTTGTCAATAGGTAAGGAAAAAATGATTTGATGTATTATAAAAAAAGATTTGGATGCATTGAAACAATAAAAAACATCGAGGGGTAAAAGCATCTTAAAAAACAAGGTACTAAGAAAAAAGAAAGAATACACAAAAAAGCCGATGAATTGATGAAAAAAGGACAAATAACCTGAATGAGAGAGGTTTTCGGGTTATATAATTAATAGTAACTCTGCCGAAGGACTTTCGGCAAATATTTGTTTGGGGGATAGTTATGGAAAGATCGGCGGGCGTACTTATGCACGTTTCCTCGCTTTTTGGTGATTATTCGATTGGCTCGTTTGGCAAAGAGGCAAGATATTTTGTGGATTTTCTTGCAGAATCGGGCTTTGGCTATTGGCAGGTATTGCCGTTTGGAATGCCCGACGAATACAATTCGCCATACAAGTCCTCCGCATCTCTCGGGGCTTGCCCTTTTTTCATAGATCTTCCGACGCTTTACCGAGAGGGGCTGATATCCGATGCCGAGCTTGCTTCGGCAAGACAGGAAACAGCATACCTTGCCGAGTATGACCGCCTGTGGAGGGAACGGATCGAGCTTCTTTCCAGAGCTGCCGGTAGGGTAGAGGACAAAAGTACTGTCATCGAATACGTGAAGGCTCGGCGGGAGCTTTACGAAGCGGCGGAATTCCTTGCTTTAAAAGATAAGAACGGCGGTGAGAGTTGGCAGAGCCTCAAATGCTTTGAAATCTCGGATGAGGAGCTTTTTCCGTGGCAATTTATACAGTACGAATTTTTCCGACAGTGGAGCGAGCTTCGGTCATATGCAAACAGTAGGGGAATTCGGATTATCGGAGATCTTCCCATATACGTTTCGGCAGACAGTGCCGACGTGTATTATAACAGATCGGATTTTCTTGTTGACTGCGAGGGATATCCTACGCTTTTGGCAGGGGCACCGCCCGATTGCTTTTCTGAGGATGGACAGCTATGGGGAAATCCGTTGTACGATTACGGAAAAATGAAGAAAAATTCCTACCGTCTTTGGCGTAGACGGCTAAGGAGCTTATTTAATAATTTTGACGGTGTAAGAATTGATCATTTTCGTGGTATTGAATCCTTTTGGGCAATAGAGGCGGGAGCAAAAAGTGCGAGGCAAGGGCGGTTTCTCAAGGGGCCGGGGAGAGAGCTGATCGACGTGATCAGGGAGGAGGCGGGCGATAGGCTTGTTATTGCCGAGGACCTTGGCGAGATCACAAGTGAGGTTAGAGAGCTTCTTGAATATAGCACTTTCCCCGGGATGCGTGTTATTCAGTTTGCCTTTCTTGGGGACGAGAGGAGCTGTCATTTGCCACACAATTATATTCAGAACACGGTGGCTTACAGCGGAACTCACGATAACAATACGCTCCTTGGTTTTTTGTATGAACAGACATGGGAATGCCGCCGCAGGATTTTCGATTATTGCGGTTATGGCGGCGATGATATTGACGTTGGTGTCGGGTATGTTCTCAGAACCCTTACAGCGAGTGCCGCAGGGCTTGTGATCTTCCCGATACAAGACCTGTTATGCTATGGAAAGGACACGAGAATGAACCTACCGGGAGTGGCAGAGGGAAATTGGCGATACAGAATTACCAAGGAACAGCTCGATAGCCTTGATAGAACTAAAATACGCTCTCTTATTAAGATGTATGGCAGATAATGACAATAATTATTTGCAAAAACCGATATATTTGACAAAAAACACGCTCGACGGTGCCGCGGTGCGACTCCAAATCGAACGTGTTTTTTGCTTTTGTTATGCTTTCTTTGCCTTGTAAGCTTGTGCAAGCTTCTCGAATGCGGGGAGGGCACCGAGCACTCTTTCCTTATCTACGCAGTAGGCTATTCTTACGTAACCGGGAGTGCCGAAATCGTCGCAGGGAACTACGAGTATCTCCTGCTTCTTTGCTTCCTCGTAGAATTTGTATGCATCTTCCTCGAGAGCCTTAACGAAGAGATAGAATGCTCCGTCGGGCTTGACGCACTCATAGCCGTAGGAAGTAAGGTTGTCGTAAAGAAGGTCACGGTTTTCCTTATATACGTTAATATCAACCTTTGCACCCTGGCAACGGCTGATTACCTGTTGGAAGAGGCTGGGGGCACAAACGTAGCCGAGCGATCTTCCTGCTCCGCATATCGCAAGGTAGACGTTCTGAACATCCTCTGCCTCGGGGCAGACTGCGATGTAGCCTATTCTCTCACCGGGGAGGGAGAGAGCCTTTGAGTAGGAGTAGCAAACAAGGGTGTTATTATAATAATTCATAAGGTAGGGAACGTTGACACCCGAATATACCAGCTCACGGTATGGCTCGTCGGCAATCAGATAAATGGGATTTCCGTATTCTTTGGATTTTCTCTTAAGAACCTCGCAAAGCGCCTTTACCGTTTCTTCGGTGTAAACTACACCGCTGGGGTTGTTGGGTGAGTTGACGATGACGGCTTTGGTCTTTTCGTTTATCTTAGACTCAAAGTCGGCAATATCAACTGCGAACGTCTTCTCGGCGGGCTTGCTTACAACGATCTTTCCGCCCGCATTCTCGATGAATACTCTGTATTCGGTGAAGAAGGGAGCGAATACGATGACCTCTTCATCCGAGTTTTCCTCAATAAGTGCCTTAAGGCAGATAGAGAGAGATGCGGCGGCTCCGCAGGTCATATAAATAAGGCCCGGATTCATATCAACGCCGAAGCGCTCCTTGATGCTGTTTGCTATGACGGCTCTGGTATTCGCATCTCCCTGAGCCGAGGTATAGCCGTGAAGGAGCACCGAGTTCTCGGTAGAGAGGAGGCTTGTAATAGTATCGTTTACCTCCTTCGGAGCGGGTACGCTTGGATTGCCGAGGCTGAAATCGAATACCTTGTCGGCACCGATCTCCTTTGCTCTCTGCTTGCTGTATTCAAAAATTTCTCTTATGATCGAGCGCTTGCTTCCAAGGCCGAACATTTTTTTGTTAAAAGCCATTGTTTTTACCTATATTCCAAGTAATTTTTTTGCGTTTTGTGAGAAGATCTTTTCCTCGGCACACTTGCCAATGCCAAAGGAACGTATTCTCTCTACGTCTGCCTTGGCATCCGACCAGGGAGAGTCGGTGGCAAAGAGTATTTTGTCCTCGCCGTGCTTTTCGACAAATCTCTTAAATGTATCACCGTCGGTGGATTTAAGAACGAAGGCGGTGTCAAAATACACGTCCTCACCTGCAAGGGTGGACAGAGTTTGTTCTGCCATCTCGCTTGCTCCGAGGTGGGCAAGCACAAATTTTGAGTGAGGCACACTTCTTATAAGCTCAAGCACTCTTTCGGGAGTGCATCTTACGGGCTCGTCTCGATATCCGCCGTCAACGCCCGAGTGGGTTACCACGATAAGGTCAAGCTCTCTTGCCATTTCAAGTATCCTGACGTAACGCTCGTCGTTGATATAGGTCGCCTGATAGTCGGGATGTATCTTGATTCCGGGGATGCCCATTTCCTTGATAGCTCTCATTTTGCCCTCAATGTCCTCGCAGTCGGGGTGAATACCTCCAAAGGAGATAAGCCCCGGGGTGCCTGTCGAGTAGGCGGAGTTTATCTCCCTTGCGAAGCCGTTGATGCTGTCGAATTGCTTTGGTACCGTTACTACGGGAAGGATGACCGAAAGATCGACCTTCGCCTCCTTCATTTTTTCAAGCAATCCTGAAAGAGTGCCGTCGGAATATGGATGGAAACCGCTCTTCTCAGCAAGAAAGTTTATGGTCTTTGCTGCAATTTTGTCGGGAAATATATGGGTGTGAAAATCTATTATCATGTCAGAGCTTTGCCAGCTGCTCGGTGGAGAGAGTTTCTACGCCTGCCTTAGTAAGAATAGCGTCGATCTTAGCCGCATCGGATGCCTTAAGAACAACGTGCGCATCCTCTGCCTCGATGGAAAGACCGTACATATATTCAATGTTTACTCCTGCCTCGTCGATAACACGGAGAAGCTCCTGAAGGCTTCCCGAGGTGTGAGGGATCTTGATAACGGATACGTCGGAGAGAAGAGATGAGTAACCGCCCTCGGAGAGCTTTTCCTTACCAAGCGCGGGATTATCAACGATAAGACGGAGAAGTCCGAACTCGGTGGTGTCGGCAAGACTGAGGGAAAGAATATTTACCTTGTTGTTTTTGAGAACGTTAAGAACCTCGCAGAGTCTGCCTGTTCTGTTTTCAATGAATACCGTAAGTTGCTTTGCAAACATTGTTATTTCCTCCAAATCAATATAATTTACGCTTGTCGATAACGTGAACTGCCTTGCCCTCGCTTCTTACGAGAGTCTGAGGCTCGACGATCTTGATCTTTGCACTGATGCCGAGAGCCTGCTGAATAACGTGGGCGATCTTCTTGGTAAGAGCCTCGATTGCTCTGACCTCGTCGGTGTAATACTTCTGATCGACCTCAACCTGAACCTCGAGGGTGTCAAGATTGTTAACTCTGTCAACGATCATCATGTAGTGGGGAGTTACCTCCTCAACCTCGATGAGAGCTGCCTCGATCTGGCTGGGGAATACGTTTACGCCGCGGATAATAAGCATATCGTCAGCTCTGCCCTTGAAGCGGGAGATCCTTGCGCTGGTTCTGCCACAGTCGCAGACCGAGTGATCGATGCTGGTAAGATCCTTGGTTCTGTAACGGAGAAGGGGAATACCCTCCTTTGTAAGAGTGGTGAAGGCAAGCTCACCTGTAACACCGTCCGCAACAGGCTTAAGGGTTTGGGTGTCAAGGATCTCGGGATAGAAGTGATCCTCGCATACGTGCAGTCCCTTGTGATGGATACAGTCGCAGGCAACGCCGGGGCCCATGATCTCGGAGAGACCGTAGATGTCAAAGGCGTTGATCTTGAGCCTTTCCTCAATCTCCTTATGCATCTTCTCGGTCCAGGGCTCTGCACCGCAGATCGCCACCTTGAGCTTGATCTTGTCGAGCAGGCCCTCCGATTCAAGAACCTCGGAGATGTGAAGAAGGTAGGAGGGAGTACAAGCAATAGCGGTTGCACCGAAGTCAACCATCATAGTTGTGAGCTTCTTGGAGTTACCGGTGCTCATGGGTACTACGGTAGCTCCGATCTTCTCGGCTCCGCCGTGGGCACCGAGACCGCCGGTAAAGAGACCGTAGCCGTAAGCGATCTGGATAACGTCATCCTTGGTAACGCCCGCCATAGCAAGGCATCTTGCAACGCATTCGCTCCACACATCGAGGTCACGTCTGGTGTAGCCAACGACGGTAGCCTTGCCGGTAGTACCGGAGGATGCGTGAATTCTTACTATCTCGGAATTGGGAACTGCGAAAAGACCGAAGGGGTAATTATCTCTGAGGTCGTCCTTAGTGGTGAAGGGAAGCTTGGTGATGTCCTCAAGACCTTTGATATCGCCGGGCATAAGATCCAGCGCCTGCATCTTTTTTCTGTAAAAATCAACGTTGTGATAGACGTAGTCAACGAGCTTGACAAGTCTTTTGCTTTGCAGGGAAGTCATTTCGTCCCGCGACATACATTCCTTCGTTTCATTCCAGATCATTGTAGTTTTCCTCTTTATATAAAATTTAAACTTGTTTTCGTTTATTAAAGATCAGTTTGCGTTATATCCCTGCTCGAAGGCGGTCTTGTTGATATCAACAGTCTTCGGGGGAACGGTATTCTCAATGACCGAGATCCAATCCTTCTTGTCAAAGCCGATGTGAGATGCACCGAAGCCGAGAACGACAGAGTTGAGAACCTTGCTGTTTCCAAGCTCGCGCGCAACCTTACCACCGTCGATAGCATAGATCTTATGATCAACGGAAAGGTTTTCGATAATGTTTTCGGGATAGGTCTTTGCACCTATAACAACGGTCATAGGATCGATTCTTGCATCGTTAACTATGATAATGCCGTCCTTTTTGAGATAATGAGCATAACGGAGTGCCTCGAGTCTTTCAAAAGAAATAAGCACATCAACGCTGCCTTCCTCGCATACAGGCTA
>JAZRMT010000168.1:0-2972 GCA_045647805.1 Eubacteriales bacterium | reverse complement strand
CCGGGACGGCGTTTGGCAGGTTGTCGCATTTGGGGGAATGCCTGCCGTATATACAGTAATGCAAAAGGGTAGACCTTTACAATCGGAATTTGTCGAAAGATCCTGATTTTTTGACTTGTAACAATAGATCAACGGTGGTATAATACTTTCGATTATTTATAAAGAAGGTGTCTATCATGACAAAAGTTGATATTTATTCCGGCTTTTTGGGCGCCGGCAAAACCACTTTGATCAAGAAAATGATACAGGAAGCCTACAAAGGCGAGAAACTTGTTCTGATTGAGAATGAATTTGGCGAAATTGGTGTTGACGGTGGATTTCTCCAGGATGCAGGTATCAACATCACGGAAATGAATTCCGGCTGTATCTGCTGTACGCTGGTAGGTGATTTCGGAAAAGCATTGACGCAGGTGATCCGGGAATATGCACCAGATAGAATCCTCATTGAGCCATCCGGTGTCGGAAAGCTTTCTGATGTGATCGGTGCTGTGAATAAGGTCACGGACGCACAAGTTGTCCTTGGCAATGCTGTTGCTGTTGCTGATGTGGGTAAAGTAAAGGTTTACATGAAGAATTTCGGCGAATTCTATAACAATCAGATTGAAACCGCCGGGACTATCATTCTTTCCCGCACAAACTCTGTTCCTCAGAATAAATTGGATGCTGCTGTGGAACTCCTTCGGCAGCATAATCCCCATGCTGTGATCATTACAACGCCGTGGGATCAGTTGACTGGTGAGCAGATCCTCAATGCTATGGGCGGACACGCTTCTCTTGCTGCTGAAATGTCTGCTTTGGAGCACGAACATCACGAGCATCATCACGAACATCACCATGATCATGACGAGCATTGCACCTGCGGTTGTCACGATCATCACCACCACGCCGATGAGGTATTCTCCTCCTTCGGAGCCGAAACCACCAAGAAATTCAGCAGGGAAGAGCTTGAAGAAATACTTGAGACATTCTCTGAATCCGATGATTACGGAATGGTTTTGCGTGCCAAGGGAATCGTTGAGTGCGTATGCGGCAAGTGGCTTCACTTTGACTATGTTCCCGGCGAGGCGGATATACGTGTAGGTTCTCCTGCGGTTATAGGAAGACTTTGCGTCATCGGCTCGGGTATTGATAACGATAAAATAAAGGAGCTTTTCAAGCTTTAATATGGAAGTTGCAGTATATCTTTTCACCGGCTTTCTCGAGGCGGGCAAGACTCGATTTATAGCCGAGACTATGCGAGATCCTAACTTCAACGACGGAGCAAGACGTTATCTTGTTATTCAGTGCGAGGAGGGCGAGGAGGAGCTTGATCCTGCCGATTTCGGCGAGAACGTGAGCTTTAATCATTTTGATGATGAGCAGTCCATCACCCCCGACAGGCTTTCGGCAATGGCTAAGCGTGCCAAGGCGGACGTTGTTATCGTAGAGTATAACGGAATGTGGAAGCTCGACAGCTTTTATAACGCTCTGCCCGATGGATTTATGGTCTATCAGGAAATAATGATAGCTGACAGCACGACCGCTATTTCCTATAATCAGAATATGCGTCAGCTTATGGTTGATAAGCTTCAGAGCTCTGAAATGGTAGTGTTCAACAGAGTTGATGAGAATACCGATAAGACGGAGCTTCATAAAATCGTTCGAGGCGTAAGCAGGAAGGCGAATATATGCTATGAGGATAAAAACGGTGATATTGAGTTCGATCAGATAGAGGATCCGCTCCCCTTCGATCTCGATGCTCCCGTAGTTGAGATCAAGGACGAGGATTTTGCAATCTTCTACCGTGATCTTACCGAGGATTTCCCCAAGTATAACGGCAAGACTCTTCGCTTCAAAGGTATTGTAGCCCTTGATTCCGGTCTTCCGAAGGATAACTTTGCTATCGGCAGACATATAATGGTCTGCTGCCAGGACGATATTGCCTACCGTGGAGTTGTTGCAAAGGGAATGGGTAAGCTTAAGCTCGTTACCCGTGATTGGGTAATAGTTGAAGGACGTATCACCGAGGAATATTCCAAGCTTTACAGAGCAAAGGGCCCTGTCCTTAACGTAACCAAGATAGAGCGAGCAGAGAGGCCCATCCAAGAGGTTGCAACCTTCTATTAAAAAGAAAAAATGCTGCTTTGGATTCCAAGCGGGACAAAAATCGGCTCTCTTTATCATAAATACAAGTAAAACAACAAAAATCCCGACTGATTTTATCAAAATCGGGATTTTTTTCATCTTTTTTTACATTTTTCCGATATTTCCTCTTTACTTTTTGTAAAATGTTTGCTATAATATTTAAAGAACCTATTAATTACTTTGCAAATCATAGTTTGCAAATAAAGGAGTTTCGTTATGGCAGAAGAAAGCAAATTTCCCTTCAAAATGTACCGTGCCTCGGGTGAGGGAATGATCGACTCGGGCTTTTTCAGCGATTCAATGGCTATAATGGAGGTCACCGAAGGCTCGGTTTCGGTTGAGATAGGCACAGAGACCGTATCAGCCGCTCTCGGAGAATTTATATTTATCCCCTCCGGATTGGTTTTCAGAGTAAGTGCATCCGAAGGCTCGGCTGCTCTTCGTGCCATGGTCTTTGACTCGTCTATAATCGAGGTTAATATGGAAAACTTCGATACTGAGATCTTCTATATGTTTTACGTTCAGTCGAGGAATAAGATAACCGTTTTCGGTAAAGAGCATCCTATATACGAAACACTTGTTTTTTGCATGAATGAGTCTTACGATGAATATGTATCCAAGGACGTTTGCTACAAGCTTCCCATAAGGGCGAATATTTATCTTATAATGACCGCACTTCTTCGCTATTATTGCGGCTCCAAGGATGAGCTTGACAGAATGATATACCATAACGTAATGCGTCTGCGTCCCGTAGTTGATTATATAGCCGAGCATTACGGTGAGAAGATCTATATCGAGACGCTTTCTGATATGATCACCGTCTCTCCCGACTACTTCACCAAGATGTT
>JAZRMT010000167.1:0-7075 GCA_045647805.1 Eubacteriales bacterium | reverse complement strand
CGTGAGCGTCGTGACCGCAGGCGTGCATCTTACCCTCGTTCTTTGACTTGTAGGGAACGTCGTTTTTCTCAAAGATGGGAAGTCCGTCGATATCAGCTCTTACTCCGATGGTAAAGTGTGACTTCCCGGGATTTACGGTAGCGACGATACTGCTCTTACCAAACTCCTCGGTGTATTCAACACCGATAGCATCAAGCTCACGGCGAAGAATAGCAAGAGTTTGGGGCAGATCAAAGCCGCATTCCGCATTCTCGTGAAGCTCGCGTCTTAAATTAATAACGTATTTTTCCATTTTTACCTCAAAAAAATCTTATTACTACTTGATTATACCATTAAAGCATGCTATAATCAAATACAAATACAATAATCGAATCTATAACAAAATAATTATAGGTGTAAAATGGAATTATCTAAGAAATACGCAATAAAGGTAGATGAGAAGAAAAGCTTTTCTGCCGCCGCAAGGGCACTTTTTGTTTCTCAGCCTGCACTTAGCCTTGCCGTCGGAAGGCTCGAGGAGGAAATCGGCTTCAGAATTTTTGACAGAACCACCTCACCCCTCTCGCTTACTCCCGAGGGGAGAGTGTATATGGAATATCTTTACGGTGAGCAACAGCGTGAGCTGGAAATGAGATCAAGAATACGCGCACTTTCCGACCTGAGCTACGGAAGTGTCTCGGTGGGTGCATCCTGCTACACCTCGTATCAGATACTTCCCGGTGCTGTTTCAGCCTTCTCAAAGCTCCACCCGCATATCGAAGTAAAGCTTGATATGGGTAATGAGGCTGATGAAAACGTGTTGTATGACAGAGTAGATAGAGGAGAGCTTGACCTGATACTAAAATATGATTACGATGCGACGAGGCTTAAGGCAACTCCCCTTTTGACGGAAAACCTGGGTGTTGCTATGCCTGTTTCTATGGTGAAGGGCAGACTTCTTGATTACGCTCTTACAGCGGCAGAGCTGTTTTCGGGAGATTATCCGAAGGAAAAGGCGTTCTCTGATCCGTCGATATTCGATGACACGCTTTTTCTACGAATGGGAGAGCATTCGCCGTCTATCGGAATAATTCATTCGATGCTTGGAGAGCTTAATCTTTCGCCCTATTATATTCTCGGAGCAAGACATACTGCTATGCATTACAACCTAATGCGAGAGGGACTTGGAGCCGCCTTTATTTCGGACGTTCATATCCTTACCTCAAATCTTTTGGATAATGACGTAAGGTACTTTATGCCTGCTGCAAAGGTCTCTCGCACGCTTTATGCTCTGCAAAAGAAAAATGCCCCGATCGATCCTATTGCGGAGGCATTTATAAAGGTTATTACCGAGTATTGTAAAAGCCCCGGCGGAATGAAGACCGCCGAGGCGTAGTATAGGAGTCACTTCGTTGTAAAAACGGGGCGGCTCTATTTCTTTTCGATGAATAAGCCGTGTTCAAAACGGTACTTGAGAATACTCTCGAGATCTCCGTAGGAGTCAAGCTCCACGGTAAAGAGTTCTTCTCCGGCATCGGTCAGCTCTCCCTCGGCTAATTCCTTTCTTTGTCCTTCAACAGTGGAAAAGAGAATAATAGAATCTCCCACTGTGAGATCACTATCGTCGGGAATGCGATCGGAGTAGAAATAGATATTTTCTTCATAGAAGAGGCTGACGTCAGCTTTTTTTATTTCGACCTCGTCGGCTTCAATTCCAAACTGACCGGGGAAGCTCTCCATAACCGGAATTCCGTACTGATCCGTGGTAAATACCACCTTGACAAGGTCGCCAACCTCATATTCAGGTACCGCCTCGCCGCTCTTAAGCCTCGGCATGGTCATATGCCCCGATGAAGCGAAAAATACGCAGGTGTTGTTAAGATCCTCGAGATGTGTAACAACTCCGTACATAATCACGGTCTGCTCTTTGCTGTCCCGGTCACCGAAGTCGAGATTCAACCCCGAGAGGTTGCAGGACGTAATAGAAAAACATATGAGAGCAGTAAGTAGGATTAAAGAAAGAAATTTTTTCATCAATAACTCCGTTTCGCCGCCAAAGCGGCTTTTTGTTCATTCGAGCTTCGTAAACTAAAGACGGGAAATGAGGACAGGGGTTACAACTTTTAAAAATTAATTCGTAGAGCTTGTTGTTTCCTCGGTAGGTTTCTGTCTTTTTTTCATATGCTCCTCTCTTGCGCTGGTCTTGCCCTCGGGCTGGATGTCACCTGCCTTGAGAAGAGATATCTTGGTAAGCGTAGGTCCGATGAGCTCATAAATGAGAACTGCGAAGAGAGTAATATTTGACACTATAAGACCGTCTGCACCGAGCTGACTTGCCTTCATTGCCATTCCGAGTGCAACACCCGCCTGCGGCAGAAGGGTAACACCAAGATATTTTACTATATTTTCGTCGCAGCCTGACATTTTTGAGCTTATGTAAGCACCCGAGTATTTTCCGGCAGAACGAGCCAAAATGTAAACTAAACCTATCAAAACTACGGTGAAGCTCGTGAATACGGAAAGCTCAAGCTCTGCGCCGCTGATTACGAAGAAGAGAATGAACAAGGGAGCCGTCCATCTGTCCACTCTATCCATAAGCTCCTCGGAGAAGTCGCATATGTTGCAGAACACGGTTCCGAGCATCATACATACGAGCAGGGAAGAGAAGGATACGTGAACGGTGTCTAAAATAGTGAATTCAACCATCGAGAGAGCAATTGCCAAGAACACAAAGGCAATAGAGATGGACATTCGCTTAGAGCGGGAGTGGAAGAATTTCTCACAGAAGTCGAACATGAATCCGAGTGCCGCACCGAGTACGATTGAAAGCACGACCTCGAGTATCGGCTCGAGAACAACCGATATTATACTTACGCTTCCGGCACCGAGAGCCTTGGCAACACCGAAGGAGATTGCGAAAAGCACAAGACCGACAGCATCGTCAAGAGCGACAACGGGAAGCAGAATATCCGTAAGCGGACCCTTTGCCTTATACTGCTTGACGACCATGAGGGTTGCCGCAGGAGCGGTAGCCGATGCAATTGCTCCAAGCACGATAGCAACCGGGAGCGTAAGCACGTCGGGGAAGGCAAAGTGAAGAGCTATAAGCGCAATATCAACGATGATCGTTGTAAGCACCGCCTGAAATATTCCTACGATAGTTGCCTGCTTTCCTATCTTTTTGAGCTGCGAAAGTCGGAATTCGTTACCGATAGAGAAAGCGATGAAGCCGAGTGCGGCATCGCAGATAAGTGAGTAGGAGTGAACAGTCTCCATGCTGGTGAAGCCAATGCCCTCTACGCCTATTCTTCCGAGAACGTAAGGTCCTACAAGTATTCCGGCCACAAGATAAGCTGTAACTGCGGGGAGCTTAAGGAGCTTTGCAAGTCTGGAGAGAAGAAGGCCTGCCAAAAGAGCAATGGATAAATGAAGTAGGGTTTCCATTTTTTTATTTCCTCTTTATATATGTAATTTTTATCAAACAATTTTATATTTTATCACCAAAGATGATGAAAGTCAATACAAAAAACGCTTTTATTTTAATATTTTTAAAAAATATTACGTTATTTAAATCCCTTGACAAAAGTGGATTTTTCTGTTATCATATTTGCCGGCGTCCGTCTGCACGACCGCCAAAAACACTGCTAAAACACAGAAAGGAGTGCTTATGGAAGAATTGAATTCAAAGGTTATCGATCCAAAAATGGGTGAAAAAGGGGCAATACAGCTTTCCGATCATTTTACATATCCGAGAATGCTTCGATTTGTATTTCCCTCGGTTATGATGATGATCTTCACGTCTATTTATGTTATAGTCGACGGATTTTTCGTTTCCAACTTCGTAAATAAGACTGCCTTTGCTGCAGTTAATCTGATGATGCCGCTTTTGATGGTTCTCGGTGCTTTCGGTTTTATGATAGGAACGGGTGGTACGGCTATCGTTGCCAAGACATTCGGTATCGGGGATAAGAGAAGGGCGAACAGATATTTTTCTCTTCTCGTATACGTTACGGTGATAATTGGCGTAATCCTTGCTATTCTGGGAATAGCCTTTGCAGAGCCTATTGCAAAGCTTTTCGGTGCAGAGGGGCAGATGCTTGAGGATTCGGTGGTATATTCCCGTATAGTTTTACTCGGATTACCCTTCTTCATGCTTCAGAACGTGTTCCAAAGCTTCTTTATAACCGCCGAGAAGCCGAAGCTCGGACTTGCAGTAATAATAGTTGCCGGAGTGACCAATATGGTACTCGATGCACTCTTGGTTGCCGTATTTTCTTTAGGAATTGCGGGTGCTGCGGCTGCAACGGCTATCAGCCAGCTTGCCGGAGGTGCTATTCCGCTTATTTATTTCGGTATGAAGAATTCAAGTACTCTTCGGCTCGGCAGGACCGCTTTTTACGGCAAAATGCTCGGAGCGGCTTGCATCAACGGCTCCTCTGAGCTTATGAGTAACGTCTCTTCATCTGTTGTTACCATACTTTATAACTATCAGCTTATGAAGTTTGCGGGCGAAAACGGCGTTGCCGCATACGGTGCTATAATGTACGTAAGCTTCATATTTGCCGCAATATTTATAGGCTTTGCAATGGGGATTTCGCCCGTGGTAAGCTTTCACTTCGGTGCGGGTGGAAAAACGGAGCTTAAGAGCTTATTTAAAAAGAACTTGATCGTTGTGGGTATCTCTTCGCTGCTTATGACCGTATCTTCACTTCTTCTTGCCTCTCCGCTTTCCAAAATGTTTGTCGGCTACGACGACGAGCTATATACCCTGACCGTCAGAGGGTTTATTATTTTCTCTTTTGCCTTTCTGTCTATGGGCTTCAATATTTTCGGCTCAGCCTTTTTCACCGCACTGAATAACGGTGCGATCTCGGCTTTGATATCCTTCTTGAGGACACTGGTGTTCCAGTGTATATCGGTTTTGATTTTGCCGATTTTTTTTGAGCTTGACGGAATCTGGTTCTCAATAATAGTAGGTGAGCTTTTGTCGCTTATCGTTACAGTCATTTGTCTTATTGTTCTAAGAAAAAAATACGAATACGTTTAAATATTATAATAGAAGGGGCTATCTTAACAAGACAGCCCCTATATTTGTGCCATACCGATATTTCGGTCTGAGGTGCACCTTCAATAATTAATACGCTCTAGCATATCTGACTTCGAGACCGGAGTCAGGATGATATGTCCATGCAACGGTGAAATAAGAATTGCTATAACTCTGTCTTCCGTCAAGTGCACGAGTGCTTTTCATATCTTCGTATACATAACTCGGGAAACCAAATTCAGAATTTAATTGTTGCATTGCAAATAAAGCATATGTTGCTGCACTGGAACTACCACTTTCAGAATCATATGGGTTTGTGTCTACTGTAATATAAGAATCTCCTAAAGTTGCATAAGGGTATTCGCAACCGCAGCTATAATAAGCACTTGTAAGAGTTACAACATTTTAATTATCTATTGACACTCCTAAGAATACCTCGGAGAAAAATCCCGTCCACAGCTCATCCCAAGAGTCCGGAATTGCTTCCGCTTCCAGATAAAAACCTTCGATGTTTTCTCCGAATGCATCCCTTTCGACTTGAACTACCGTGTCGGAAATATACACTTTGTTAATTGAGGATAATCCAATTGCATCCGATTCAATATTTCTCACACCGTCAAGAATTCTAACGGTGCAGGCAGAGCCGAGAAGCGTCAACGCATCCTTTTTCACCGTATGTACCGTAAGTTCTCCGAGTCTGCCCTCGATATCAACTTCCTCGGAGAAGAGGCTCATTATTGCAATAAGCGAAAGACCGTTCTCGTCCTTGAGATAAAAGCGATTATTATCGGTATCTTTTACAATCATAGTCGGATCAATACCAAAGCCTGAGCGTATCACCGCATCTTTGGTCTTCGTAACGTCGTTGTCGTATTGGCCGGAATGATCAAGTGAGCTTTTGAAAAAGCTCGGAGCATCCTCCGATGCAAAAGCGTAATAGGGTGCTCTTTTAGGCATTTCGGTACAGATCCACATTGCGTCAACCGACTCGGGGATGTATATTACAGAGCCGCAGTTTACAAAGGTCATGTAGTCTATCTCAGTGGTTCCCGCGGGGATAATTATCTCCTCGGCAACGAATGGCAGATCGGCTCCCATAGCCGCAAGCTTCTCGCATAAAACGTCGGTTACAGATGCAAAGCCGTATCCAATGCGTTTTACGGGATTGCCGTCTATGCTCTCGGGAATATATATCTGTTTTTCCTCTCCGATATACTGATAAATGCTTACGCTCTCACCGTCCGAGCCGTATATGTAATTTGCATTTCTTTTAGCTCCGTATATGACATTAATAGAATTGTCTGCGTTTATTCCAACGGCAAAGGAATCAGGCTTGATTTCGACCTCGCAGTAAACAAAAGTAGACAAAAACGCATTAGTTTCAACACTTTCGACCTCTTTGGATAGATAAATGAATCTTCCGGCAAAACAGTCGAGACAATAGCTCTCAAATACGGTAATACCGTCTGTGTTAATGCTTTTTAATGGAGTTTGGCTGAACGAATATTCTTCAAGCTCCCTGACACTATCGGGGAGTCGAACCTCGGTAAGCTGTGTATTCATAAACGCCATTCTCGGAATAACACTGAGTGGAGCATCTTTGAAATCAACGGAAATCAACGATGTGCAATCCTTGAATGCACCCGAATCAAGATGAATGATGTTTGATGAAAAAATAATTGAACTTATCCGGGTGTTGCCCGCAAAGGCATCCTTTTTTATTCCTATGACCGGAATGCTTCCGACAAAATCGGGTATTATCACCTCAATGCTTTCTCCGTGATAGCCAACAACTGCCATTCCTGCCTTACCGCCGAGAGTAGTCGTCTCAAAGTACAGACCGTCAGTTCCGAATTGATGTGAACTGTAATCTGCAATCATTCCTGTGTCAACATCGTCTATCCACCAATTTCCGTTTTCACCGACGTAGGGCGTGCTTCCATTCTTGCCGTTTGTTCCATTCTCGCCATTAGCACCGTCCTTACCGCTATTTTCATTCTTCTGTCTGCTCCTCGCCAAAAAATAGTTGCCCAAACACATCAGTCACAGGAG
>JAZRMT010000166.1:0-59483 GCA_045647805.1 Eubacteriales bacterium | reverse complement strand
TGTAGCTCAGCTGGGAGAGCGCTACCTTGGGGTAACTTTGACCGCAAGGTCAAAAGTTGACCACTGCGCCCACCCTGAATCTCCTATCAATGATATAGGAACCAACCACTCTGTACATTGAGAAATAATGACACACCTTGGTATACCAAATGGAGAGATGATTACTGCTACGCAATCGCCCCTCCTTTGCCACGCAGTGTGCTACGCAAAAAGGCTTTTGAATCGTTTTTTAATCAGGTTCATGCTTTGAAAATCTGTTAAATACGCACGAAAATGCCAAGTTATGTTGACAAAATGGCCATCGCTAACCACCGATAGAGGCCACAAGTTCAAGTTTTGACCGCGCTTGGGGTAACTATGACCGCAAGGTCAATAGTTGACCACTGCGCCCACCCTTGAGATCTTACCAATGATATAGGGACCAACCACTCTGTACATCAGGAAATAATGACACACTTTGGTATACCAAATGGAGAGATGATTACTGCTACGCAATCGCCCCTCCTTTGCCACGCAGTGTGCTACGCAAAAGGGCTTTTGAATCGTTTTTGAGTCAGGTTCACGCCTTGAAAATCTGTTAAATATGCATGAAAATGCCAAGTTGTATTGACAAAATGACCATTACCAACCACCGGTAGAGGCCACAAGTTCAAGTTTTGACCGCGCTTGGGGTAACTATGACCGCAAGGTCAATAGTTGACCACTGCGCCCACCCTAAATCTTCGTGAAAATTCACTATATTATTCATTCTTCAAACAACATTACGGTGTCTTATAACTGCTTAGATGCCAAATTTTTGCTTGATAACTTCCGCAAAATATCGATAAGGGAAATGATACTCTGTCTTTCCGTTTTCTTTCGTTGAAACCGGATAATCATTTACATCTTTATTGATTTCTTTGGTATGTAAAATCCCATCTCTGATGTATTCATAAAATCGTTGCCCATCCCAAGCCCAATCACTTTGGATATGGTTTAATTTGGTTATTATACTTCTATTCGTTATTCTGTCAAAACAAGCAATCGGCGATGAAGCAAAATATTTTTCGAGTGCTTTCTGCACATCTTTATCGGATTCGTAAATGGCAAACAGATATTGTGCTACCATATCCGGCGCATGCTCTACATCAGCCATCTTAATGTCCACAAGAAAAATTACGAGACGGGTTTTGAAATGAATAACTTGCAGACACTTTCTCCTATCAAAATGAAAAAGTTTACAGCCCCATTCATACATATGATCACCTTGCTCTTTTTCAATTACTGCCTTTACAAACGGACGCATAGATTCAGACATTTGTTCGGGTGTCTTTAGTTTGTATCTTTCCAGTGTTTCTTTCGTTGCGTAAAATATCATATTGCTATTCTCCCCATCTTTATTTTGTTGCCCATATTCCGTTTTTCTTACTACCAACACGCTCTATTATTCCCTTTTCTTGCAAAGCTTTCATAGTGCTATTTACAGTTCTAAGTGATTTATCAATCTTTTCGCTTATTTCGGTAAGCGTAATTCTCGGGTTTGCTTGGATTAAATCTATGATTGCTTTTTCACGGTCGGTTGTGCCTCGGGGGTGATCTTCTACCTCTTTGTATACTATATGCATTTCACGATTAGAGAGGATGTTATCCTCATCAAGAAGAAGGTTACGAAGGAATAATTCCAGATAATACGTGGTTTCGGTTACGTTTTTTGCACGGTTGTTGTAATTCGCTCTTACAAGGGCATTTCTGAAATACCACGAGTTTTCTGCAAAGATATCATTCGTCACGTTGAAGCCGAGCTTAGAAAGATATTTAATAAGAAACACTGCCGTTGTTCTAGTGTTTCCTTCACCAAAAATGTGGATCTGCCAAAGGTTTGAAATAAATCTTGCAATGTGCTGGATTATATCTTCTGTAGAAAGATCCGCGTAGTTGAATTTTTTCTCAAGACTGAAATCATAATCCACGGTCTCTCTCAGGTTATATGCATTTCCGTAAATAACAGTATCTCCGTCAAGAACCCATTCTTGCTTTGAAATATTGTAATCTCTTATTCTTCCGGCGTGAGAATAAATGCCTTCAAAGAGGCGCTTATGGATTGTTATAAGTTCAATGGGAGAAAAGACAAATGAATTTTCGGAAATGATTTGAGCTATACGAACTGATACCTTGTCCGCTTCTTCGGTTCTTTCGGCTTGGGACCTGTTTTCTTTGTAATAAGAAGTGATAAGCTGATGCGCATCATCAAAGGATATATCTCCGTTAATGCTCTGCTCGGCAGTTTTGATAAGATATTCAGAAGGTTCTAATCCATCGACCTGTTGTAATCCTATTGCTGTTTTCCATGCATAAGTTTTGTAATATTTGGTTGGTTCTTTTTCTTTAGAATATTCTTCAAAAAGCTCATCTTTCATAATAGCTTTCCTCCTATTCATTATTCTATCTTATTATACCACAAAAATAAATAAAGTGCAATATTAAAATGCAAATTCGCTTTATTATTTGCACTTTATTTTGCACTTTAAATTAATCTTATTACTTCTATATGATGCACTATTTCTGCTGCGCAAATTGAGTCTTTGCGCCACGCAGAGTGCTACGCAAAAGGGCTTTTGAATCGTTTTTGAGTCGAGTTCATGCTCTGAAATTTTGTCAAATTTGCACGAAAATGCCAAGTTATATTGACAAAACGGCCATTACTAACCGCTGGTAGAGGCCGCAAGTTCAAGTCTTGTCACTCAAACACGAATAAGTGGCAGTGCTTCGGTGTTAGTCCACTTTTTTATCATAACTTTTTAACTCTCTTCGATATTGTTTCGGGTATATTTGCCGCTACGGAATAACGTCAATGTTATCTTTTGATTAATTATATCATATTTTTACAAATTTTTCAATCTCGAAACGAGCCATCTTCTAAAGTTTCCAAAAGAATGCCAGTTTTCGGGGAATGCATTATTACCGCCCTTTTGAATGTGACCGAGATTATAGGTGTCAATCTCCATATTCCATGACTCGCCATCCATAATAATCTCTTCGGGTTCATAACGGTCTTTCCACTCCAAAAGATTAAGGTTGTAGAGCTGAGTTATCAAGGTTTTTGAATCCGTCTCATCCAATACAACCACAGGTTGGATATCCTCTTGAATACTATACGAACTGTATTCAATTCTAACCCTATCCTTAGTGAAAATATCTATTACAAAGCCCTCGTTCTTCGTGAAGTCACCGAAGCAAGAATAAGAGTAACTGATTTTAGTAATGATGTCCTCTTTAAGTAATTTTTCATCAAAATCCTCAAGTCTCAGCAACAGCTTCAAGAACGAGCCGTTTTCAATCATCGACATGATCAAGCCTTCGTTAACCCTGTCGGAACGAATGATAGCGGTTATCATCGCCAATATTATCATCGTACTGTGCCAAATCCAGCTTGTTGATATCTATGTTTTCATATTTGATGCCGTAAGACTCAATGATCTCAACATAGTTATACACCATAAAGGATCGCATCGCATCCAAAAAGTCTACGACGTCGGATTCGTGGATAGGAAAACCAAATTTCAACACGGTATTCCCGTCCTAATCCTTGCGAGCTTCTGCATCGTGCCACCTTGCGAGTTTTTCAAGGTATTCTTCTAACGGCTTAATAAATGATTTTGCATATGCAATTTTTTCAAGTTCCGTCATTCCTAAATTCCTTTCGATTTAATCATAATAGTCGAGACAAAAATTCATCCGCTTTTTCTCTGCTCTCAAAAATGATAATGTTTTTATGGCTATATTTTTTGAGCAATTGAAGCACTTTTGGTTTTTGTTGCTCGTTGTAGTTCTTTATAAACTCGATAAATTCTGCATCTTCCTCGGTTTCGATCCACGGCATATCGCTGCGTGGCTTTCCGCGTCGTTCTTTGATACCGTCAAGACAAACGTCAAGCGGATAGTCGAGGAAAATCACCGTATCGCACGCCGCCATTCGCAGCTCCATCGTTGAGCCGTAATTGCCGTCGATGATCCACTCGTCGTTTTCGAGGATAGCAGACAACCTCTCAAGAAACACGCTCTTTTCCACCGTGGTCTTGTCCGCGTTCCAATACATCATATCGAGGTGATACATCGGAATGCCTGTTTTATTATGTAACGCCCGCGAAACCGTGCTTTTACCACTTCCGGGACAACCAATGACGATTATTTTCTTCATATCACACATTTATTCGGAGTCGCTTTTCCCAATATTGCATCTTGAACACAATGTCTGCAAATTTTCAAGCGTTGTTTCGCCGCCCTTTGACCAAGGAATAATATGGTCAATATGTAACTCAACCGCAGAATCTTTTGCTGGCGAAGCTCCGCAAGCGCAACACTTAAAATTATCTCTTTTCAATACCTGATATCTTAGCTTGTCAGAGATGACACGTGTGCTTCTTCTTGCTTGAATGTGAGCAGACGTTTTTCTTGGTTTTGTGACTCCGCATACAGGACATTTTCTGAGCCACACATCGCAACCGTTCGCCATATATTTATGTCCGCATTCAAGGCATTCCATCTCAAAAAACTTTTGGTTATAGTGAGTTTCGGACACGCCTTTATACCCAAGATTTTTTTGATTGTTCTTGTTGATATATCCTGCATTTGTTGTTTTCATAATGTAACTCCAAAATCAAGTTTTTTCCTTTATGGAACATAATCCTTTATAATTTCCATAATATCGCGCTCATGCACATTTCCGTCGAGAACGTCACCGTTTGGCTCGAACGACACACAACGCACGTCGCGAGGATCTTCCGCATACGGATTTTCGGGAAGAGTGTCCGTGAAATACTCCGCGAGATATTTCAGCGCGTTTCCCTCGGGGAAAACGACATTTCCCTCTCCCGCGGGAAGCTCCATATCGGCAAAGCTGCCGAGGATTTCTCTCGTTTTTCTGTTGTACGGATTGTCATCCACAGCACTCACAAGCCACGCAGGCTGAAGGCGAATCGGTATGCCATATTTTTTTGCTTCTGTGGCAAACTGTTTTACCACGTCAAGCGGTATCGTTTCCTGGTGAAAAGCATCCACCGACAAAAGCAGATCGTTCACACTGCACGCGGCAAGCTTCTTTGCGACCTCACGTATTTTCTCGGAATTCTTTGAAAAATAGCCGTTGGTGATGATCTGTCGTTTGGGAATATTCAATTCCTTGGCGGCGGTCATGATTGCGTACACCGCATCCGTATACAAAAGCGGCTCACCGCCAAAGGTCATCACGGTTTGTATATCGTACTCCGCCGCAATCTTGCGCACCGCATCCGCAGCAATCCCGGGATCGATCCGCTCGCCGCAAGACGTGTGGTCACCCTCGGAACAGTGTTTGCACCGCCCCGTACAGGCGTAGGTCACGACGAACTCGATCTTATTTAGATTTTTGAGATATTGATTCATATTTTCTTTGTGTAAGCGGCAATCGCATTAGCTGCGAACTCGGCAGTTCCCTCTCCATGCTGATCAATATTTTTCTTAAATCGCTCGTCGCAGGCGTACATTTGACCAAGTCCTGCGAGGATTTCATTGGTGCAAGTATAGTAGTTTTTAGTGATATGTTCCTGCAATTTGACAACCAAACTTTGCACTTCAGGCGAGTTTACGACAAATCCATTGTTTTTGCTCTCGGCAAATTCGGCGAAGATCACCATCAAGCTGTCGTTTGCCTCGGCCCACTTCTCTTTTGTGTAATTCTTTGTCTTTTGCTCGTGCTCACGATAGGCGGCAGTTTTTCCCCAACGCTCACTTGCTTCGGGTTCATATTTTTTCATTTGCTGCACCCCCACCTTAAAATCTGTCCTTTTCATTATATCATAAATTCGTTAACTTTTCAATCAGCCACGGCAAACTCGTTCATTACATTTTTCCGATGTTTCATCGTGCCACCAATTGATTCACACTTTTTGTTTTTATGAGTGCAACATTTCTTGTTTTGAATATAGCAATTTTCTTATAACATATTTTAGCCGATGAGGTTTCACTCAAGATTCCTCATCGGCTCATTTTATCGTTATTGTCACTCCGCCGCCTTAAAGTTATAAATAGGCTTTATTCTGCAGATAATCTCTGCGGTAGGCTCGATGTTCTCGACGATCTCGTCCATGCTCTTGTAGGCCATGGGCGACTCATCGAGTGTGTCGGGTACTACACACGTGGAGTAAATGCCGGACATCTGTTGCTCATACTCAGCCATTGTAAGTCTCTCGAAGGCTGCGGTACGGGACATAAGACGACCTGCACCATGAGGCGCGGAGAAATTCCAATCCTCGTTGCCCTTACCTATACAGATGAGCGAACCGTCACGCATGTTTATGGGAATAAGAAGCTTCTCTCCCGCCTTGGCAGATACAGAGCCTTTACGAAGTATCATCTCATTTACGTCGATGTAGTTGTGAATAGTCTGGAAGGTCTCAAGGGCAGTCCAGCCACATTTCTCAAGAATGATCTCTGCTATTCTTGCGCGGTTTCTCTCGGCAAACTTCTGGCAGATATCCACGTCGTGGAGATAGTCCTCCATGAACGAGCCATAGAGGTAGCAGAGATCCCTGGGAAGCGAAGGCTCCTTCGCCTTGTACTCGCACTCTAGAGCCTTGAGAGCAGACTGTATCTCTGCTCTTCTTCCCTGCTCCTTGTAGGTTCGGATTATCTCCTCGCGTCTTCTGTAATAGTCCTCTTTGCCGGCATTAAGATCAACGGCAAGATTCTGGTAATGCTCAGCTACCTGAGTTCCGAGATTACGAGAGCCGGAGTGTATTACGAGATACTTTCCACCCTTCTCATCTACGTCAATCTCGATGAAGTGGTTGCCTCCACCAAGAGTGCCAAGCGATCTCTCAAGACGAGTAGCATGCTTAAGCTCTCTATAACAACGAAGCACAGTAAGGTCAAATCTCTCGTATCTACCATCCCACACCTCTCTTCCGCAAGGGATGCAGTGAGCCGCCTCATCTACCTTCTCAAAGTCGATGTCTATATTACCGAGGTAAACAGTATACATACCGCAACCAATATCTACACCAACCATCGAAGGAACTATCTTATCGGTTATCGTCATGGTAGTACCTATAGTACAACCCTTGCCCGCGTGAACGTCGGGCATTATTCTTATCTTCGAGGACGAAAATGCCTCGGTATCACATACCTTTTTTATCTGCTCACGAGCCACATCCTCGAGCTGACCGGTAAAGCACTTGGCGGTATTAAACTCGCCTATTATCTCTATCATAATGTAAATCCTTTCAAAAATAAAGGGAGCGCTCATCACACCCCCTATAGTTATTAAGCTACGATCTTTGCGTACCTCTCGCTCTGGATTACCTCAAGCATAAATACATAAGGATTGAGTTCTCCACTTGCAACCATGGAGAAAAGACGAGGAGTACAACCGGATACAAGTGCCACTCCCTGCTCGTTTTTGGTAACGGGTTGCTGAGTATTACGGCTATCCACGTTCCAGAATACGATTTCAGGTAGCTTGTAACCTGCTGATTCGTAAAGCTTTTTTGCGTACTCGAAGTTAGTGAGTTCACTATCCTCGGCACAGCAGTCGAATTCCATATCAGATATGATATACAGCTTAGACGGCATCTCATTCTGAGGCACAGAATTCTTTTTTGCGGTATTAAGAATAAGCTCAAACACCTTTTGGATGTTGGTATTTGCAACCTCGTTGTAACCTTTGCAATAACGAACCTTATCTACAATATCGTTTCCCTTGATCTCTACGAGACGAGGCTTTTCCGAGAAAGTGATAAAATGGTTCTTGAATGCACCCCGGTTTCGTTCTGCAAAATAGATTCCGAGCGAGAGAGCAACGGCCTCCGGCATAGGATCGGTGCAGCTATACATAGATCCGGAGCCGTCAATGATTGCAAGAGCGTTCTCGTCGTTACCAAAATCCTCCCCGGCATTCCAAGTGGTGTTTATAGATTTTCTTTCCTCTTCACCTATACGATTACGCAATATAGGGGTGATTATTTCGTAAGGCATAAGTGTACCGGTATTAAGTTTTACACTACCGCTTGATACGTTATCGAGGAACTGACTATAACGCTCTTCATCATTGCGTACAAACGCCTTGCGGTATTTATACATAGCCTTTGAGGGCTGCTTTGAATAGTCAAAGGTATAGTCCTTTTCTCGAAGATTGTTTTCGATAATACGAATGCGTGCTCGAAGTGCAACAAGTGCCTTACGATAGCTTGCATCGTTCATACCGAAATGCTTTGCGATTTTCTTTGCATTCAGTACGGTCTGCACTTTCGAGGCGTTAACCGAAGGCAACCACTTTGCGAGAAGCGATACTTCACCGCCATTTTTGAGTGCCTCGTTATCCTGATCAAACTGAGCCTTAAGAACGTCAAGCATCTGATGCTCACAGGGAGTACTCATAAGGCAAAGCAGATCATCATAACGGCCGTATTCGGCTACGTACTGAAGATTCCTCCGAACAGTGTTAGGCTCGTTCTCTGCGAGAAGTTTGAGTATTACCTTGAATACTCTACGCTCGCCAAGTCCTCCCCGAATATCTCTTGCGAAAAACAGGAGTTTCATTGCGATATCTCTGTTTTCACTAAATGCGCGGATGAATCGAGCTTCGATTTCGCTGTCGCTAGCATGACGCAATGCGCCAATTGTTGCGAACAGGTCGAGGCAATCGGATTCGGTAGTAATGTTGGTGACTGCACCATTTTCGGTAACAGTTTTGTTTGCTTCCTGTTTAAGATACTGTAACATGAAACTCACTCCTTTTCTAATAAAATGTAATGTTTGGTTTATAAAATTATTAATTACAAGCCACAGTTTAATGCGAGATTCGAACTCGCGTACGAGGATTTTCAGTCCCTCGCTCTACCATCTGAGCTACCGAGGCGTATAACAAGGTGAAGTGCCGACTTGCCCGACGGCATCGGTTTATAGAGTCGTTGCTCTGCGGCGCATTATTTGGTTGCAGTCTTCACCTTTAAAGGTGGAGGGCGGAGGCTATGCACCTCCCCTCAAGAGTTATACTCTTGCATTCTAACAGAAACCACCCTCCATATAACAAGACGCTTTTGGAAAATATCGCTACCAATTTGGCGCGGGTCAGAACTTACCTGACAAGTCCGTCTTTGGCTGTGAGCGTCTTCATTTACAAGATGCATTTTAAAAATCATACAGAGCCTTTCACTCTATCCGTGGCTGCTTACGATGAACAGCAGCTCCTATGTAGCAAATGATATTTTTAAATTATTGCTGTATGCATCTTTAATATCCAAATCTCTTTGATACGCAAGGCATTGCCTAAGTACAGTACGAGGGCGATATCAACGCATCATAAAAATTTGAATTACAAGACACTATTGCTTCACCTCCGAGTATGCATATAACATAGCTTCGGCATTATAAGTTCGGTTGCTGCTCGTGTCTTTATATACTTATCGGCAAGTTAATCAGCATCGGTACAAGTAGACGCCAATTATTAACCGTTAAGTTCATTATAAGGCACAGTTGCTCCGCTGTACGGATTGACAAAATCATCTTAAATAGATGTCAGACTTTTTATCGTTTGCTGTATGTGCCTTTTAGCATCAGTGATACTCCAGCTGAACCCGTCCTTTTGGACTAATGCTGACCTATATGATGCTATGCTTTACAAGATACTATTTCACCTGATGGCTTGCGCCATCATCTACTGTGTAACGCTGCAAGATGACCTGTTTACGACAGGGGCTCGCAACTCTACACATGCCAAACACCTAAGTATCAGCCTGAGTTATGGTCAGTAGTTGCTGTTAGTATCTTTAAGCCAAATCTACCTCAGTAGGCTACAATTGCCGTTAGGGATTTGGCACAAGGCACGTATTATTCGGGTTACGAGCCCGACAGCTTTACAGTGTTGCAGACCGATGCTCAAATCCATTGCTGTTTGTGCCTTTGTGACTACATTTTACCACCAATTTCCTCAAATTTCACGGAAAAAAAGCTGCGAACTCTTAAAAAAGTCCGCAGTTTTTCTGTTTTTTCAGTTTTTCTATAACAAGCTCCCTGAGAGCTACAGATCCAATCACCTCCACAAGCGGTCCGAAGGAAAGTATCCTTATTACTATTTCCGGCTCATCCATGCGGGAGTAATTAACTTTTAAAAGGTAGGTTTTTTCGTCAAGCCTTTCCGCCTGCTTTTCGAAATGAGCGAAGTGGAGCATTACCCTTTCAAGGGCGTTTCTTTCATCGGTTACCTTTAAAACCGCAGTATCCGAGGCTATTTCTTGCATAAATCCGTCGGAAAGCTTATTTCCCTCATAATGAACGCAGGATCTTATCTTTGCCATATTGACGGTAGCCACCGAATGCCACCCTGAGGTGATCACACGGAACTTGTCGTCCTTCTCGGAATACTCCAGTCTCAGAGGGCGGCACCTTACGAACATAATCTTGCCGTAGCGGTTAGTCATCTCGAATTTTATTTGCGTACCTCTCCTTATAGCATCCAAAATGACCTTAAACTGCCTTACGTACTCCTCGTCGTCATAAGGATCACCGTCACTGTACTTATCGTATATATGATAATCCTCCGAGGTAAACAAAGGTTCGACCTCATCAAGTCCTTTAAACTCTACACCAAACAGCTTGATTCTCGGATCAAGAGAAATTGCCTTAAGCCATCCTTTCTCAAGAGTGGTCAAGGGCATAGTCGGTATATGGGAAAGGGGAGTGTTAAGCTCCTTGTCGCAAAGCTGCCACCTTCCGCCCTTAAGCGAAGGAAGTATTGTAAGAACGCTCTCTGTGAATGCGTTGTCAAGGACGATCCCTTGAAGCTCCCTTTCTCCCTTATTCCCTTCTATTATTGCTCCGAGAATCTTCGCTACCGTATTGTAGTATGCCGAATATATTTCGTGAAAGATCATTTTATTTACCTCCCGAAAGACCGTAGATCTTATACGTTTCGATAAGATCTTCTTTAAGCTTTTTCTCCGCAGACTTGTTGCTGAAATCAAGCTCGGTAATGCGACAGATAAAGGTTCGTATCCAGGGTATCATCTCCATAGTGTCATACACCTCGGCATAGAATCGGTAATGCTCCTCATCTACCCTTTCGATCCTTCCTATTCGCTTTTCTCTCTCAAGCCGCTTGACAATATAATCCTCCTGCGGCTCTACCCTGACGGTAAAGGATACCTTCTCGATCTGCTCCTTGCCGAAGAAGTTCCTTTTTGTATTAACGCCCCACATCCGCCTCTGCATAATATCAAGCTGCCCTCTCAGCTCGTCAAATCTTGGACTTTCCTCTTCTATCCTCACGTCAGAAAGATAATCGATTCTGAAGGGTCTTATAGCGTTATACTCAGAGCAGTAAGCAAGAAGGTGCTGCCTTCCGTTCTGCGCGCTGATAAATACCCTTAAGGGAATCAGCCGAATTCTTGAGGGCTCTTCTGTTTTTCTGTTATCGTTCTTCGCTGTAATAACACATTTTCTTCTCATTGCGTCAAATATTGCGCAAAGAACTCCCGAATCGATAGCTCCGGTTATGTAATGATGCTTGAAGGTAAATGCATCGGTATCTAACTCTTCCTTATCTAATATAAAGGAGCCGATAACTCCGCACGGGGCAACCTCCGAATAATAGTGAAGAACCTCGGTCAGATCTTTTACGTCTGTATCTTCGGCACGGCTATATGAGACCTTACGACCAACTTTATCGGTTACAATGATACCGGCTTCGGTATACTCCTTCAGCTTCTTGCGCACCGTTGACTCGTCAAACATCATCGGGTTTTCAAATCCCGAAAGATATTTCTCGTCGATGAGTTGCATTATTTCCGCAAGAGTGCATTTGACCGAAGGCTCGTGCAGAATATCGAAGATGATGAAATGGAGAGTAACGTCTCCGTCGGTAAAGCTCTTAGCCTTCCATGCGTTATAGAAAGGATTATGCCTGATAGAACGGGTATCTATGGAAATGAACACGTTTTTGCCTTCGGGAGTCCTCACGAAGCTCATATGATTCCCAAGCCAGCTTTCAATCCTACGACGCTCGTCATCATATGAACGGGAGCTTTTCTTGCTGTAATCGTCACGGCTCTTAAAGCCGTAAATGTAGAACTCACGCATATAAGCGCGAATCTTTTCAAAGTTTTTTATAAGCTCACTGTATGATGACATTGTCTTCTCCTTTCATAACAACATTTTATTCTTTATCCAAAAACAGGTTTTTTCGTTTCATTTTCTCGTAATCATCAAAATCACGAGAAACAACTCCAATCATAAGATTAGTATCATCTGCGTGAATTCGCAATACCGCATCGTCAATAGAAAGATCTAACCAATGCGAAGACGAAACCTCTTCCATGCTATATAATGACAAAAATTTAATAGAGTCATCACTGGGCGAAATTATGTGATGCTTGCCACGATCGAGAGTAAAATCGTCTTTAATTGGAACGGCATAAAAGTCCCACTCATCATCAGCCACTTGATAACTTGACAGAACCATTCGTTCTCCGTCCTCAAATACAACTACGGCATGATCACACTCGCACAAATTATCATCCATCAGCCAGTATCCCCAGTCGGATGGCATAATGTTTCTTACGTTTTGTTCCTTTAGCTTGTATAAGAATCGCTCTGTTTCTCCGAAGGCATGGGCTTCAATAATATGCTCCATTTGCCAAAGGTGATATCGACTAGGGTAGTTTTCTTCGCCTTCATTTATTTTGAAGCGTATATAATAAAGCAATTGTTCGCCGCCTTCGGTGGGATTTGAATCTGCTCCTGCTTTTATTAAAGCGCGAATCAACCGCAGTTTGTTTTCACTTTCAATCCACTGTAATTCTTCGGTTTCGGATTCAAGATATTGCAACTCCCATATTATAGCTTCTCTATCATCAAGGCGCACATTTAAATCTTTTTTGCACGCTTCGATAAGCTCTAGTGCGAAACTATAGTGCCCATGATCAATTACTTCATGTAAAGGCGTTGTTTGAAGGCCAAAATCTCCTTCAACAATTTGAGTGCATCCGCCTATTTTTTCAATCAGCTCACGGCACCTTTTATAATCGCAGTTTTTGTCATTCAAAAGTTCAAATAAATCTTTCATTTCTTTTACTTGTTATGTTATCTCAATATGAAATCGATTGAAGTATCTTCTTCCACTATTACATAATATAAGTGTATTTTTCTATTAGACTACCATAACCCCCTCCTTCCCAATTTATTAGAACAACACTAATGAGCATGGCTAAACGCAGAGGCGTAGTTTAGCAAGGCGAAGTTTGCGCAGCCTTGCACCGTCTACGTCGAGCATTTAGTTTGAGCGAAGCAAGCCGTTAAGCACAAAAGTTTCCGATTAAATCGCTTGCGATTTATGAGGAATCTTTTTTGTAGGTTTGCGTAACGAATATGCTAAAATTAAGTGATAAGATGACAACTCGCCATCCCTTTCGAAAAAACGAAATACACTGTTGTTATAATTACATTTTATCACAGGCATGCAAATTATGCAATAATATGTTTTTCAACCCTGCTTATTCTCTAAAACTATCTCTATTTATTATTCTCACCACCGTACCCCAGGGTGGCGTGAATTGGTTATTAGCCAGTATCCATAGCACCGGTATTCCCATAGCCCCGGATTCAACGGGATATGGACCCTCACCATCGGTGAAAACAACGATACAAGCAGGAAGTTTATCGTATAGTTCATATCGTATGTACTCAAATATGACTCTAAAATCGGTTCCTCCGCCACCATAAGGTATTATTGCTAATAAGTCATCAACATTTTCAAATGGTATTGGCTCTGTCACTACTGTGTCGAAGAATCCAAGTTTTCCTGTTAATTTACCACCGAATTGCTCGGTTGCGCCGCGAATTTCAGAATATACTGCGGCCAATGTATCATCTTCAACCGAGCCGGACGTATCTACCATAAACAGAATTTCCTTTGTGACAAAATCCTTTTCATTAAAGTCCGGTAAAAAGAAGTCGGTATCCAAAAAACGCCTATCCGGCGGAGAAAAAGAATAATCAGATATTCGCTCTTGCAGAAAATTGTTAAGCAACCTTTTCCAATCAAGTGAAGGCTCCTTCATTTTGGTAACCATTCGCCTAATGAACTCGGGAACTTGACCAACTCCGTCTTCTTCACCATCTCCCTCGAACAACGAGTTTGCTATTGACATTGCTCTATCTTTCCATTGTTGCATTTCTCCATTGCCGGAATCACCTGTTTCTCCGTCACAAAGGTCACCTGACATCTCCGGAAGTTCGGAAATCCCACCTTTACCATCATTGAGTCTTCCGGTTATTTTAGGCAAGTCAATAATGATTTCTCCGGTACTTCCATCGTCATCCTTGAAATCCCACCAGCATTCACTGTCCTTGATAAACCGACTTCTTGTAGCCTCATCAAACACTTTCAAACTAAAAGGTAGCCAATCACGAATTTCAAGCGGAGTTTTATCGTGAAAATCTATAGACCCGGACATTTCTCGGTATATATATCCCAAATGCGAGTATTTGTCCTCGTTATATCCGTAATCCTCTAAAATAAGATTAACAAAGATATCGCAAGCGAAATGGTAGTCATATCCCGCCAGCTCTTGTTCTCTCCATATGTGACCGCATACTATATGCAATATTTGGTGGCATAAGATGTAGTCTATCTCCTTATCGTACAGTTTTTCCAGAAAGTCCGCAGAGAAATATATACACCTTCCGTTAGTAGATATTTTCTTCATGCTCGGAACAGCAACAAACTTTAAATACATGAGCAACAATCCAAAGAATGGCATCGTAGACAACAAACGTCCTCTTGATTCCTGTATCTTTTTTCTCACCCTATTCTTTCTTTGTTCGGTCATATTACACCATAGTCTTCCCAATCTCTGCCGGATCTTAAAAACCAATCGTTGTAAATCGATATTCTGGATAAATCTTTGCGTATACTCTTAATATTTAAGAGATCTGCAAATATGCGATTTCTGAATTCTACCGGCATTTTTGCTGCGTAGTAAATACCATTACTTAATTCAGTATCACTATGATTTTCGTATGCGTGATTAACGATTTGAGAGGATAGAGCAAATAAAATTTCCGGTCTTACAGGTACGCTTTTCGTTTTTCCTTCAAAAATGCTTTCAACCTCCGGAACTTTGTCATATAGCTCTCTCCAACTGCGCAACTCATATGCAGCTTCTTCGCCTATGCATCCAGAAATTAGCGGAAAAACTTTTTCGACATCATCGGATACGTGATTTAAGATGTTACTAACCATCTCCCATGAACGAGGTGTAGGAAATGCGAGCCCATCATTTGAAGCATTAAACCGCATCAACATGCTTGGTTTATATTCAAGAAAGCTTGACACCATAGCATTAATTCCCGAGCAAACCGCCCATTCATGCCAGCTGTGGCTATCACCTTCAATTTCAATATGACAAAGTCGGTTTGCCAATGCTTTAGGCATTGTATAAGCAACAGATCTGTCTGTTACCCTGTTTCCTGCGGCAACAACTATACAGTTATCCGGAAGTCTATGCTCACCAACAGTTCTATCCAGTGTTATCTGGTACGCTGCCGCCTGAACTGACTGTGGTGCCGCGGATATTTCATCGAGAAAAAGAATGTTAATAATATCCGGATTACTATCCATTTGAAAAATCTGCGGCTTAAGCCAAACAGCTAGTGTCTTGTCCGCATTTGCAGTGGGAATTCCTCTAAGATCCACCGGATTAAAAAGCAACAATCTAACGTCTGTTATATGAACACACTTTCCGGTCTTTTCTTCAATTTGTTTTGCCACCTGACGTATGCCCTGAGATTTACCAACTCCGGGCGCCCCCCATAACATCACAGACGGAAAGTTTTTCAGCAAAATATTAGAGTTTATCAGTGAAACATACGCATGTGAAAGTTGTTCTACCATTTGATTAACCGTCAAAGTTAATGATCCTATATTTTTCTCAACCATGTTCTGCACTTTCTCCTTTAATTCTCATTTTCAATTGACAAAATAAGCAAGCAAAGAAATACTATATTTGACCAAGCGACAAATCTCACAAGGATTCAATAAGATTAAGGATAGTTTTGATGCTTTTTCTTTGCTTCTTTTTGTTGTAATAATACATTACTCCATCCCTCTTTTTCGTCTTGCTATATTAATTATAAAAGATTGATTGTACATTAAATAGGACACATAGAGAGTAAAATGCAAAAATTTTCGCTGAGCAAGCTACAAAAGCACCAAATTTATTCTATTTTCACATGGCATGCACGATCTATCAATGATATAGGTAACAACGAATCAGCTCATGTGGAAATAATGACTCCGCCCGGTATGCCCTGTGTTTAAGTAAAAAACAAACCTCCAGATGGATTTACAAATATTACGGAAAAGCACTTTCGGAGGTTATCACCGACGAAAAACTAAATTACGCAGTTTATCTTTTGAAAAACACAAGTCATTCTATATATGATATCGCCTTTGAATGCAATTTCCACTCATATAGCTACTTTTGCTTCCAATTCAAGAAAAAGTTCGGTTGCGTTCCGCTCCAATATAGAAAAGAAAAACAACTCACCAAGACGGTGTGATGAACTTTGCGGTGTAGAACAGCTTGATTTGTATTTCGTTGACTGTACTCAAGACTGTAACGTCGGTTACAGGCAATGACTGTAATTCCCGCCCTTTTTTAATAATTTTCAAGGCGATAGTCGCATTTTGCGACTATCGCCTCTTCTTTGCTTATTTATACATTGATATAATTCTACAATATTCCTGCAGTAACGTAAGATTGATAACTTCTCCAAAGAATATGATTACCCAAAATGCTGTTAGGGTTATCCGTGCCATCTATACGAAGCCTATCGGATTCAAGTTCCTCGATTTTTTGTACTTCACCGGATATATATTGACATATTCTCTCCTTGCATGTCTCAAATCTCATAACAAGACCACCATAACGGATGTCGAAGACCTCCCAACCGAAAGGTTTGTTATATACCATCCAAGCGTTCTTATGCGCATGCCGCAAAGCTTGGATTTTTTCAACGATGACATCGCATTCATTTGCCATCTCTGACAAAATATTATTGTCTTTATTATCGTAGGCACGCTTTAATCTCAAACCAAAGTCCGCCTTGTTTTCAAACAATGCAGAAAGTGTTGTGATTGTATTGAATGCCGGATAATAAAATGAAGACACATTGAGTGAAGCTAATTCCTTTGTAAGATCCTGATAATAGTTTCCAAACTCAATTCCCTCGATATTCTTATCGGAGAAAGGAATCAAGGGGTCGTTATATAGAAGGACTCTTGAAAGTGGTATTGTCTCGCCTTGTGGTTCATCGACCTCTTCGAGTTTAACAAACGAGTCATAGGATTCCCCTGTGGCAAATTTAAAGCACTCTTTCATGCTTTCGTTATTATAATATCCTTTATAGCTATAATCAGCATACCAAGCAATGCCGGCGAGAGATGTAATTAAGTTACTCTCTGCACCGTTGTGCCATACCGTTGCAATAACTTCTTTAACGCCCTCTTTTTTGCAAACATTAAGGGCCGGTATTGTAAATTCAAGCGACCTTTTCAACAACGCAGAATAACCGCTCCAAGTCCATACACCACCAGCGAACATAGTGCAATTACCGAGATATTTTCGGTGGTTTTCCACATTGCTTTGATAGAATTTTTCATCCGAATTATAATAATCCCAGAACACCTGTTCAAGTTCTTCGGGAATATGAGCTCTCATTTTATCGGAATACTCATTTCTCATATCGTATCCGTGTTTGCCAACGGTATCTCCAACTGCAGCAAACAGCATCGTCATATCGCTCCACATCATGGGACGCAAACCACGCTTTTTAACCATCTGTGCAACTCGCCCCAAATGTTCAATGTATAACTCTCTTGGATTACGATAACCGTTAAGCGTTAAAGTTCTTCCACGGCCAAGCTCGTGAGTTTCATCCATTCCAATATGAATTCTCTTAGTGGTAAAGCACTCGGATACAGTATCAAGCATTGCATCTATAAAATCGTAAGTAGCATCTATACCTGGAAATAAATTTCCGGTGCTATCTTTATATGCAGTACTTGCCGCCCACTTTAAATGAGTAGCAAGGTGGCCCAACGTTTGAATGCAAGGGATGAGCTCTATTCCAAGGTTTAAAGCATATTGATCAAGCTCTCGAAGCTCCTCCTTTGTATATCTGCCGCGCATATATCCGAAATATGGATATCCGTCTATTTCGTATGTATCTTCGGTGTAAAGCATAAAAGCATTTAGCCCCATAAGAGCCATTTTTCTAAGCATAAATTTAACTGTATTAACATTCATTACTGCATTTCTTGACATATCTATCATGGCACCGTTAAGTGTGAAGATAGGCGTTTCAGAAATGCGCTTTTCGGTAACTCCGTCGCGTAATTGCGAAAGAGACATTGCCAGTCCGCGAAGAAATACCGCTACACCGCCACCGTATTCTATCGTCAGACGTTTTTCAGCGATTTCGACGTTCAGTACGTACGAATCCAATGTTTTGACCTCAACGATACAGTCCGCACCTTCTGCAACAACATCAATATCAAGATCGGATGCCACTAAATTAATTGCATCGAGGAGGTGATTAGCATTTATAAAATAAACCTTTGTCATCAAAATATACCTTTCGACTTTTTATTTTATAAACATATACTTCCTGTATTATATTTCTATCAAACGATATCTTCCCACAACCAAATCGATAATAACCTGAGACTTAACCTTCATATTCAGTTTTGCAATCACGTCTCGTACCGTCTCTTCGGTAACTTCGGGAATATATGACTTGTAATTTGGATACTCTTCCATGAGTTCGTTGAACAACGATATCAACATATCCTTTGATCCGGGCTTTGAAGGATATCCGCGCGAAATCAATGCCATGTTGTTATCATAGTTTGGTGCAAATCCGATCAATTCTCCGGTTTGAGTGTCGCGCAAAAGTCCGAAGTTATTTGTATGTCTATCGGGATTGGCGCAGATGGTATCCATAAAGATCATTCTGATATAGTCCGGAATCGCTTCGGGACAAATCTTTTTGAGTGTTTTAACTACTTCAAAATAATCTTCGTTGTCTCCCATAAAAGTCGAAGCAGGTTCAAAGTTCACGCTTGCTCCGTCAGTGAAATCAAAAGATTTTATACATCCTTCTCCGCGCTCATAGACTGCCATATTCATTCCAAGCACTTTTCCTAATTCGTACACGAACAATTCAGAAAACATCTCATCATGGGTTGCTTTTTTATACATCCACCACTTACCGTCACGAAGCTTCCAGCACTTTTCAAAGCTTCCCACGTTGGTCAGCTCGGGAGTCTTGGAACGCTTGCTGTTAGCAGCTCTATTAAAGCTATCGTAGTTTCCATTTAACGCAAGGTTAGAGAAGTAGTCATCTGAAAATTTGACATCATTACAAGTCAAATTTGAGCCAATCTCGCGTATCCAATAGTTGTCCGTGATTGTCGCTCCATTGACGTGAATAACGGTGGAAATATCATCCTTCTCTACAAGACGAAGAGCCTTCTTCAAAAGGCGGGAGTTCGCTCTATGACTGTCGATCGCACGGGTTTCAAGCCAAAGATCTGCATTCTGAAATTTCTTCAAATACAAAGGAAGTAACGCCTCGTTAATGACCGTCAGTTTGTTATTGTTCCAGACCGCAACAAGCGTATCTCCGCTTAATATTTCGTAATTTCTATCCGTCATTAGCATCTCCCTCCTTTTCATCATCTTCGGGAATAAACTCCATAATATCGTCAAGTGTGCAATTCAGTGCCTTGCATATCTTGCCAAGCACCTCGACCGTTACGTTGTTCCCCGCACTCATCTTGCTGATCGTAAAATTACTGATACCGGCAAGTTGTGCGAGTTCCTTCTTTTTCATGTCTCTATCGATTAATAATTTCCAAAGTTTCTTATAGCTAACAGCCATTTTTCACCTCAAAACAGTATTATCATTTTATGAGTCGATTATATCACACAATTCTGCTGATGTCAATAATTTATTTTAGTGATTGCAAAATTATTTGCTCTTTTAATGCACAAAAATTGATTTTTGACGAATACCAGCATTCTCCGCCCTTTTTCAAATCTCACTTTATTATACCATAAACGCATATCTTTTTTAACCGCGTTATAGAAACACGGCGGGCGTCTCGACGCATAGCGAAATTTGACTTTCTCTTGGTGTATTCGCACGCTTCATTCTTGAAAAATCTTTGGATTTCAAATATAATGTAACCAACCAGACAATGAGTGGAGATAAGAACCGTCATCAAAATATAAGCTTTACAGAAAGCGACAGTTCCCTTTTCCTTGAGGTTGAAATTTAACCGAATTTCATACACGAAAACAAAAGGGGCGCTCTCATTAAGATAGCCTAAATAAAGAAAAAAACGGTTGTTCTTTACCAAAAGGTATTGAGCAGCCGTTTGCTTTGTTGTATAATTAAGTTACCACACAAAACCCACAAGAAAGCGGGATAATTATACAACAACGAGAGAAAAATCAAGTAATTTTACAGTTAGATTTAGGAATTTATAGAAAAAGAGCTGTCTCAAAAGCTCTGAAATTTGCTTTTGAGACAGCCCCTTGGGTTCATTTTTCTTTGTTTTTTTGAGAATACCGACAAGGGCGATTTACGTTCTCTTTCTGATCACGAACCAGAAGATTGCAAATCCGCCAGTGCCGAGTGCTGCCACAGAACCAAGAACGATGCCTACGATCGCAATGGGAGAAAGTTTGTTGTCATCCTTGGGAGCAACAACGTCAGAACCGTTATCTGTGTTCGTGCCGGGCACGTTTGTGCCGGGCTCATTCGTGTCGGGTTCGTTCGTGCCGGGCTCGTTTGTGCCGGGCTCATTCGTGCCTGGATCGTTCGTGTCGGGCTCATTCGTGTCGGGATCATTCGTGCCGGGATCGTTCGTGCCGGGATCGTTCGTGTCGGGAGTTGTAGACGTATCCTCGCTGCATTCGTTGCAATTGCCGTCCGCGGGGCATCCGTCATCCGCTATCTCACCGCAACCGTAGTCGCAAAGATGTTCGGCATCGTCACCGTCGGAGTGAGTTCCCATTTGACCGTCACAGTAATCGCAATCATGGCTGAGATCTTCGTCAGCGTGCTCGCCAATTGCCACTTGGCAGCCGTAATCGCAATCATGGCTGAGGTCTTCGTCAGCGTGCTCGCCAATTGCCACTTGGCAGCCGTAATCGCAGGCATGGTCAAAATCAAGGTCTTCGTGCTGCCCCATGTCGTCTTTGCCGCACTCACGGTCACACTTATGGTCAAGGTCCTGGTCGGTGTGACCGAGGCTATTATCTTCATCAAAGTCACAGCCTCTCTTGCAGACCGAGGGATTTTCACAGGAGGGATCTGACCAATCGTGTCCGAGTGCTTGGCTGCCCTCCTCTACAAAGGCGCAAAGAGCACACATTTCGGGAGTTTCACAGGTTGCGGGAATGCGATCGCCGTGATCACAGTCAATGATGCAAGGGGCAAGATTGGTAAAGTATGCAAGATCCTTGTCCTCATATTCCGCGGGAGCAGACACCTTATAATTGGGGTCGGGCATTGAGATGTCATACCAGCCGTACTCGGGAATGAAGTAATAATACGTGTAGTCTTGATCGTGCCAAAGTTCTACGTACTCAACGGATTTGTCGTGGTTATAGCACACACGGAACCATTCGTAGCTGTCCTCATAGTTATATTTTACATCATGACGCCCAAGCATTCTGTCGTAGTACATATCAACGACGATTTTGTCGAAAAAAGAATAAATTAATTCCACCCAATCCTCAGTCGGGCTTATGTATACGTACAGAGTTCTCTCGCTTCCATCAAAAATAAACCGCACTCGTCTGTCCGGATAGCCGTTTTCGTAGTAAATCTGCCAGACATCATCTTCGCCAAATTCACCCTCAACCAATACGTACCAATCAACGTCGGGATCGTATAAATCCTCCTCGGACATTTCAATCTCCCAATAACCGTCTACAAGAGTCATATCCATGTATTCCCAATCGCGGTTATTATATATTTCAGCCTTCGTTGCGCCGATATCCTTGATCTTATACTTGCCGTCTTCGTATTTGACCTCGGCTTCATTATAAAACGCCTTTCTGATTCTATCCACGGGAATGCCGCTGTTATTGATGTCCTCATAAGGCTTAGGTTCATAATCAAACTCAGGGATCTTCACGCCGTTAACAGTGAAGAATTTAACGTTTTCATCAAATATTTCTTCCAACTCGGGAATCGTAATGTCAGCTATATTGTTGCCCTCTTGGTCAAAGTGATAACCGCAAACGGTGCAATCCATATGAGCCACGGTGCCCTTTTTTAGCACAGTTGCGGGAACCTGGGCTTTCCACTCGCCAAATTCGTGCGTGTGATCGCTGATGGCAATATTGTTGATATATGCAGTTCTGCCATCGTCAGCCCAAGAGCCTTTGTAATATTTCCTGAAAACGAATTTAAATACCTGGCATTCATCGCTTGCTTGATAAGCATACTTTGATGAAAGGATGTTCTCGTAAGGATTGACCTGCTCTTCGTTTATCATCTCATGTGTGAAAACCATCACGTCGTTATGATAAAGCTCCAATCCAAACTGGCCGTATTGCAAAAATCCCTGGTTGATCGCCCAATCAAAGGTCAGCTCGTGAAATCCGCCAACCTCATTAACTACAACGTAGTAAGCAACAATCTCATCGGAACTAACATCGTAATCTCCAAAAAGCGCCACGTAGCCTCCCTTCCCCAAATAATCAGACTGGTAATAGTCGGGATGTTGAGTACCATCGCTCCATCTCGAATCGGACTCAAAAATGACCTCGCCGCAATTATCGCAGCATACAGGGGTGGTGATATCATCGGTAGAAGTGTTTATGATGTGAGTCGCATTGTCGGGGCATTCACCCTTTACGATGTAAAGTGCACTTGCCGATAAAGTAAAAATCACGCTCACCATCAAGGACAGAGCCATTATAAAGCCAATTGCTTTGATCAAGTTTCTTTTATTCATTGTTTCCTCCAATATTATATAAGTGGTTTGCTGTATTTTATTTCAAAGTTCTTATTTTCGTGTTTTTCAAGACTTCCTCCAGAGCATGCTCGTTGCTTTCGGTTACGTACAGCTTAAATTCCTCGTAAACCTTGCGCCCGATTGCCAAGTAATCCATCGAAAGCACCTTTTCTATCTTTTTCTGTCGCAATTTTTCGGGAATGCCAAAGAGGAGCATAATCGTATTTAACGCACCTTCTATTCTATGCTCCACCGATGCGGAATGCTCGGTTTTCATGATGGTTGCATACTCAATGCCGGAAATGATGGCTTCGTTCTTGGTGTACTTTTCATCATCCCAATCGGGCGTGTACTCGGAGAACACTTGCTTTACCTTTTCCACGTCATTGGCTCGTATGAGTTCGAGAGTCATAGGGTGAGAGTACGCCGCCGCAATAAAGTCGTTCATTTCGGGAAATTCCTCGGCGATCGCCGCCAAAGTGGAAAGCTCAAGGCAGTATGCAAGCAGAGAGCTTTTTCCCTCGTCCGCTGCGTTCTCCATCTCCTTCCATTGGTAATCGATCATCATCTGTACGAGTACCGCAAGGATATGCTCCTTGGTTGGAAAATAAAAGGTCAGGTTACCCGTTCCAATTCCAATCTTTTTGCACAGCTCAGCAGAGGTCGTCCTTGAAAATCCGTTCTCAAAAAATAATTCCGATGCTGCTTTTACAATTTTCGCTCTGAGTAGCGAAGGCTGTTTCGTTCTTGACAAAGCCTTGTCCTCCTGTATGTATCATTATAATTTGGATTTATCCAATTATAACACATTTTTTTGGAAAATTGCAATAGGTTTTGAGTAATTTTTTGGATATTTCCAAATTATTTTTTGAAAAGCAAAAATGTGGCTGAGTCATTAAGAATACAGAGAAACCAAAGTAATTCTAATTGTTTAAGTTGCAATCTCTGTATTCTTAGTGCGAAGCACCTTTTGGGGCTAGGTTGATTTAGAGCAGAAAGCGACGGCTGACGAGCGTGAGGCGTACATAGGTACGTCGAGCGAGGAAACGTCGGTAGAAAAAGAGCATAAAAAGAAGTAATTCGTAGAATTTCAACCTTAAAAATAGAAAAACGACAAAAATCAGAGCGAAAAAACCTAGATTTTTCAAGGCATCTTCGCTCTTTTTCGGTTATGCCTAAATGAAGCAGCCCCTGATTATATGTATTTAGTGAACGTACCTTCTTTCAGATAACCGAGCAGATCTAAATTTAGATTTTTATTCTGAATTGGCTTAAAAAAAGAATTGATATGAAAATATGAAAATTTCGTTTTTTCCTTGTTGAACTATTACCGAAATTGTGATATAATATCTCATATCACAATTGATGCACCAATATGCTTGCTCCGAAAACGGTGATATTATATTGAATTATGAACAAGAGGACGTTAAAATGAAGATTTATCTCGATCCAAGTAAAAATTACTACAAGGCAAATTTACATTGCCACTCACGTTACTCCGACGGACGTGCAACACGTGAGGACATCAAGCGAGAATACATGGCACGTGGTTACAGTGCGGTCGCCTTCACAGACCACGAGCATACGATAGATCCCACAGAGCTTACGGACGAGAATTTTATTGCGATCGTCGGTTGCGAGCTTGGAGTAAGCAACGGGCCGAAGATCGATCCCGATTCTCCCAAGCCCTCGGGCAAGGTTATACATATGTGTATGTACGCTAAGGATCCTGCAAATCACCTCACTCCCTGTTATTCCGAGAAGTACGATTATTATAAATTCGAGGACGTGCGTCACCTTGTTGTCAAGGAAGGCGAATACGAGCGTGTGTACTCTCACGAATGTATCAACGAGATGGTCAGAATTGCACACGAAAAGGGCTTCCTCGTTTCATACAACCACCCTGCCTGGTCGCTCCAGGACGGCAGCGATTACCTTGGCTACGAGGGATTTGACTTCGTCGAGGTACACAACACAGGTTGTTACGTAATCGGACATCCGCGTGAAGAGTATGTTTTCGGACAAATGCTCAGAGCGGGCAAAAAGATTTATTGCATCGCAACCGACGACAACCACAATATCTTCGGCTTTGAAGGAAGCCGCACCGACTCCTTTGGCGGTTGGGTTATGATAAATGCAGAAAAGCTGGGATACACCGAGCTTATGAATGCACTTGAGGCGGGGGATTTCTATGCATCGACAGGACCGGAAATATACTCGCTCTCGGTCGAGGACGATCTGACAATTAAGGTGACGTTCTCAGAAGCGAAGCGTGTTGCATTGCTCACGCAGGGCAGACGTACCACAAGCGTACATGACGCAACCGACGGTGTAGCAACCTTCAAGATCAATCCCGTGGACGTATTCTTCCGCGTACGTGTTGACGACGCATACGGAAACAGTGCTTACTCTCAGCTGTACGAGATCCCCGAAGACATAAGAGCAAAGGTTGCAGAAATAGCCGCCGAAAAGGCTGCCGCAGAAGCAGCAAAGGCCGCAGAAGCAGCAAAGCAGTAACCCCCTAAAGGAAAAAATCATGGAAATAATAAACGCACACGCACATATATATCCGGAAAAGATTGCAGCTAAGGCAACAGACACGATAGGAGTTTTTTACGATATAAAAATGGAGATGCCCGCCGGCACCGCCGAGAGACTGCTCGAGGACGGAAAACGCGCAGGAATAAGCAGATTCATTGTCCATTCGGTAGCTACAACGGCACACCAGGTTCGTTCGATCAACGAATTTATCAAGCGTGAGGCCCTGGCACATCCCGAATTTATCGGTTTTATTACACTGCACCAGGATCTTACCGAGGAGGAAATTTTCAGCGAGGTGGAATGGGCAATAAATAACAATATGCACGGAATCAAGCTTCATCCCGACTTTCAGAAATTCAACATTGACGACGAAGTTGCCGAGAAATTCTACCGTGCGGCGGAAGGAAGGCTTCCTATCCTATTCCATATAGGTGATGACAGATACGAATACTCCAAGCCCCACCGCCTTGTCAAAATGGCAAAAAAATATCCAAATCTCAACTTCATTGCCGCACACTTCGGTGGTTACAGATGTTGGTCGGACGCACCGCTTTATAAAGGTCTTGACAACGTGTACTTCGACACCTGCTCTTCCCTCCCCTTCATAAGTGCCGAAGAGGCGAAAAGGCTTATCGATATGCACGGAGCAAGCAGATTCTTCTTTGCCACCGACTTTCCTATGTGGGATGCAAAGACCGAGCTTGAAAGATTCAACAAAATACCGCTCTCAGAGAATGAGCAAGAAATGATTCTCAGCGGTAACATTAAAAGATTGTTAAATCTGAAATAACACAAACAACCGATTTTGCAAAGCATTGTTTGCAAAATCGGTTGTTTTATAGAAAAAGGGCTGTGAGATCACTTGTCAGAAAAGTTTTCATCACAGTCCTTTTTTGTTTCAATTATTTGATTTCAACTATCCAGCCCTCGGGTGCATCAAGACGTCCCATCTGAATGCCGGTAAGTGTTTCATAGAGTTTCTTGGTAACAGGGCCCATTTCCTTCATACCCGCAGGGAAGGCGATCTCACGGCCGTGGTCAACGATCTTACCAACGGGAGAGATAACTGCCGCAGTACCGCAAAGTCCGCACTCTGCAAAGCTATCAAGCTCATCCTTAGAGATAACTCTCTCCTCTGCATTAAGACCGAGGTATTCACGTGCAACGGTCATCAAGGAACGGCGGGTGATCGAGGGAAGGATGCTATCCGACTTGGGAGTAACTACACCGCCCTCCTTAGTAACGAAGAGAACGTTTGCTCCACCGGTTTCCTCAATAGTGGTGTGAGTTGCCGCATCAAGATAGATATTCTCGTCATATCCCTGCTCGTGTGCGTCAACGATGTTGTAAAGGCTCATAGCGTAGTTAAGACCTGCCTTGATATGGCCCGTTCCGTGGGGAGCGGCACGGTCAAGGTCGGAAAGTCTTACGGTAAGGGGCTTAACACCGCCCTTGAAGTAAGGTCCGACGGGGGTTACAAGAATACGGAACTGATATTCGGTTGCGGGCTTTACACCTATAACCGCATTGGTTCCTATCATATAAGGTCTTATATAGAGGGTAGCTCCCGAGCCGAAGGGAGGAACGTAGGCAGCGTTAGCCTTAACTACCTTCTTGACAGCCTCGATGAACTTATCCTGAGGATACACGGGCATTTTAAGTCTCTTGGCAGAATCCTCCATGCGCTGTGCGTTGAGGTCGGGACGGAAGGTAACGATTCTGCCGTCCTCGGTGGTATATGCCTTAAGACCTTCGAAGCAGGTCTGTGCGTACTGGAATACGCAAGCACACTCGTTAAGAGTAATGGTATGATCCGGGGTAAGAGCACCGTCGTCCCACTTGCCATCCTTGTAGTAGGAAACAAAGCTGTAATCGGTCTCCATATAACCGAAGCCGAGAGATGCCCAGTCAATATTTTTCTTTTCCATAATTATCTCCTTGCCTAGTTCTTATAATCTTTTCCGAGAGAAAGAGCCTTCATATTAAGCTCCTTGAGAGCCGCCTTCTTCGGGGGAACGAGCTTCTCAACCACGTTCTCTACACCGTCAAAGCTAAGCTCGGGATTATTCTCAAGAAGATTACCGATTATAATCATATTTGCGAGGGTTGCAATGCCTGCATCCTTCGCCATCTGTGTTGCGGGAACGTAGAACACGTCAACGTCATCTCTCTCAACCTTTACGTCGATAAGAGAGGAGTCAACGTAGATCTGTCCGCCCTTTGCAACAGAATCAACGTACTTCTGAAGAGAAGGAGCATTCATTGCGATAAGAACGTCAGGAGTGGTGATAATGGGAGATCCTACGGGATCGTCCGAGAGGATAACGTTACAGTTAGCAGTACCGCCACGCATCTCAGGACCGTAGGAAGGGAGCCAGGATACCTGAAGCTCCTCGGTAAGGCCCTTATATGCAAGGAATTTACCCGAGAAGAGTATGCCCTGTCCGCCGAAGCCGGCAATCAGAATCTGAGTAGTTTTCATCTTATTTGCCCTCCTCCGCACTTCTGTCCTTATATACGCCGATAGGATAGTAAGGAAGCATATCGCTCTCTACCCATTCAAGAGCCGCCTTGGGAGTCATTCCCCAGTTGGTGGGGCAAGCTGAAACGACCTCTACAAGAGAGAAGCCCTTACCTGCTATTTGATTCTCAAACGCCTTCTTGATAGCCTTCTTAGCATTCTTTACGTTCTTAACGTTATTTACTGCTACACGAGCCACGTATTCGGTACCCTCGAGCGTAGCAAGCATCTCGCTGACCTTGATGGGCCAACCGCAATGATTGACGTCTCTGCCGTAGGGCGAGGTCTGGGTAACCTGTCCGGGAAGACTGGTGGGAGCCATCTGTCCGCCGGTCATACCGTAAATTGCATTGTTTACGAAAATAATGGTTATATTCTCGTTTCTTGCCGCCGAGTGAACGGTTTCTGCCATACCTATGGAGGCAAGGTCACCGTCACCCTGATAGGTGAATACTACGTTATCGGGGCGAGAGCGCTTGATACCGGTAGCAACCGCGGGAGCTCTTCCGTGAGGAGCCTCTATCATATCGCAAGCGAAATAATCATACGCCATAACGGCACATCCAACGGGAGCAACTCCGATAGTCTTGCCCTCAATGCCAAGCTCGTCGATAACCTCGGCTACAAGGCGGTGAATAATACCGTGAGGACAGCCGGGGCAATAATGGAACGGCGCATCCGTCAAGGATTTAGGTTTTTCAAATACTACTGCCATAATTAAAGTACTCCTTTCCCGGCATTACGGATAGATTCAAGGATCTCATCGGGAGAGGGGATCATACCGCCGCAGCGGTTGCAGAGAGATACCGGCTTTCTGCACTTGGTAGCAAGCCTTACATCCTCTATCATCTGTCCCATGCTGAGCTCTACCGATACGAACGCCTTTACATTTTCTGCCGCCTCAAATGCAGCAGTCGGGAAGGGCCAAAGCGTGATAGGACGGATAAGTCCTGCCTTGATTCCCTCTTTTCTTGCAGCCGCAACAGCGTTCTTTGCGACACGGGAAGCAATACCGAATGCTACGACACAGACCTCTGCATCGTCCATCATATACTCCTCCCACATTGCCTCGTTCTTTTCTATCTCAGCGTATTTTTCATAACGCTCAAAATTCTTCTTCTCAAGCTCATCGGGCTTAAGGTAAAGAGAGTTGACAATATTGTGCTTACGCTTACACTCGGTACCCGTAAGTGCCCAAGGCTTCTCGTAGGTCTTGATCTCTGCATCCTCGAAGGTGATAGGCTCCATCATCTGACCGATGGTACCGTCTGCAAGGATCATAGAGGTCATAAGATACTTATCGGCAAGGTCGAAGCCCTTGATAGTAAGACTTGCCATTTCCTGAACCGATGCGGGAGCAAGAACGATCATACGGTAGTCGCCGTGACCGCCGCCCTTGGTTGCCTGGAAATAGTCGGACTGAGAGGGCTGAATACCTCCGAGACCGGGACCGCCTCTCTGAACGTTGACCACAAGTGCGGGAACGTCAGAGCCTGCTATGTAGCTAAGGCCCTCTGCCTTAAGAGAGATTCCGGGGCTGGAGGAGGAGGTCATAACCCTCATTCCTGCCGCAGCGGCACCGTAAACCATGTTTATAGATGCTATCTCACTTTCCGCCTGAAGAAATACGCCGCCGATCTTAGGCATCTTCTTTGCCATATAAGCCGCAATTTCGGTCTGGGGAGTAATGGGATAACCGAAGTAGTGACGGCAACCTGCACGAATTGCAGCCTCTGCAATAGCTTCGTTGCCCTTCATTAAAATTCTTTCTGCCATAATAATCTCCTTACTACTTTTCAACAGTAATTATACAATCCGGGCACATGGTTGCACAAAAAGCACAGCCAATGCACTTTTCTTCTTCCTGCATATATGCGGGAGAATAGCCCTTCTTATTGAGCTTATCCTCTGCGATAGCAAGACATTTCTTGGGGCAGGCATCAACACATAAGCCACAGCCCTTACACATATCCGTATTAAAAGTTACCTTTGCCATTTATATTCCTCCATATCAAGGACTTACCCGATCTTTCGTACAAATCAATAACGTCAGACCGGCAAGTCGAAAATTTTTCTTTGCAGTACCATAGGCAACACATCAAGCCCCGAAAGCTTTTTTGCCACCGATGCCTCTGCCGTATGCAACCAGATATCAAGTCCTGTGCGGCGGCTGAGCTCTTTCACGAAATCAACCGACTGAAGAACGGTGTCAGCAGTAGTCTCGGGACCGAGATTGGAGTTGTTGACTATGCAGGTAAATTCAAGTCCGCACGCCGCCTCGATCTCCTTCATGATCTCGATCGTGTCCTCCACAGTCGAGGTAAGGGGACGGTGGCAATTGACCACAAATGCCATGCGATAATCATTCTCCGCCTTGATCGCACCGGTAAATCTGCCGAGTGCATAAGCTCCTCTGTCATCTCCTCCGATATCCATAATTCCGAAGGTCGATCTGTCCTGCACCAATCTGTAACTTTCTGCCGGCAATGCAGGCAGATCAACGTTACTGTTGGCGTACGTCGGAGAGACAAGGCAGATGCCTGCCTCACTCAGTTCTCTCTCACTGTCCTTCGTTCTGAAATACGGATTGACAATATCAAGGTCGGCGATGCAAACCTTTTTTCCTTCTTTTGCAAGGTGCAATGCGTAATTCACGGCAATATTTGTCTTGCCACTTCCGTAATGACCTGCAAAAAGAGTCAATCTTTTATGATCCATAATATTCTCTTTTGTGCCAAAATGCAAATATGTATTTACATCAAAGCTGTTTTCTTATTATCTTTCCGCTTGTGGTCTTAGGAAGGCTCTCACGGAATTCTACAATTCTCGGGTACTTATAGGGAGCGGTTTTCGACTTAACGTAGTTCTGGATCTCACGCTTAAGCTCGTCGGTTCCCTCGGTACCGTTAACAAGAACTATGCTCGCCTTAACGACCTGACCTCTGATCTCATCGGGAGCGGCGGAAACACCGCACTCCAGAACGTAAGGAAGCTCCATAATAACGTTCTCGATCTCGAACGGGCCGATTCTGTATCCCGACGACTTGATAACGTCATCGGCACGGCCAACGTACCAGAGGAATCCGTCCTCGTCCATCCAGGCAACGTCACCGGTGTGGTAATATCCGTTACACCAGGTTTCCTTGGTAACCTCCTCGTTTGCCTCATAAGCATAGGCAAGACCGCAGGGCAGGCCCCCCGAAATGTCGATACAGATCTCACCGTTCTCACCTCTTGCAACCTCAACTCCGTCGGAGTTAAGCAGACGCACATTGTAAAGAGGCACGGGCTTACCCATAGAGCCAAGCTTATGGCTGCCGCCGGCAAGGTTACCCACTATAATGGTACTTTCGGTCTGACCGAAGCCCTCCATTATCTTAAGTCCGGTGTGCTTTTCAAACTGACGGAATACCTCGGGGTTAAGCGCCTCGCCCGCAGTAGATGCGTGCTCTATGGTGGAGAGGTCGAACCTTGAGAGATCCTGCTTGATAAGCATTCTATACATCGTAGGAGGTGCACAGAAGGTCGTTATCTTGTGCTTTGCGAACTGAGGAAGTATCTTCTCGGGATCAAATCTGTCGAAGTCGTAAACGAAAATCGCCGCCTCACAGAGCCACTGACCGTAGAGCTTACCCCACATTGCCTTTGCCCATCCGGTGTCGGAAATGGTGAAGTGAAGTCCCTCGGGATTGACCTGATGCCAATATTTTGCAGTTATGAAGTGACCGAGAGGATATTTATAATTGTGTGCCGCAATCTTAGGATAGCCGGAGGTTCCGGAAGTGAAGTACATCAGCATAGGATCACTGCCGCAGGGGGCATCCTCGCTTCTTGCGTAATGGCTGCTGAAAATACTGTATTCCTCGTCGAAGTTATGCCAGCCCTCCCTGTCCTTGCCGACGATTATCTTATGAGCAAGACCAGGGCAATCCTTTGCAGCACTGTCAACAGCATCCGCAACCTCACCGTCAGCGGTACAGAGTATAGCCTTGATCTTTCCCGCCTCGAAGCGGTACTTGAAGTCCTTTTCAAGAAGCTGGTTGGGTGCGGGAATAGCTATCGCACCAAGCTTATGTAAGCCGAGCATTGCAAACCAGAACTGATAGTGTCTCTTAAGCACAAGCATAACTCTGTCGCCACGCTTAATGCCAAGGGACTTGAAGTAGTTCGCTGCTCTTGCCGACTCCTTCTTCATATCCTCGAAGGTAAATCTTTTCTCGGTGCCGTCCTCACTTATGTGAAGCATAGCAAGCTTTTGGGGCTTACGTCTGCCGAGAGCGTCAACAACGTCAAAGGCGAAGTTGAACTTTTCTTCATTCTTGAACTCGATCTTGGTGAGAGCTCCGTTCTCCTCTGTGGGGATGATAAACTCGTGATAAACTCGACGCTGCGAGTCCTCGGCACGGCTCTTTGTTGCAACAGAAAGCTCTGCCGCAGCCTCTCCCTCTCTCGCTGCCTGGTTACGAAGAACTATGGCGTAGAAGGTGCAGTCCGTTCCGTTTACAGCTATCATACCGTGAGGTGTGCCAGAATCGTAGTATATACAGTCACCGGGATTCAATATCTCGGTGTGATCACCGACCTGGATCTTCATCTGACCGCGAATAACGATGTCGCATTCCTGTCCCTCGTGAGTCACCAATTCGATAGGTGCGTTCTCACCGTTATAGTTAAGCTCCATATAAAGCGGAAGTGCGATACGGTTACGGAAGCCGGATGCAAGGTTGAAGCCTATCATATTATGAGCTTCCTCGATCCTCTGGCCCTCTCCCCTACGTGTAAGTGCGTAGGAACGAAGCTTGGGGCTCTTACCCTCAAGCAGATCTCCCATATCGACGCCAAAGCTAAGCGTGCAGTGATAAAGGAAAGCGATGCTTAGATTACGGTTGCCCGCCTCGCACTGCTCGTACTCTTCTACGGTAGTGCCCGTACGCTCTGCCATTTCCTCTAAGGAAAGTCCCGTTACAAGTCGTAACTCCTTTATACGGGCTGCTATTTGTTTTAATTTTGTTTCCATTCCGCCTAAAGACTGTTCCACGTTTTACCTCTTTGTCGATTAATTTATTGCTGATGTGTATTTATCTATAAAATATATTATAAATAATTACACCCTCATTTGTCAATGATTTTAGCGAAATTTTTATTTTAATTAATATATTTTGTCAAATTAAAGCTTGTTTCTCATGATCTTTCCGCTTATAGTCTTGGGAAGCTCCTTGCGGAATTCAACTATTCTCGGGTATTTGTAAGGAGCGGTGTGATTCTTAACGTAATTCTGAATCTCCTGCTTAAGCTCCTCTGTACCCTCGGTGCCGTTTACAAGCACGACGCAAGCCTTGACCACCTGACCTCTTACCTCATCGGGTGCCGCAGACACGCCGCACTCGAGAACATAAGGAAGCTCCATAATGACGCTCTCTATCTCGAAGGGACCTATGCGGTAGCCCGAGGACTTGATGACGTCATCGGCACGGCCAACGTACCAATAATATCCGTCCTCATCACGCCAGGCAAGATCACCTGTGTGATACATTCCGTCGTACCATACGTTCTTGGTTGCCTCCTCGTTAAGGTAGTATCCGAGGAATACTCCGGGGGAGGTTCTCGGCTCGGTGCGGATAACGATCTCGCCGTTTACACCGTCCGGAGCGGGATTACCGTCTGCATCAACGATATCTATGCCGTATCCGGGAACGGGCTTACCCATTGCACCGGGCTTAAGCTTTGTACCGAGAAGGTTTGCGATACCGAGTGTCATCTCGGTCTGACCGAAGCCCTCTGCGATGCGAAGACCGGTAGCCTTCTCAAACTGATAGAATACCTCGGGGTTCAAAGCCTCGCCCGCAGTAGTAGCGTGACGGATAGAGGAAAGATCATACTGACTGAGATCCTGCTTGATAAGCATTCTATACATAGTGGGTGGAGCACAGAAGGTTGTAATCTTGTACTTTGCGAACATGGGAAGGATCTTTGCAGAATCGAATCTGTCAAAATCGTAGGTAAATACGCCGCCCTCGCAGAGCCACTGACCGTAGAGCTTACCCCAAAGTGCCTTACCCCATCCGGTCTCGGAAATGGTGAAGTGAAGGCCGTCCTCCCTGCAAAGATGCCAATATTTTGCGGTAACGAAATGGCCGAGTGCATACTTATAGGAATGCATAGCCATCTTCGGATAACCGGTAGTTCCGGAGGTGAAGAGCATGAGCATCGGATCGTTTCCGCAGGGAGCATCGGGCTCACGCACGAATCTACGGCTAAAGAGTGCATACTCGCCATCGAAGTTATGCCAGCCCTCACGCTCGCCTCCTACGAGGATCTTGGTGAGAGAAAGTCCGCTGTTCTTCTCTGCAAGCTCTGCCTGATGTGCAGTGTCGCCATCGGCAGTACATACAATAGCACTTACGCCCGCCGCAGTGAAGCGGTAGCTGAAATCATGCTCTACGAGCTGATTTGTTGCGGGAATTGCGATGGCTCCGAGCTTATGAAGTCCGAGAATAGCAAACCAGAACTGATAGTGGCGCTTAAGCACCAGCATAACTCTGTCGCCTCTTTTGATGCCGAGGGATTTGAAGTAATTCGCACTCTGTGAAGAGGCATCCTTCATATCCTTAAAGGTAAATCTACGCTCGGTCATATCGTTGGAGATATGGAGCATAGCGAGCTTATCGGGATTCTTTCTGGCGATCTCATCAACGGTGTCAAAGGCAAAGTTGTATTTGTCTTCATTATAATAATTGACGTCAACAAGCATTCCGTTCTCATCCTCAACGGGCTTAACGAACTTCTCACAAAGAAGAGGTCTGTGAGTTGCCTTATATTCGTCACCGCCTATAAGCATAGGCTGGTCGGTGCTGTCGCTTGCCATGATCATAGCAAGGAATACGCAGTCCGCACCGTCGATAGCGATCATACCGTGAGGTGTGGATGATTTGAAGAACACGCTGTCGCCCTCGTGAAGAACCTCCTCACGGTCACCGATGCGTATACGCATAGAGCCCTTGATAACAAGGTCAAACTCCTGACCTTGGTGCGTAACTGTATTTATAGGAAGCTTTTGCAGCTCCTCGGAATATTCGTAGGTAACCCAATAAGGAGTTGCCAGCTTCTGACGGAACAGAGGTGCCATGTCCTGAATGGTAATACCGTCCTCACTCGCAGTAGTGAGTCCCTCGCCTCGGCGAGTAATAGTATATCCTGTGAGCTTTGCACTGTGTCCTTCAAGAATTTCAGTAAGCTCAATGCCGTAAACCTGTGCGCACTTGTGCATAAAGGTAAAGGGCAGATCTACGGTACCCGACTCGTAAGAAAGATAGGTCTCTTCCGAAAGATCGGTCATTTCTGCCATCTCTTTCGTTGTGTAGCCGAGTATATGACGCATCTCGCGAATTCGAAGAGCTATCCTCGCAAGCTGATTTGTGTCGGATTGATTCGTCATGGTTTTTCCTCCTTACATTTTTTTAGTTTTTAAACCCGGTTTAAAAACTAATCTAACTTTTGTAAATAAAACAAAAAAACGCCTCAAGAAACACTTCTTGAGACGAGCAAATATACCCGCGGTACCACTCAATTTGCGCCAAAGCGCCGCTTCAGACTCCAACAAGTCCTATCCCTTAACGCGGGGAACGTAAGGCCCTGGCAAAAAAACTCGAACCTTCAACTCAGAAGTGATGGGTACTTTTGGCTATAAGCTATCGGCTCGCACCAACCGCCGACTCTCTGAAAACCGTTTCACCGTACCGTCTTCGTCTTAGTTTTTATACAAACATTCTATCACAACTTTTTTCAAATGTCAAACATTTTTTTACCGTTATTTTATCCAAAATTGTGAAAAAATGCAGTTCGGTTTTATGTGAAAATAAACAAAAATGCTGATTTTTGCACATTTTCTATTGACAAATCGGCAAATTAATGATTTAATATACTTAATTTCATAGCCATTTTTGTAAAGACAATGACGGAAATCTTGCCCTTTTCGGATGTTACAGAGAGTCGGCGGTTGGTGCGAGCCGGTGCGGATGGGTTGGGCAGTCTTCTTCCCGAGTCGGTCTTGTCAAAGCGAAAGCGAGTAATGAGACACGGAGTGCCACCGTTATAGGGCAGGACCTTGTTGGAGGTTAGTGAGAGATTTCCCTTTTCGGGGGATAATCAGGGTGGTACCGCGAATTTGAATTTCGTCCCTGAGCCGTAAGTAGCGGCTTCAGGGATTTTTTATTTGTTATACCGAAAGGAAGATTAGCGGAAAAGCTCTGTACGATTTGACTTGTCGGTCGGTTCGTTTCACGCATCAAACTTCCGCATTTCGGAGCCTTATTCCAAAATGCCGCCGAAACGGCGGTACTGAAAATTAGTTAAATATTTGTACGGTCGCCCGATAGGCGACAGAATGGAGATTATTATGAAGCACATCAGAATAAGCGATGCATCGATGAAGCAGATTTCGGAGGAGTTTCGCCTTTCGTTCAAGGAGAAGATCGAGTTCTCCAAGCTTCTTGACAAGCTCGGAGTAGATATGATCGAGCTTGAAGGAATAAGCAACGCTCGTATTGATTCCCTGAGAATCAAATCGATTGCCGCAGCGGTAAACGACAGCGGCATTGCCGTTCCCGTAGAGCTAAATGACGAAAGCATTGAGAACACCTGGTGTGCCCTTAAGCTGGCAAAGCATCCGAGGCTTCAGGTCTCGGCTCCCACCAGCCCCGTTCAGATAGAATATCTTTTCCATAAGAAGCCCGATGCTATGATCGAGGCGATCAGATCCTCGGTGGCAAAGTGTGCTTCGCTTTGCAGCGACGTAGAGTTCATTGCTACCGATGCTACCAGAAGCGAGCAGTCCTTCCTTACTCTGGCGCTCAAGACGGCTATTGATGCGGGAGCAACAACCGTTACGCTCTGCGATACCGCAGGCAATACCTTCCCCACTGAGCTTGCAGATTTCATTTCGGCACAGTACGAAAATCTCCCCGAGCTCAAAGACGTGACTCTCGGCATCCTTTGCACAAATACCATATCCATGGCAGACGCCTCTGCTATTGCAGCGGTTTCAAGCGGTGCCGGTCAGATCAGCGCGGCAATCTATCCTATCGAGCTTGCATCACTTGCAAATATTGCGCGTATTTTTGCGGCTAAATCAGATTCGCTTAACGCAGTCTGCAATATCCGCACGACGCAGCTCAGCAGAATAGTCGAGCAGGTCAACAGGATCTGTCAACCCGGCAAGAAGAACGTATCGCTCAGCAGCGGCAGTGACGAAGATAACATTTTCCTCACCGCTCACGACGATATCAGCGCAGTTGCTACCGCTATTGCCAAGCTGGACTACGATCTGTCAGAGGAAGATATAGTTAAGGTATATAACGCATTCACCGGAATCGCAGAAAAGAAGGAAAGGGTAAGCCTTAAGGAGCTGGATGCTATCATCGCATCCTCGGCAATGCAGGTTCCTTCGACGTATAAGCTCGACACCTACGTGATCACTTCGGGAAATACCATTTCCGCCACCGCTCACATCAAGCTTATAAAGAATGGGCAGCCCGCAGAGGGCGTATATATCGGTGACGGCTCTATTGATGCCGCATTCCAGGCTATCGAAAAGATAACCGGCTGTCATTACGAGCTTGACGATTTCCAGCTCCAGGCGGTTACCGAGGGACGTGAGGCTATGGGACAGACCATAGTTAAGCTCCGTTCGGGCGGCAAGGTTTATTCCGGCAGAGGAATATCCACCGATATCGTCGGTGCGGGAATACAGGCGTATCTCAGCGCACTCAACAAAATCATTTATGAGGAGGAAGTAGAATGAAGCTCTCCTTTTCCACACGAGGCTGGCCGGGATTGTCCTTCGACAAAATGGTCGAAACGGCAATTGATATGGGATTCTCCGGTATAGAGGTATATAATCTCCAAAGCTTCAACGATCTTACGGACCGTGGCGGCCCGTTCCACAAATATAACACTGCGGCAACAGCCAGAGGACTTCGTGAAAAGCAGCTCTCTATCCCCTGCTTTGATACCTCCGCTGACATATCGAGCGACGAGTCTGTCACCGAAACGATCAGAGCTCTTATGGAGATAGCACACAACACCCAGGTTCCTTACGTTGTAGTATTTGCATTGCAGGATAACGAGGATGCGGTATATTCGGCACTCTCCTCGCTTCTTCCCACTGCCGAGGAGCTTGACGTTACGGTACTTGTCAAGACAAGCGGAATCTATTCCGACACGGCAAGGCTCCGTAATATGCTCGACAGATTTGCAAGCGACAATCTTGCCGTACTCTGGGATATTCATCATCCTTACAGAGATAACGGTGAGTCGGGCGACGATACTATAAAGAACCTCGGATGCTATGTAAAGCACGTTCATATGAGAGACTCGGATGACACCGGTGCATACCAGCTTATCGGTGAAGGTACTATGCCTATCGACGACGTTATGCGTGCTCTCTCCTCTGTCAACTATGATAATTTCATTTCGCTGGAGTGGAAGCCCGAGTGGCTTGACGATCTTCAGGATCCGGAGATCATCTTCCCCTACTTTGTAAACTATATGTCCCGCTTCAGCTCTACAAGAGATATGAAGAAAAAGCTGTACTTCAATCACGACGGTACAGGTCAGTATATCTGGAAGAAGGACGAGCTTATCGACCTGACCTTCTCAGAGGTGCTTGACCGTGTTGCCGACGAGATACCCGATCAGTACTGCTTCAAATATACTACTCTCGATTACACCAGAACCTACGCAGAATTCCGCGAGGACGTTGACCGCTTCGCAAGAGCACTCGTTTCTCTCGGAGTAAAGGCGGGCTCAAAGGTTGCGATCTGGGCAACCAACCTGCCCGCTTGGTATATCACCTTCTGGGCAACGACAAAGCTCGGTGCGGTTCTTGTAACCGTCAATACCGCATACAAGATCCACGAGGCAGAATATCTGCTCCGTCAGTCGGATACTCATACGCTGGTCATGATAGACAGCTGTCTTGACTCGAACTACCGGGAGATCATCAACACCCTCTGCCCCGAGATCAAAGACACCACTCCGGGCGAGCCGCTTCACGCAAAGAGACTTCCCTTCTTACGCAACGTTATTACGGTCGGATTCAAGCAGCCGGGATGCCTCACATTCGACGAAGCTATGGCAAGATACAGTCTTGTAAGCTCCGAGCAGGTTGCAAAAATGGCAGCGGCAGTCCGTCCCAGTGACGTATGCAATATGCAGTACACCTCCGGCACCACCGGATTCCCCAAAGGAGTTATGCTCACGCACTACAACGTTATCAACAACGGTAAATGTATAGGCGACCGTATGGGACTTTCTACCGCTGACCGTATGATGATACACGTACCTATGTTCCATTGCTTCGGCATGACACTTTCCATGACGTCGTCTATGACACACGGCACCACAATGTGTCCGATGCCCTACTTCTCGGCAAAATCCTCTCTTGCCTGCATCAATCAGGAGAAGATCACCTGCTTCAACGGTGTTCCCACCATGTTTATCGCAATGTTCAACCATCCAAACTACCGTTCCACCGACTTCTCCCACATGAGAACCGGTATTATGGCGGGTGCGGGATGTCCTCCCGAGCTTATGCGTCGTGCGGCACGCCCCGACGAGATGAATATGACCGGTATCGTCAGCGTTTACGGTCAGACCGAGTGTGCTCCCGGTAATACGATGAGCTCCTGGACCGATTCACTCGAGGTTCGTACCGAGACGGTTGGTTATGCATTCCCCCATGTACGCTGCAAGATAGTTGATCCCGAAACCGGCGAAGAACTCGGTCCCGGCAAAAACGGTGAATTCTGTGCCAAGGGATACAACACCATGAAGGGCTACTACAAGATGCCTATGGCAACCAAGGGTACTATCGACGAGGACGGCTGGCTCCACTCGGGTGACCTTGCATCCTGCGACGAACAGGGTAATTACAGAATTACCGGACGCCTTAAGGATATGATAATCCGAGGCGGTGAGAACATCTACCCCAAGGAGATCGAGGAGTTCATTTACACCCACCCCCAGACCAAGGACGTTCAGGTAATCGGTGTTCCCGACAAGAAGTACGGTGAGGAAATAATGGCATGCATTATCCTTAAGGAGCCCGGAAGCGTCACCGTTGAGGAAATGGGCGACTTCATCAAGGCAAGCATGGCACGCCATAAGGTTCCGAAGTATATCGAATTCGTAAGATCCTTCCCGATGAATGCGGCAGGCAAGGTCCTCAAGTACAAGATGCGAGAGGAAGCAGCCGCTCGACTCGGCCTTGTCGGAGACGGCTCGGACACCGCAGGCCCCGGCAAAGCTTAATTTCATATTTCAGAATTCTATAAAAACTTTGACCGTCCGTGAAAATTCCGCGGTCGGTCAGACAAAAAAAGCAACAAGCTTAGCAATTATCCGTCTAGGACGGGTTGTTAGGCTTGTTGCTTTTTTCTGCAAAACGCAGTAATGTGTAAATTATCATTTACTTTTTTATCGTTATTCGACGATTATTATATAGTCGTAAACATCCTGGCCGCCGTTGATCATATAAATTTCCTTGCTGCCGTATTTTTCGCTAAGGATGCCGTAAAGGCGGTTTGCCTCCTCATCGGTTGAGTCCTTGCCGCAGATGACTATGCATATATCATAATCCTTAAGTCCTATGCGATCCACCGTTTCGCAGGTGGTAGAAAGTCTGTCCGGGCCTACCGAAAGAAGTTTTTTACCGACGAAGCCAATATAATCGCCCGTATGTATTTCGCACTCGTCGATGACGGCATCTCTTATACAATGAGAAATCTCGGCAGTGACAACGCCATCCATAGCCATGTTCAGCTCCTCGACGATAGAATCTACGTCACCGGAATTCGTATCCAGCATAGACAGAGACGCATAACCTGCGCCGATAGTCTTGCTTGCTATAACACGGACATCGGCATCCTTATAAAGATTTGCCGCCTGCTCTGCCGTCAAAACGATATTACCGTTATTGGGGAAAACGAAAATAACGTCGGCACACGCCTCGTCAAACGCCGCAATGAAGTCCTCCGCAGAAGGATTCATGCTCTGTCCTCCGTCAACGATAACGTCGGCACCTCTCTCTCGGAAGGTCTGCTTAAGTCCCTCACCGGAGGCAACCGCAACCACACCGAACTTTTTACGCTCTGCCTTCGGATTTTTAGGCTCTTCACTGACGGTATTGTTGTGCTGTAAGGACATATTCTCAATCTTTACCTTGAGGAATTCTCCGTATTGCTGACAGAACTCTAACACCTTATGCGGTGTCATTGTATGAACATGAAGCTTAACTACGCTTCCGTTTCTTACCGCTACGATAGAATCGCCAATGCTGCCGAGATAGTCGGTTACGACCTTTACGTCAAAGCCGGCAATATCGGTCTTTGCATTCTGAATACGAAGAAGAAGCTCGGTACAGTATCCAAATTCAAGAACGCTGTCCTCGTTAAAGGCGTCAAGATCAAGCTCATCCGACTTTTCGGCTATAAAGGAAATATCCCCGACCTCATCTCCAAGAGCGGCTTGCATCATTCCGTCAACAATATAAATAAGACCTGCCGCACCCGAATCAACAACGCCCGCCTTTTTCAGCACGGGCAAAAGCTCGGGGGTACGGGCAAGCGAACGCTTCGCTTCTTCGATAAATGCGTTTAAAAATTCCTCGGGCGTTTCCGAATCAATGGAGGATGCGTATTCGGTTGCCTCTCTCACCACGGTAAGTATAGTTCCCTCTGTGGGAGTCATCACAGACTTGTACGCCTGACGCACACCGCTGGCAAAAGCTTCACCGATCGCCTTGGTGTCCGCAACCGGAAGCCCCGCAAAGCCTTCCTTTATTCCCTCGAAGAACTGAGAGAGAATAACTCCCGAATTTCCTCTTGCCGAAAGAAGCATTCCGCTCGACACACTCTCAGCCGCCTCGCTGAGTGCATTGTGGGCTCCGTGACCGATTCCGCCCATCATCGTCATCAGCATATTATCTCCGGTATCTCCGTCCGGTATAGGGAAAACGTTCAGATCATTGATCTCCTTAACGTGTGCCTTAAGATTTGCCGCACCAGAGCTGATCATTCTTGCAAACATTATACCGTCGAGAGCATGTATTGGTTCCATACCAAATCCTCCTATTTTTCATGTCATTTACTCTATTGCAAATACACAAAAGTCTGTGTCGCTCGGCACTCACACCTCGGAAACGAAGGTAACCTCCTTGCCAAACGCCCATACTCCGATAACGCTGGGGCCGACAGAAGCACCTACGATAGGTCCTATAATTCCGATCTCGATATCCTTGCAGGGGATCTCATCCCTGACCATTTTCTCCACCTCGGCAAGCTCTTCTCTGTCGCAGTCGGAATGCCAAAGATATATAGTCTGATTCTCCGAATCAAGAATATTTTCCTTCATGAGCTTGATGCACTCTTTTATTGCAGCGGCTCTACCCTTTACCTTCTTCATAGCCGCCTGTGCTCCGCTAGCATCGGCTATTATAATAGGCTTAACGCCCATAAGATTGCCAAAGAATGCGGCAGATGCCGAAACGCGTCCGGCTCTTTTTAAGGTATCGAGAGAATGAACGGTAGCAAATTGAAGAACGTTGTTACGGATAGAGGTGATATACTCTGCTATCTCCTCGGCACCCTTGCCGTCCTTAGCCATCTTCGATGCCTCTATTGCTAAGAGTCCCTCTCCGATCGTGGAACAGAGGGCATCAATACAGATTATCTTAGCATCTGAACGCTCATCCATCATCTTGCCGGCGGTAACGTAACCGGTATTTACCGAGCCGGACTGCTTCGAGGAACATCCGATATAAATTATATCGTATCCCTCGTCAATATATTTTCCGAATACAGTACGGAATTCCTCAACGGTAACCTGAGCGGTGGTTATTCTTTTTCCGGCTCTGATCTTATTATAAAGCTCATGAGCCTCCTCCTCTGTCCACGTCAGAAGTGCAGGTGTCTCCTTTCCGTCCTCAACGGTAGACATCTTGACGTAGTCGATGTCGTATTTTTCAAGCAATTTGCCTCCGAGATCAGCGCAGGAATCGGTGATTATTTTAACCTTTTTCATAACGTATTCTCCTTAATATCCGAAAATTAAAACACACAGTTTATTTAGGCTGTTCGCCTTCGTAATTCATACGCTCCAGCTCCTCTTTCTTCTTCCAGAGATAGCTGAGACGCAGCTCAGTGCCCTTACGTATTCTTTTTATGTTTTCCACGTGCTTAAAAAGAATAACGGCTGTTGAAACGCACAGTATAAGTGCTCCGATCCAATCACTGCTCATAATGCCGTATACTACGGGGAATACCACCGATGCCGACATGGGAACAAAGCAGATGTAATTTGTGACAAGAGCTACCACGACAGCAGCGGCAAGCATTATGAGGAACACACGCCAATCGTAAGCAAGGATCATACCGCCGAGGCAGGCAAGTCCCTTTCCTCCGCGGAACTTAATATAGAAGGGGAAAATGTGACCGAGAATGCAAGCAACTCCCGTAACGGCAAAAGCGTAATCGAGATCCGGGAACAAAAGCTCCATTCCCCAGATAACGAAGGTTGCCTTTGCAATATCTATCAGAGCGCAGATAACGCCCCTGAGCTTTCCGAAAATGATCAGAGCATTCGATGCGCCCGCATTTCCCGAGCCCTTCTTTTTAATATCGATACCGTGCAATTTTGCCAATAAGTAGGAGGGATTAAAGCTTCCCACCAGGTATCCTATCAAAATGCATAACAGATATTTCATACTATTTCTTGCCACCTCTGCTAATCAAATTTTGTGCTTTGGGTAATTCCAAAATAAAGGTCGTCATACCGTTTTGGCTTTTTACGGCTACGCTTCCCTTGTGAAGCTCCGTAATCTTTTTAACTATTGCAAGACCAATTCCGTTCCCCTTCTCGGCATGGGACTCATCTGCCTGATAAAATTTATTGAAAATCTTGTCTATCTTATCGGGTGGTATCTCCTTGCCGGTATTGCTGATAGATACCTCCAAGGACTCACCGATATCCCTGATCTCTAGTGCTACGGTTCCGCATCTCGGAGCAAATTTAACCGCATTGTCCACAAGATTTATCCAAACCTGCTTAAGCTGCTCCTCGTTTGCCTCGATCGTATATTCATCAAAATCCAATTGAAGCTCAATATTCTTCTTCGACCATTTGCCCTCAAGCAGAAGCACCGCGGAGCGAATCTGCTCCGACAGATTGAATAAGGTTATGTCGGTAAGAATAGACTGGTTTTCAACCTTAGTAAGATTCAAAACGTTGGTCGCCATATTGGAGAGCCTGACCGATTCCTCCTCGATGGATCGAAGATAAAGCGCCTTTTGCTCGTCGGTAAGATTTCCTTTATTGAGCAGCTTGGCAAGCCCGGTAATAGATACTATGGGCGTTTTGAATTCATGAGAAAAGTTGTTGATAAAGTCACTTCTGAGCAGCTCGGTGTTTTCCAGCTCTCCGGCCATGGTGTTAAAGCTTTCGCTCAGCTCTCTGATTGCCGGATACGAGGATAAAAAGTTGCCAAACTCCAGCCTCACCTTAAAATCTCCGGCAGCGAGCCGGTTCATATTGTCTATGACCTTATTGAATGGCCTCAGCGGTATCTTACTTGTGAAAAATGCAATTACTCCGCCTATAACAAGGCTGATAGAGATCATAAGAAGGAATGATGTAGTAAGATCAAGCTCTCCGCCCGAATTCACAATAACTCCCGTCTCGGCAAGTATGTAAACGGCGAGCATCGCCATTCCGATAGCCGAAAGAAGAATCAAAAACACGAATATCGCAAGAACAAGCGTCAGAGATTTTCTGGACGACCGTTTTTTCTTTTTCGTAAGCTCGGGCAGGTTGTCAGCGCGTTTGCTCATACCTTTCTCACCGCCTTATATCCAAGTCCTCTTACAGACACGATCTCAAACTCGTCAAAGCCTTCAAATCTTTTACGGAGCCTTCCTACGTGAACCGTGACGGTCTCCCATCCGGTATCGCTTTCCGCCCCCCAGATCTCATCCATAAGCTGTATGCGTGTAAAAATCTTGCCGGGGTAGGATAACAGCTTATACAGCAAAAGAAATTCCTTCTGCGGAAGCTCCTGCACCTCTGAGCCCTTAGACACGGTCAGAGCATCGTAATCAAGAACTACCTCACCGATGACTATCCTACGCTCGTTGGCTATCTTCGCCCGTCTGAGCAGTGCTTTTATACGGAAGAGCATTTCCTCATCATCGATCGGCTTTGTTATATAATCGTCGGTTCCCACGGCAAAGCCCTTGTGCTTATCCTGCGGAAGCTGCTTGGCGGAAACCATAAGTATCGGAAGATTGTCGTCGGTTTCCCTGAGTATTCTTGTGAACTCATAGCCGTCCATCTTCGGCATCATAATATCAAGCACCACAAGATCTACGTGCTCTCTGTCCATTACCTCGAGAGCATCCTCGCCGTTCTCAGCAGTAGAAACGGTATAGCCCGCATTCTCGAGAACTGCATTGAGAAAGAGTCTTGTATTCTTATCGTCATCCACTACGAGAATGTGGAACATCACGCTCACCTCACCTAATATCCTTTTCCGTTTTCGAGAATTGGGACGCTTTTTCATTATGATTGTAGCCCAAAATAATAAACTGAAAATAAACTGGAAGATTTCCGATCATTTTTTTATCGGAAGCAGCATTCCGGTCTGCTTTTTATATTCCGAAAAACCCGCCTTTGCCGATTGTCTTTTATCCGCCATTGGAATACTTACAAACAGGAACAAAAGGGTGTTTGAAACCGCACCGAAAATAAGATACCACGCCTCCGGAGCGGCACATACCAAAGAAAGAGCCACGCCCCACCACATTACTATTTCGCCAAGGTAATTGGGATGACGGGAATACCTCCACAATCCCACTCTGATAAACGGGGTGGTTCGTTTTTTTCTGTACGAATGCATCTGAATATCGGCAATTCCCTGCATCACAGCACCGCCAAGTGAGATCACAAGAAATATCACACTGCCGAAATTGATGCTTACACGGCAGACGATGGCATAAGCGGCAGGAAGAACACAGCCGTACACCACGAGCGTCGGTACCATATGTATGCCGAGCAGATTTATCAGAGGATAGAATTTCCCCGTTTTTTCCTTAAGCATCGTGTATCTCCAATCCTGATGCTCGAGCCCCCCGAAGGTGTAAGCCCAGTTGGCGGTAAGCCGAACTGCCCAAAATACGACTGAAATAAGCATAATTACACCAAGGGCATTAAGACCGTATCCGACAGCAAGGGCGGAGAGAATAACCGGAGGCTGAACGCTCCAATAAGGATCGTATACCGATGCGTTGCCAAATAAAAGACTGAACGCAAAGGTTATCAGCGTTGCAACAACATCGGCTATAAGTAATGACATCCACCAGGATAAATCAAGCGCAGTATAGACCGCGATCCCGAAAACCGCGGCAACCGCATAAACGAAGCCAACGGCGACAAAGCTTAAGCCTCTGCTCTGTTTTATTCTTTTCATTTCTTCCGACTCCTCGTTTTTTGATTTCAGCTATTTTATAACAAATCCAAACCGCCATTCAAAGGCAATGAATAAAGACGCTTTTTTAGCTTAATTAAATTTTTATAACGTACGGAGCATACGTAACGTCTGCGTTATCGTAGCCCTCCTCGATCTGCTTTCTGTTTTCTTTTTTCTTAAGACTAATCAGGAGTCCTATTGCACAAACAGCACAAACGATTACTCCGAAGGAAGGCTTGAGTGCCATTACGTACGAATATTCGTAATGCTTTACCGCTATTCCGGTTATGATTATAAAAGCAAACGTCAATACGGCAAGCACCAGCGAAAGCAATGCCGAAAGAAGCTTAAATCCTTTGATTTTTCCGTAATTACTCTTTTTGTATAATATGCCGGACACAAGACGGAAAACGAGCATACCGCAAATCAAGAAGAGGGCGTAGGATACTCCGTTTATAGCCGTATAAATCAGACTGATGTCATATCTGTCAACGCCAAAATTCAATAGTCCGACCGCCTCCATGGCAAGCTCGTCATCCCTCTCGGGCGAATCAACGATCTCGTCTATTACCGTATCCAGTATTTCAGCATTCATGCTTGAGGAAATGCCATAATAGACGTCCTCACCCTCTTCGCTTATATCACCTATTTCCGCCACCGAGATATAGGTCTTCTCGGTTTTGACCTGTTTCTCTGCAACCGATGCAAAATTAATCGATATCCACGGCAGGAAGAGAGAAAGAAGCATAATTACAGCGAGCACGAGAGTTATCATCTGCTTTTTCATTGATACCGCCGAGCCGTCAGACTTTATCTGCCCCGAAAGAACAACTCCCGAGGCGGCATAAGCAATGGTGATAGCAGAAATTGCAAGCAGGAGAACAAAGCCCGAGGACAGTCCGCTGCCGCCGCTCGAAAACGTCGAGAGCAGCCCACCCTTGCCCCAATAGCTCATTCTGCTGAAGCTGTATCCGAGAAGAGGCATAAAGGCTCCGATGAACCATATCGCGCGAGGTGCCTTTACCGCTCCGAGCTTTTCTTTACGTCCCTTGCCAAATCTTTCGCCGAGCGCTCTTTTCAGAGAAACGAGTGCCCCAAACAAGGAAAGGATGGATGCAATGAGTATCATGCAGAAGGAAAGTGCAGCGAAAACGACCTCGTGTCTCATCTCGATGCTCGAGCTCATAAGATATACGCAAAGCAGATTTTCGGATGCATCGGCAAGCTGTAACCTTTTGCTTTCGGTAAGCCGTGAGCCTGACGTAGACAGGGACAGTCTGTTAAGCTCTGCCACGGTATCCTTATAAAGCTGACTTTTCATTAACCGATTGTCCGAAAGAGACTGAGAGGAGTAATAAACCATCATAAGGCTATCTATACCGTTATAGCTTATACTGCACTCCACGCCTTCACCGTAAACGACCTCCGAATGAGCAAGAGGAGCGTAAAGTGCTGCGAGCAGAAGCCCTATCGAAAGAACCAGCATCACTATGCTTGCGATCAGTCTGTCGGTAAAGATCGACCGAAGGGTTATGACACGGCGTTTCCCGGAACTGCCTTCTCCGAGCCGATTATCAAAAAGTCTGTCCAGTATCCCCTCACGGTTACCTTCCGCCCGAAGCTCTTCACCGGCACTCTCGGACTCCGAAGCCTTGATAGCAATATTATCAAAGGCCGCTCCGCACGCACTGCAAAAATATGAATTTCTAGAATTTATAGTTCCGCAAACGGAACATCTGCCAGATTTATTTATCTCCGACATATTCCATTCCTTTCAGAAATGTAAATAATTATTTTCTTTTAACGGCGTTTTGAGGCTTTTTTCCAAAATGCCGTTTTTTATTAAACCACGCTGAGTATTCCAAGAATGATTTCAATATCATAATTCGAGGAAACGATATTTCCGTGTTCATCATACACCCTCAAGCTCTCCTTGTTGACGGTGTTTTCCTCCGATCCGCTGATAACGGAGCCGTGTATATCGATTTCGATTCTGTGACCGTACGGAAGTGCTCCCAGCTTGACGAAGAAGCCATTATCAACAAGAGGCGTGCCGTCGTAGCTCTTTGTCGCACTGTTTGTCTCTATGGTGATAAATCTTTTTGTGATGTAGATAGGTGTATAACTGCCACCGCTCTCGTAATCTACCACCTCAAGCCCATAGTTATCTCCAACGTCCTTTGAGCTTCCGCTTTCGTATACGGAATAGTCGATATAACTGTCAATGCAGGAATTGATAAAATCGGAGTTTATGCTTCCTACGTCCTTAAGAGAAATGTTTATCGAATTAATAACGAGCGTTGTACCCGCAGGAGCACTTATAAGAACGTACTCGTCATTATCATAATGATACGCAATTCCGCTGTACTCGTAATGCTTTTCGTGAAGATATATTTTGATAACTCCCTTAATCACCTTGAGAGTTCCGGTTGAATAGCTTATCACAAATTCATCCGTTACGTCATTTCCCTTTTCGTCGTAGAGAACAAAGCTTATAATACGGCTTGCCACGGTACCGTGATCGGTTATGGATCCGCTGACGACAACCGAATATGTATAACCCATTGCCAATAGCTCGCCAATGTTTCCGTGGTAAATGTCAATTTCGTTCTCGGCAACAAGAGGCGTACCGTCGTACAGCTTGCTGTGACTTGTCGGTCTTATTTCCAGGTGTTTACTTGTTACGTCCGGAATTTCTTCCGAATCGTCGGAGGACGAGGAGCCTGTTACCTCAACCTTCATCCAACCGAGACCGTCAACGTAGACCTCAACCCACGCATGAGCATCATCCTTGGTTACCGAGGTAAGAACGCCTGCCGATACGTCTGCGACATAGCCTTCGGTATATCTTGCGGGAATACCGAGAGCTCTGTAAAGCATTGTAGCCGCACTTGCGTAGTGCTGACATACTCCCCTTCTGTAAACCGAAAGGAAATCAAGCACCACGTTATAGGAGCTGTCGAGAGATCTGTTATAATCAAGATCGTACACGGCAGAGCCTCTGATATACTCGGCAACCTTAGTGATGATATCATCATCGCTCTTATCAAAGCCCATCTCGATAATTACACTACGCATATACTCCATCGTTTCGGTGTCGATATCAAGATACTGACCGTAAACGAATTCTCGGTACTCCGCCTCATATTCCGACAGTACCCACACGTATACGGGAGCCAAGTCATAATAATCCTCTATGAAGCACCGAAGCGTATACGCCTCCTCGGTGTTACCGTAAGCCATAACGTCGCTCTCTATCATTCCGTCAACGGTATAATATGGCTCAGCATACTTTTCATTTTCGGACTTAACCGTCACTCTGTAAGAGGTCTTTCCCGCCGCCTGAAGCACAAGAGGAAGTATATAGCTTGCACTCTTTCCGTAATAAAGCTCGGAATACTCATCGGCAGCACTCCAAGAATTGCCGTTAAATGCACCGTAGCTACTCAGCTTAAGATATATTCTTCCGTCAGCCTCGGACAAAACGGTGTAGTGAGGAAGTATATCTCCGTCACCGTCGCCTTCTGTGTCCGACGGAGGCAGCCCGATGTTGGTAGAGGGCGTAGTTCTTTCCTTGATCTCCAGGGTTCCTAAGTTAAATTTGCAGATATCATAGTTCGAGGTGACGTCTTCCGTTCCGTTGAACACTTTTACGCTGTCAAAATCGTAATAGTTGGAAACACTTCCCACCTCGGTAATGCTTCCGGTGAAGCTTGCGGTAAGGGTATGGCCCATAGCAAGCGGATTTTCACTTTCGTCATCGGTAAGCATTTCGTGACAGTAGAGAGGATAACCGTCATAGCTCTTGGAACGGCTTCCGGATTTTACCGATATCCGTCTCTCGGTAACGGTGATCACACCCTTAGTATGAATCACTACCTTGAAATTAGCGGTTGAATCCTTGCCTTCCTTGTCGGTAAAGGTAAGATCAAAGCTATTATCCGCACTTCCCACGTTCTTGACGGTGGTTGCATTGAGATAACCGACAGAGCCTACGCCAACGTTTTTATAAGCATCGGCGTTCACTGCTGTAAAGCGCTGATACTTCTTTTCCGTTCCGTCGTAAACAAAGCTCTTAGAGCCGGTGATAATAACGAGCTCGAATTTTTCGACGTTTATTTTGCCCTTAACTAAGGTTATATCGTAATTTGAGCTAACCGTAACATTTTTGCCGTCAATGATATCAAAAGCTATATCATTATCAGCGTTTTTCACCACGTTCTTTATCGAAGTAGCACTCTTGATTTTGAAGGAATGATCGGTACACAGACCGTATCCGCCCGCACCTGTGCTGAGGGTACTTTCAGAGGAATGCTCGTATCCGTCGTAAATTCCGTCGTAATCCGAGCTGACAACGGTTATCGGACGCTTGCTCACATTGACCTCACCGAAGCTTTCAGTAAAGATGTAATTCTTTGTAACGTCGCTATATCCGGCTGCCACGTAATACTCAATAGCATTATCGGCTTTACTGATTACGTCCTTTATTACAAGATAATCGGTAACCTTCAAAGTATGTCCGTCACAAAGAGGATAATGCTTTCCGTCGGTCGTCTTATACGTCACGGAATAATCGGTATGATCCAAACCGTCGTACATTGCATTATAGCTGACCGTGCTGATATGTACCGGACGCTTGGCAATATTGACTGCTCCGTATATTACGCTGATATCATAATTTTTATTTACTTCCGTCTCGCCGTTCTTGATAATCACCGAAACCTCGTTCTCGGCATCCTCCACCGCATCGCAGAAGCTGAGATAGCCGTCAGCATAGGCTATATGACCGTCGCAAAGGTCGTAATATACCTCCGGCATATCCGGATCCAGATATAGAGTTATTCTGTTATCCGAGTGCCATTGTCCGTCATATACCAAATCTATTTCGTTGGTGGTGAAGGTTACGGGACGCTTAGCAATATCTACCTTTCCGCATATTTGCTCGGGATCATAATTGTCGGTAAGATCGCCTGTACCGTCGGTAATATAGAAGTAAAGAAGGTTTTCCTTACCCGAAACCGCATCGTTAAAGATCGGATAGTCGGTTACCACCGTGTAATGTCCGTCGCAAAGATCGTAATAGCTATCGGAATCATCGGGATCTATATAAACCGTCAAAGTATCGTCGTAATGGTCCTTACCGTCATATACCAGCTTGATATCTTCGGTCTTAAATACTATCGGACGCTTTGCGATATTAACCATTCCGTACCTTTCGGTAATATCGTAGTTTGCACCGACGTCATCGGTGCCGTCGCTTATATAGAACTCCACGGTGTTTTTAACGCCCGTTTGCGCGTTTATGAAGATAGGATAATCGGTAACGACAAAGCTATGCCCATCGCAAAGAGGATAATATCCCGACTCGGGAGCTCCGTCTTTTACGTCGCTGTCATAATGCTCCTTCGCATCGTATACAGCGTTAATATCGTCGGTAATCGCTATTACGGGACGCTTATTTACCGTAAGAGTGCCGAGTCTTGGGGTAATATCGTAGTTTCCGGTTACATCCTCACTTGCGAGTATTTTTATTTCGCCGGTATAACCGTTTTCGCTGACGCCTGCATTGGTCTGAGAGCCGATAGGCGTATTTGCCGATATCTTGTGCCCAAGAACAAGGTCATACACGGAATCATCGCTTACCAGCCATCCCGATGCGGTAAGAGGCTTCGCATCGTAGATCTTCTCTGCGCTTTCGGTAGTTATGATGATCGGTCTCTTCTTTACCGTAAGAGATCCGTCAATTAATTTAACGCTGTAATTTGAAAGAACACTCTCACCCGATTCATCAAGAATATCATATTTCTCGATCACGTTGGCGGCAGTACCCGCATCGGTAATGCTTGTGCTTGAAATTACCTTAAACGTATGTATGGTTGGGAAATCTGCTATGTAAGGCTCTCTGCGGTAAAGCGGTTCACCGTCGTATATTTTTTCGGCATCCTCTGAAACTACGGTTATTTCCCTGACCTCAACCTCAACGGTGCCGTACTCATAGTTTATAATATAATTGGCACTTACGTCCGTATCAGCTCTGAAGACCGATACGGTAAGTACGTTCTGCCGCTTTGAAACAGCCTTAAGCTCGGTTTTTGTATCTATTCTTGTTGAATGGCCGTAAGCCAGGCCTTGTCCGCTGACAACCACCGAGTCTTCGTAATGGGTATATCCGTCGTACGTCCACTTTTTATCCGCACTCTTTACGGTAATAGCACGCCGCTCTATGGTTACGGTTCCGTTTGTGACCGTTATCTCGTAATTTGCGGTCACGTCTTTTCCTCGCTCGAAATCGTATATACCGAATTCTATGGCATTTTCATAAACTCCCGCTTCAACGAAGGTGGAATAACGGTATACGTTTATTTCATCGCCGACGGCAAGCCCGGTGTCCGTAAGATCGTAACATCCCTGCTCGGTATCATCGTAAACAAAGCTTTCGCTTCCGGTCGTAACGGCAAGAGATCTCTTGGTTATTTCAATGCTGCCGTACTCGTAGCTTATCGAGTAGTTATCGGTTATATACTCGCCATAGGCGTCGCTTATTTCAAGTTCAATTCGGTTCTCAAAGCTTCCTACGTCAATATACGTATCCCAATCTACCGCCACCGCGGTGTGAGAGGGAGCAAGACCGTAATCTCCTTTGACGGTAAAATCGGAGCTGTAATGCTTATCTCCGTCGTATACTGTACTCACCGAGCCCGTGGAAACGGTTATTGGGCGTTTATTCACCGTTAAGGTTCCTAATTTTTCGGTGATCGAATAATTGGCCTTGACGTCCTCGCCGTCTGAGTTAAAAATGTTATATCCGAAGTAATTCTCCGAGCTCCCGACTTCACCTAGGGATGTCCAACCGTTAACGCTTATGGAATCTCCCTTTGCAAGTCCGAGTCCTCCGCTTACGTAATATTCCCGCCGAGAGTGTTCGGTGCCGTCGTAAACGACCTCAAGCGATGCCGTTTCAATAATAATATCTCTTCTGGTAACGGTGAGATTTCCCTCGTTAAGCGTTACGGAATATTTTTCTGTAACGTCCTCGGAAAGCCCGTTCAGTATGTAATAATCGACACTGTTGCGAACCGTTCCCGCATCGGTTATAGATGCGCTAAAGGTAACGAAGAGCCGATCTCCCTCAGCAAGCGTTCCCGCACTTAACTTATATTCAGAGCTTGTAAGAGGGGTGCCGTCGTAAACCCTGGTGCTATCGGGCACGGTGACGGTGATCGGACGGTCGATGAAATATATATCGCCGCTCTCCGTCTTTATGACATAGCATGAGGTGACGTCATCTCCTCGAGAGTTAAGTACCTTAACAGAGTCGATATCCGCCACGACCGAGGTCCTATCCTCGTTATAAACGAATCCGTCGCAAACCACGCTGTCCTCATATACGGTATCCGCAACGATTACCGGATCGCTACCGTATATTATACCGCCATTGACGATTCCGACAGTCAGCTCCTTTGGCTTAAGGATAAAGCTCTCCTCATCACTGTATCTGTAACCGAAAAGTGCCTTTGCCGCCGCTCTTACACGGTATTCTCCGGGTAAGGTCGGTTCATTTTCGGTCCACTCGTCGCTTCCCTTTAGCTTATATTCGTATTTTACCTTACTGAGGAACGCCTTGGCGCTGTATCCAAGCTCCTCTCCGTAGGTTATTTCCTCGGGGCAGGACTCTGCGCTGACTATTATTCCTTTTGTAGCAAGCAACGCCGCAGTTATGACAAGCACGACAGAAGTGCATATGATTATTTTCGTCATATGCCTAAATATTGACTTCAGTACGTCGGCTATTTTCTTAACCTTGGCTTCGTATTTTTCGTATTGCATAAGTCCCACCCTTGTTTGTTTTACGGCTCGGTAACCGTCAACAGTCCGTCCTCCATCTTGATACGATAGTTGCCGGTGACGTTTTCACCCAAACCGTTCTTAATAACCACCGATCTCAAAACGTTGGAGCATTTTCCAATATTCGTCTGAGAGCCGGATATCACGAAATCATAAACGTAATCGCCGTAGGCAAGATCGCTTTCATCATACACAAGCGAATTGCTTGTAAGCGCTGTGCCGTCGTATACCTTACTGTCACTTCCCGCAGCAATGGTTATCTCCTTGGCGTTTATCGTTATTTTTCCGTAATCGTATTTTATTTTGTAATGATCGTTACAAAGAACTCCGTCCTTGTATATATCTACGTTAAACTCGTTAACCGTCTGACCTGCATCTCTATACAAAGGAATAGAATTTATAACGTAGCTGTATCCGTATTCCAAAAATCCGGAAAGCACACATTCGTTAGGATCGATTACAAGTGCTTGCCCATCGTATTCCTTCGTGTGATCCTCACTGGTAAAGGTTAGAAGAGATAAATAGAGATGGAGTCTGCCCTTTTGGTACGTAACGTCGAATTTTTCCGCTCCGATACCTGCTGACTTATCATATACCAGCTTACCTCGGAGGTCGTATATTTTGAATTCGCTTACGTAGCTCTCGCCTATGCCGAGCTCGGAGCGGGATCCCTCTACTTTAGCCTCGTAGGTATATCCCTCGGCAAGGATATCCGCCAATCCGTTTCCGGTTACGTTGTTCTTTGCATAAAGCACAGAGCCGTCGTACATTGCCTCGACGTCAGAGGGCTTGATGATAAGCTTTCTCGGCTTATTTTCATCAAGCGCAGAGCTTCCGTATCCCGTGACCTCAACGTTTACCCAGCCTATTCCATCAACGTAAACCTCTACCCATGCGTGAGCCATATTTTCTCTTACGTCGGTCTCCACGCCCGCCTTAACACTGACAGTATAACCGACCGTATATCTTGCCGGAATACCGAGTGCTCTGAACAGAAGTGTCGCCGCACTTGCATAATGCTGACAGATTCCCTCCTTGTATTCGTCAAGGAAGGCAACTACGATATTGTCCGCCTGATCTAGTTGTTTGTCATATTCAAGGCTATAATCCGCCGCAGTCTTTATATAAGATGCGACCTTGCTGATGATCGCCGGATCGGTTCCCACAAATCCCTGAGAATCGATTATCGTATTCATATACGCAAGCGTCTCGCTATCTATTTGAAGATAGTATTCCTTTACAAAGGATCTATACATCTGCTCATCCAAAGAATATCTGCCGGGCAGCACTAAGCCCGACGTGGAGTTCCAATCGTAATACTCCACAGAATACGGAGCCGAGGCATCGCCCTTTATAACGCTCTCACTCGAATTGTAAGTGATTGCTCCGCTTGAATAATACGGAAGAACGAAGGTGTCGATAAGCGGCTTTATCTGACAGACAAAAGTACGCTTTCCGCTGTTTTCAAGGGCGTACGAGGGAAGGAAGTAGTAGGATGCGCCGTCCGAGAGTCTTCCGTTAAAGGCAGGAGCCTCCTCCCAGCCGTCTTTTGTATCGTTGTATCTTCCGTAGCTCCTGTGCTTGAGGTAAATAGTATCAGTCGTCTCACCGGTTACACGATATACGACCACGTTGCTGCTTGTGCCGCCACCGATAGAGGTACCGCCGCCTATGTCCTCTCCGCCTACTTCACCGCCCTCGCCATTGACCTTGAGGATGCCGTATTCAATATCCACATCATATAGATCCGAAACGTCATTTCCCTCTCCGTCAACTATCTGCCAGAAGGATACCGTGTTTTCAGCCATACCCACGGATGTTATACTGCCGGATATTTCGAGATTAAGGATGTGATCGCCTACAAGAGCGTTTACAGGATACATCTCATAGCTGTTTTCCACCAGAGGCGTACCGTCGAAATCCTTCATCGCACTTCCCGTAGTCACCGTAAGCGGGACGGAATCTACCTTTAATATTCCGGGATCGGTCTTGATAACGTAGCTGTCGTTAACGTTGTTTCCGTCCTCGTCGTAAATATTAACTATAATATCGTTTGAGCACTTACCTACCTCGGTTATAGATGAGAACATCTGTATTTCGGCTCTGTGACCGTGAAGAAGCTCTCCCGAAACGAGCTCGTAGTCGGTATTCGTAAGCGGAGTTCCGTCGTATTTTTTTTCCGCATCGAAGCTCTTAAACTCAAGCTGAGGCTTCAGATCATCCTCATTCTCAACGACCTTGAGAGTGCCTTCAACCTTTTTTACGTCAAAATTCGATGACACGTCCTCCTCAAGAAGGTTATAGACCTTGCAGGATGCTATGGTATTGGGAGAGGAGCCTACGTCAACTCTCTTACCTACAACGTCAACCTTAAACACGTAATCATCTTGAAGAAATGCAGGATATACCTCGTATCCGCCGTCTGTAAGAGGCTCTCCGTCATAGATCTTCTCTGCCGAAGACGAGGTCACCATGACCGTAACAGGCAGGATCTTAAGCACCCCTAAGTCTTTATCTATTTCGTACATAAGGGATACGTCATTTCCGAATTCATCTCTTATAACAACGCTCATGGAATTATCCGCACTGCCCTTATTGGTTATGGTTCCGGTCACCGAGACCTCTGCCTTGTGTCCGTCCATAAGGGTACCCGATATCATCTTCCAATTTTCGTTAGTGAGAGGAGTACCATCATAGACCTTCTCCGCACCGTAGCTCTTGAACTCAAGTCTTTTAGGCTCGGGTGTCTCGGGAGCGGTAACCGTCAGGGTTCCGGGAACGAGTGTTATTTCAAAATTACTGCTTATATCAAGCCCGGAGGGGGAAAGAACTATACAGCTCGTTATCGTGTTGGGAGAGCTTCCAACGTCGGTTCTGCTGCCGGTTATTCCTACCCTGAAGGATGCATTTTCATTATTCGCCGTGGAAGGGCTTACGGTAAACTTGTTTTTCGTCAGAGGAGTGCCGTCGTACGCCTTGGTTGCATCGGCACTTGTAACAGTGACGGGCATTCTTATAACCGTCAGCGCTCCCGGTCTGTATATTACACTGTAAGTCGAGCTTACGTCATTGCCAAAGGAATCGGTGATCGTTGCCTCAAGGGAGTTTTCCGCAGTTCCGACGTCGGTTATCGTTCCCGTAACGTCCACGTTCAGAATGTGGTTCGGACGAGTTTCTCCCGAAACGATCTTCCAGTTACTGTTGGTAAGAGGAGTTCCGTCGTAATATTTAGCATCGCTTTCGGTTTCGATAACAAGGGTATCGTGAGAATACACTATCAGCTTTCCGCTTGTAGTCTTGATGCTGTAATTACGGGTAACGTCCTTGCCGTTGCGGTCTGTCACCTTAACCTCGGATATAACGTTAGCAGTCTCGCCTATTTCGGTTATACTACCCGACACCGTAACCTGAAGCTCGTGTCCGGGCAAAAGCGAATAGGGAGAATCCACCGTGTAGCCGTCCTTGGTAAGAGGAGTTCCGTCGTAGACCTTAAGGTCGCTCGCCGCAACGATATCGAGAGCGCGCGCCTTAACGTTAAGAACTCCGGGACGGTAGGATATTTTGTACTCCTCGGAAACGTCGTTTCCGTCACTGTCAAGCACTGTTGCACTAATATAGTTTTCGCTTATACCTACACCGGTCTGAGAGCCTGTTACCTGAACGGAAAGCTTGTGTCCCTCCTTGAGCTTTCCGCCGAGAAGACGCCAACCGTTATCCGTCAGAGCCTCACCGTTATAATTGGCTATGGCGCTGGAGGAGGATAATATAATCTCCTCTCGCTCGAACTCTATAACCCTATTGAACACCATTACGAGCATAACTGAAACGACAACGACCACTACCGCTATCAGTGAGCATATTAAATTAATGAGTCCGGTTTTTCTCATAATAAATCTTCTTTTCTATATGTTTTAAGCATTCCGCTCTAATCTGTGGATATACTCCTTGCACCTCGGCATTCCGTCTACACCGAACAGCTCGTCAAGATAGGACAAAAGTCCCTCCGCCGCATTCCTTAAGTATATCGGATTCTGTGTCTCAAGCTTTCTCATTACCTTCTTTGAAAGTATATCGTCAAGCGCCTCAAGCTCCTCGCCTCCGGTGCTTATATATACCGGTATGTACTCTCTTATCTGCTTCATGATTCGGTTTCCGAAGGTTATATGGAAATGCTTTATCAAATATGCGTCAAGTGCCTCGAGTCGCTTCCTGTTTCTTCCGCTTATCGAGTATTCGCTTATCGCTTCCTTTACCAGTCTTGTAAACTGATCGTAGGATATATGCGTCTTTCCCGGATTCGGGGCGGTAAATCTCTCGCTCTTGGCATCAAGATTCAATATCATCGCTCTGTCATATACCTTATCCGATATCGCAAAGGTCGAGTCGTCGTTGTTCGCCGTTCCGATAAACCACATATTCTCGGGCAGCTTTATTCTTCCGTCCACCAATTGCTTCGGATCGGTTTCCCATTTGTCCGACACTACGTCTATGTATCTCTCTTCTGCCTTCGGCAGCTCAAGCAGAGATAAAAACTCCGCAAAGTAATACTCCACCCTTGCTATGTTCATCTCATCAAGCACCGTTATATAGATGTCATGACTGTAATTCGCCTCATACATCTTTCTTAACAGCAGCGTCTCATTGAACTTCTTGGTAAACTCGTTATAATATCCTACAAGGTCGGTTCTTTCCTTCCACATAGGCTGTACCGGTATTATTGTGGATTCGTTATCCACGAAATCTCCGAATGCGTGGGCTAGCGAGGTCTTTCCCGTTCCGGACATTCCTTGGAGTATCAATATGTGCGATACCGCCATACCCGATACAAACTTCCTTATATCCGATATATCGTAATACAGTCCGTGTTTGCTTGCCGCATAATTCCTGAAATCCTTGCAAAAATCCTCAAGCGTTATGTTCCTTGCATAATCCCGTCTATCGTATTTGCTCTTGTTCTCCTCTATTTCGGTAAGCATACAAAATCGCTCGCCACTGTCTTCTTCGGAGTC
>JAZRMT010000165.1:0-32519 GCA_045647805.1 Eubacteriales bacterium | reverse complement strand
GTCAATCTTTTCGGTCTCCTTGACCGCACCCATACCGAAGAGCCTTCTTACGTCAACTATACCTATTCCTCGAAGCTCAACGTAATGCTTTATGATCTCCGGAGCACGTCCGACAAGAGTGGTTGCGGAAACTCGCTTGATCTCGACGGCATCGTCGGCTATAAGACGGTGACCTCTTTTGAGAAGCTCGATAGCAGTCTCACTCTTACCTACGCCCGAGTCACCGAGAAGCAATATACCCTCACCGTAAACCTCTACAAGAACGCCGTGTCTGGTAATTCTCGGTCCGAGGGCAACGTTAAGATATGCAATAAGTGCCGCCATGAAATCCGAGGAGGACTTTGCGGTTCTGAGAAGAGGAACTCTGTGCTTTTCGGCCATCTCAACGGTACGGTCGTCTATGTCAAGACCTGTCGTATAGATAACACCTACGGGCTTAGTAGCAAAAAACTCGTCAAGCCGAGCATATCTCTCCTCTGTGGAAAGCTTAGCAAGATAAAGATACTCGACCTTGCCGATTATCTGCATTCTCTCCTGCTCGTAATGGTCGTAAAAGCCCACCATCTGAAGTCCGGGACGGTTAATACCGGAGCATGATATTTCTATATTCTCAGGCAGGTCGGGAAGATAAAACACCTCGAGAGAAAATTCATTGATTACCTTGGATAATTTAACTGTGTAGATCTCGTCCATTTTTTAAAAACCTTTCGCAAAGTATTTGAGCAGAGCAAAAGCCCCGACAAGTGTTGCTCGGGTATATGATAACATACTTTCCACGGCATTTCAATAATTTTTGAAAATTTCTCAATTTTTTCGTGCGTACGTGCGGGTGCATGCACGTTATAGATATAACTCTTCACAGCAAATCACTCTGTTTTTCCATTTGTACTTGATTTATTAACAAACATCTGTTAAAATTAAAGGAGAATTTTTGAAAGGATCGGAAAAATGAAAAAAATATTAGCTATTCTGCTATTAAGCGCAACCATTTTCTCCCTCGCATCCTGCTCGGATGAATACAAGCCGGTCAAGAGCACCAAGGAGGAGGCAAAGGCGATTATGTCGCTTCCCGTCGGTAATGATGAATATGACGTAAGATATGAGCTTTACAGAGCCTTTTTCCTTACTTACAGAGATCAGGTGGACGGTGGCAACCGTTCGGTCTGGAGCAGTGCAAACAAAGGCGAATACATAAACAGGATAAATGAGCTTATAATAGACAAGGCGGCAACCATTTACGCCACCCTTCATTTTGCCGAGAGCTTGGGAATAGATCCCTATTCGGACGATTTTGAAAGTCAGATAACAGAGACGGTAAGAATCGGTGTTGAGGGCAACGGCAGCGACGTTGTCGGTCACGACGGTGATTACGATGCCTACCTTGAATCACTCAAACAGATGAACCTGAATTATTCGGTAAGTACCCTGCTTATAAGATATGAGCTCGCACTCGAGGCAATCAACGAATATTATGCAGGAAGAGTAGATGCCGTTCTCGGAAATCTCGGTGACGGTTACGATATAAAGGAAGAGGACGTGCGTGCCTACTACTACGGTGAGGAGTGCGCAAGAGTTCTTTACATCTTTTATCAAGATGGTGTAAAGAGCGATTTGGCTCTTGAAGCGATCAGAAGTGAAATGAGCGGGCTTTCCGGTGATATTGACGTAGCACTTTATATTATCAATCATTCTATGGGACTTGAAAGCGAGCTTATCAAAAACGGTAAGGTCAGCGGCAGTATTATCGGCAAGTACGCTCTCAACGATCTTTATTACAGAGATTTTACCGCAGCAGCTCTTGCTCTTGAAAAAGGAAAGGTCAGCAGTGTCATAAAGACCGAAGGAGACGATCCCGGTTCATACATTTTGTATAAGCTTGAAAAAGCTGACGAGCATTTCACCGCTGAATATCAAACGATACGTGCCTCGTACATAGATAATCTTGTCGGTAAAAGTATTGCAAATATCAAGGCAGCGATGAAAAACGGTGTTTCTTATACCAAAAACTATGACGACGTTGAGCATTCGAACATTTCTATGGATTGATCATGCAAAAATCCCGATTCAATTCCAAGAACACAATTTCAGACAGAGTGTTTTTCGACCGGAAGGAAAACACCTACTCAGCTTTTGATTTCATTGAAATTGCCTCGGGCTTTTTACGAGACAATTATAAGGGCATAGTCGATATCAGCACAGAAATAAGCTCCTTTGAATATATCAAAATTTCTGAATACTATTTGGTCAAGCTTTTAAAGCGTGTGGTGGAGGAATCCAAGCTAAAAAAGCTTATTAATGTAAATTTTGGTTGCAATTCCGACGTTTTTTCAATAGGAATGTTCTACAATGACGGAACTGCTTTCGACCGTTCGTTCGAGCGTGAAATTATAAAACTAGCCAGAAGTGCGGGACTTGAAGCTATCAGAGCGAAGAGCGGTCTTTGCTTCTCAAAAGCGGTATTCAAGCCTACTGTTCTTACCGTATTCACCAAGCTTCTTGCAAGAGCTCGGCTCGAAAGACTGTTCAGAGAGGTCTTCTTTAGCCAATACCAACCTTAATCAAATACGTTTTAAGAGACATATTTTTCGCATAAATGCGCCAAAAAGCCTTGTGATATCCGCATATCGCTTCAACTTTTTGACTTTTTCTGCGAAAAAATCTGCTCTCTTAAAACAATTCTTACCAAAAGCGGTGAAAATTTGATGATATTTTATGAAAATGAGTGAAGCAAAGTGTGGACTTTGCAAGTGAATTTTCGAGAAATAGCACGAATTTTCGCCGCTTTTGGCGTATTCGATTTAGGTTGGTATTGGCTAGCGAACAAGAAACTTGATTACGGCTATTTTCACAAATCAAATTCAATATTCGAGCAGATGCGTTTTAATTACAGCGCATCTGCTTTTTAATTTCATTCGACTTTCCTTATTTTGTAACACATACAGGAGGAGATTTCGTAGCAAATTAAAATATAGCAAAACAATGACAAGGCAAAGGTGAAAAGAATGAAATTCATAAAAAAAAGAAGGGCGTTTTGCTTCCTTCTTACTATATATACCCTCTTCTCTTCCCTCACGGTTCCGATCAAGGCGGCGGAGCACTCGACAAAGGATGAGGAAACGGTTGCGACCTTGGCAGAGGACGTCAAGGTCGGCTCAAGACTTCTCGAGCTTTTCTTTGGAGAAGATAAAAATCAACGCGTAAAAACGCTTATTCCCGGCGGCGACGTTTTCGGCGTTAAGATCAGGCAAAATCACGTAACCGTCACCGATCCCGGCAGAATACCCGCTCTTAAGAGGGGCGACGTTATTCTTTCGGTAAACGGGAAGGACGTATGCAGTATAGATGACATCTCGAAAATCGTCAGCAGCTCGGGCGGTGAGAGTATAACCGTCAGGGCTCGTCATGGCAGCGAGGAGATAAAAATAGAGGTGATGCCAACTCTCGAAGACGGTCATTACAAGCTTGGTATTTCGCTCCGCGATGGAGCCTTGGGAATAGGTACTGTGACCTTCATTGATCCCGAAACCGGAGCATTTGGAGGTCTCGGACACGGAATCTGCGACTCCGAGAGCGGAGAGATCATTTCCATGCGTTCGGGAGACGTGTCGGGGGTAGTTCTCGGAGGAGTTCACAAGGGCGAACGAGGAAAGCCCGGTGAGCTTACGGGAATACTGACAGACACCGACCTCGGAGACCTATACACCAACTCGGAATGCGGAGTTTTCGGTATACTTGATATTGACGAGGCAAGAAGTGCAACGGCAATTCCCGTTGGTAGCAAGAGCGAGCTTCACGACGGTGAGGCGACCATTATCTCGACGATAAGAAACGGCAAAAGATGCGAATATAGAATAGAAATTTCCGAAATAGATAAAAGCTCCGAGGGCTCAAAATCCTTCAAAATTAAGGTTACGGACCCCGCCCTCAAAGCCCTCACCGGCGGCATCGTCAGAGGTATGTCGGGAAGTCCCATAATCCAAAACGGCAAGCTTGTCGGCGCTGTTACCCATGTCATGGTAGCAAATCCAACCGAGGGGTACGGTATTTTCATTGAAAACATGTTAAACGCGGCGCAAATGCCGATGCAAAAGGCGGCGTAAAGATAAAAGGCAATATCATTCCGAAATTTGAAAATCGGTTTGATATTGCCTTTTTATACCACAATATGAACTGTCTTAAATGTTTTTTATCTTTGCAAAGCATACCATGAGCCTCGCAATCACTTTTTTGAGAAAAGCACAGCTTTTGTTGTTAATCGCTCACTATTTTGCTGATTGTTCTCTTGTGCATTCTTTCTTTAAACTCGGACGGTGTCGTATTCGTGTATTTTTTATACAGTCTGAAGAAATTTGAATAGTTTTGAAATCCGGCAGAGGTACACGCCTCTTCAATAGACGCACCCTTGCATATCATATCGTTAAAATGATTAAGCCTTTTGTAAATAACGTAGTTCCACAGCGAAATACCTACGCACTTCTTAAACAGGTGAGAAAGATATGATTTTTCGATGTAAAATGATACGGCAATATCCTCAATAGTAATATTATCGCAAAAGTGTTCATTGAGATAAACAAGTATTTCATTTATAAGCGAATTCCCGGAGTTATTCTCGGTTTTCGTATCCGAGCAACTGATCTGTGTGGAGCATAAATTCACCATCTCAACCGCCTTGCAAATTGCGAGAATATTATTTGACGGATTATCAGCCTTTGCGTGGATATAAATCTCTTTCAAACAATTATTTATTCCCGTTTTTTCAACTTTGTCCTTTGAAATATAGTTACCGCTACCTTTTTTTCTGTTGTACAAAGGAAAGAGCAGAGAGGTGCCATCTTGCAAGAAATTATCCAGAACGCCATAATTTACACGCAAAACAAGTCGTTCGTGCGGGGCGTTTCCCTCTATTTCGCATACAAAAAGTTCAGAAGGATTTATAAGTATCAAATCTCCCTTTGAGACAGGGTAATTGTTACCCTCAATCTTTATATTTCCTCCGCCTTCTATAAAATAGTAGAACACGCAGTCTGTGTTATAATGATAGTAAGACAGTGTGGATCTTTCGGCACTCATACCTACGGTGTGACTGAGTGTACACCCCTTGCCAAGCACATATCTTGTTTTTTCAAATTTTTCACTCATTTCATTTCTCCTCACAACATGACAGTATTATACATAAAAATACCATAAAAGTCAATGGAAATCTTCTTTTCTGCGGTATATAATGGATGAGTAGGATAATTTTTCTAAGAACGATCAATAAAAACATTTTCAAGGATATCTTTATGCTTTATGACTGTCATACTCACACTATACATTCAGACGGAAAAAACTCCACTGCCGAAATATGTGCGTCTGCCATAAAAAAGGGTGTAGGCGGAATAACGGTAACCGATCACGCCAATATGAACTTTTATATGGAGCGTGATACGTACAAAAAAATCAATGAATCCATAAAAAGTGCTGAAGAAGCAAAAGAGAAATTCGGAGGTCAACTGAATATCTTAACAGGAGTAGAGCTGGGAGAATACACCATCGCCCCGAAAAAAGCAGAGGAAATACTTTCTCTAGACTGCTTTGATGCTATTCTTTGCTCGGTGCATTTTGTTCCGCAGGCAGGATGGTCACTTGCATACAACAGGATAGATTTTCAGAACAATATGACCACAAATGAAGAGATTAACGAGTATTTAGATCTGTATTTAGATCTGCTATCCGAGACTGTTGATGCCTTTGATTTTGACATTCTGGCACATATACACTGCCCCGTCAGATATATATCCGGAAAATGGGGCAGAAAAAGCAATATAATGCTATTCGAAGAAAAGATAGCGAGAATACTTCAGAAGATAATAAAGAGAGATATTGCTCTCGAATTAAATACCGCACGCCTATTTGACGAACGCGGAAGCTGTAATTTCCACCTTGATGAGATCTTGACTCTTTACAGAAAACTCGGCGGCAGAATGGTTACTTTAGGAAGCGATGCGCACAGCAAGGAGGGGATTGCGAATAACTTTTCTTCCGCGGCTTTGCTACTAAAGAAATGCGGATTTAACAGCATATTTTACTTTGAAAAACGAAAGGCTAAAGAAATTATAATTTAAAGGATAATAATAATGAGCGATATTATTAATGAAACCTCACTTGATACTGTAGCGGACGCACTTTGCAAGATAATGGGTATCGAATCTCCCGAGGGTGCGGCAGAGGGAAACCGCGAAATGTTAAGCTACGCAAATGAGATATTCGGCGGTGAGAAGGCCGACAGAATACTTATGTATAACCCCGACGCAATAGGTCAGTGGCTCTGTGAAAAGTATCCGTATCTAATAAAGGAGACCGAGGAAAGAACCGATCTGAAAATCCCCTTCAGCGCACCCATGCCCACAGTTACTCCTGTATGCTTTGCAACGATGTACACCGGTACGCAGCCCGAAGCTCACGGAATAAGAAAATACGAAAGACACGTTCTGAAGGCAGATACCGTTTTCGATGCGCTCATCAGGGCAGGTAAAAAGCCGGCAATAGTATCGCATAGAAAATGCACGTTTTCCTGCATTTTTATCGAAAGAGATATGGCGTATTTTCCCTGCGCTACGGTAGAGGATATTCACGCAAAGGTTGCCGAGCTGATCATGGAGGACAAGTACGATTTCATCGCCATTCATGCCGCCAACTACGATACACGCATGCACAAGTGCGGCCCCGAAAGCATTGAAGCGCTTTCCGAGCTGAAGGTAAATACAGCGACATACGGTATATTCGATTCGCTAATTCAGACTCATTGGAAAGGGCATAACGTATTTATGGGCTACGCTATGGACCACGGCTGTCACGAGATCGAGGACAATGCGGGATCTCACGGACTCGATATGCCAGAGGACGTTAATATTATGCATTTCTATAAGGCGTATAAAAAAGAAATAAACTAATACCGCGTTATCTAAAAGGAATCATCCATAGGTTTCCTTCGTCTATAAACGCAAAAAAATGAAGAAAAAGAGCCTGTTGACATCTGCTTGCACGGCAAAATACACTCAAAAAACTAAACGAAGGTCAGTTTTCTTAACAAACGGTGTCAAAACAGCCAATAATTTGTAAAAAACTGTTGTCCCTTCTTGACCACACTCGTGTCGGGAAGCCCCATTATCCAAAACGGCAAGCTCGTCGGTGCTGTTACGCACGTGCTCGTCGCAGATCCTACCGAGGGTTATGGGATTTTCATTGAGAATATGCTGAACGCGGCAGAAAGTCAGATGCAGCATAAAGCAGCATAATCTTAAAAGCAACGTCAAATTAAATTGGCGTTGCTCTTTTAAGTATTTACAAATATTTTTTGTGTTATAGTGCAGTTATTGCAATAATTTCAATACAGAAATAACACTAAATTTACAACCGGAGAAAACTAAGTTTTACGCCGAGGCGGTATAGCTCCGTCTCGGCGTTTTTATGTTTTGCGTAAAAATCTACTGTCACTAAGAAAACTGTGAGACTTGACACTCTTACTCTCCGTCCGACTCCTTGAACACCGATTTCACTGCCTCAAGATATCCGTAGCCGTAAAGGTTGTCGGGCTGAAGATAGCTCGTCTCCGTCCACTCGTTCCAGCTATTTATCGTGATCAACGGTGCAGGCAGATCATGGCTATCGATGTACTCCTTTGCCTGAATGAATGCTTTTTTGATATTTTCGGGAGTGTTACCCGTCGTTATGTAGGGTTGAAACTCGCGGAATCTGGGGTTTGCATCCCAGCCGAGAGATACCTCGGGGAAGTACTTGATTCCCCTTTCGTCCATCTCGTCGTAGCCCTTCTTGTGCGCCTTGATGATCTCGGTATAGTCCTGATTTCGTTCCTTCTGCGTTCCCATATTGTAATGAGTAACGCTGTCAAAATCAAGTATGGCGTAGGCATCTAATGCACTTGCACCAAATTTTCCGTCGAAATCAAACATCTCAAAGGCGTTGTGAATGAGCTGAAGGTGAAGTCCCGGAAAACCGGCACGCTTTACTTCTTCTCTGAAATAGGCGATAGCCTCCTTCGCACCCTCAAAGCCGCCAAAGCTCTTTAAAAAGTTTGTAATGCTGTAGATTGAAAGCACAGGCTTGCCGTCGATTTTATAGTACGACGGATGGGAGAAATACTTTTCTATCCAACGCCCCACGATAGTTTTGAAGGTGTCAAAGGAAACGTCACCTCGCCAGAGAACCTCGCTCTTGTATTCGTCGGAATGATCGATACTCCAAACGTGAGTTGCATTATGATTTGCCCACATTATATAAAATTTAACGAGGTCGTTATTGTTTGCTTTGAGATAGCCGTCGTTAAGACAATTCTCAAGAAACGGTCTGTTGTCATACCAATACCAATCATAAATGAATACGTTGACTCCGTGCTTATAAGCGCAGTTGATCTGCATCTCCATTATGTCGGGATTTGCCTCGTTTACATAACCCCAAAGGGGACGTCTGTCCCAAACGTAATCCTTCGGCTTTCCAACGCTGTTCCTTTTTACGTTGTTAACCGTTTGCCACTCTCCGTAGCCCTCACCCCAAAACAGTCGGGCTCTCATATCATCGCCCGTGTATGACGGCCATACATATGCCGCAACATCGTATTTTTGCATCATTTCTCTCCTGATTATTATGATATTTTGATTCGCATATCAAAAACATTATTGCATTATTTAAATGCATATGCTATAATTATAGCACACTTTTTTCACATAAACTACAAGAAAGGCGTGCATAAATAATGCAAAAACGAGCATACCAGCCACTTTCACACTATGATACGTACTTTTCACCGCTCCCGACAGAACATAGCGAGCCCGTATACTTCAGCGGCCTTTACGCAAAGCTTCCATACGCAGATGATTTTCCGTTTCTTCATTATCATGACCGTTATGAAATAGGGATATGCGAAAGTGGAGATGGTCTATTTTTGTCCGAAGGCGTTTTTTCATCGGTATCCAAAGGTGATCTGATCTTCATCGCCCCGTCACGACGTCACTACTCACGGTCAATAAGCCATGCGAGCCCCTGTATTTGCCGTTTTGCCTATATACATACGGTAACCGTGGAACAGCTGATTTCTTCATCCGCATTGGAAAGTAAAAAGGATGGCATAACCTCTTATGCACAAAGCATTCCGCCTGTTATTCATCCCACAGAAAATCCCAAGTCAGCAGAGCTACTTGTGCGCATTATTGAAGCATGCGCACGGAAGACGCAGGAAGGCGATATGGTGGCGGCACTTCTCCTATCCGCGTTTATTATCGAATCCCGCGAGGAATTTCAACATTTTTCTCCACATTATATAACAAGTAAAAGCGATGACGCGGTCTCGCAAATTTCGGAATACCTTTCACTTCACTACTCGGATTCGGATTCTTCAAAGATCCTTGCGCAAAAGTGCCATCTGAGCGAAAGCCAGCTTCGCAGACGTTTCGTTTCGGCATACGGAATGCCGCCTATCGCCTACCGAACCCTTATGCGATGTCGGATCGCCGCCGAGCTACTGTCGAGAACGGATATGCCCATTTCCGAGATTTCAAGCAGAATAGGCTTTCATACCACCTCGGACTTTTATAAAGCCTTCACAAAAACATATGGCACCTCTCCCTCGCGTTACAGATTATCGCATAGATAGCTAACACTACCCTAAATTTATATATTCCGAAAGATGAATTTCACATCATATTTCACAAGCAATCTGCGCTCACTCGCTGACAAGCGTTTCTTGCCGTCTCGTTTCGCTTGATTATTGAGAATATGCTAAATGCGAGTCAAATGACTCGCAATGAATTGCCTGCGGCATAAATTGAGCATAATCCAAAACGGCAAGCTCATTGGTGCGGTGACTCACGTGATGGTGGCGGACTCGACCACGAAGTGTCAAATCATTATTTTTGTCGCTCAAATACCGTTGGCAAAAGGCGGCGTAATGTGCATAAAAAAACCGAATTGAAGTAAGCTTTATCACTTCAATTCGGACTTTTTATTATTTCTCGGTTATTAAACCGTTCAGATCTTCTACATTGCAAAGTGTATTAAGATAAGTTTTTCCAAACTTACTTCTGTCGCAAAGAAGATAACACCTATTGGAATTTTTAATCATGATTTTTCTCATAGAATTTTCAAGGATTGAATTATCGGAAACAATTCCATCTTCTGATAATCCTCTACAAGAGAAAAAGGAAACGTCTGCGTTATAATTCTTGAGCACCGATTCTGCATCCGTTCCAACGTAACAAAAGGATTCCCGCATCAGTTCCCCTCCGGTGCAGATCGTTCTGATTCCCATGGATGTAGCTTCCAAAGCAGTTTTTGCTCCGTTTGTGATAACTAAGATGTTTTTTAATTCTGTAAGATGCGGAAGCAAATGAAAGGCGGTCGTTGAAGCGTCTAACATAATAACATAGCCGTCTTTAATATGCTTTGCGGCTTTTCTCGCAATCGCCTGTTTTTCTTCGTTTTGTTCAAGATCCCGTATGAACAAAGGAATTCTTTGGTCAGGCGAGTTAGTCTTTAAAGTGACAATGCCTCTTTTACAAATCAACAGGCCTTTTTTCTGAAGAATAGCAACATCTCTTCTTGTTGTAGGTTCGCTGATGAATAGTTTTTCAGAAAGCTCCTTTACGGAATGAGGCTTTTGCGCGAGCAAATTTATATATTGATTTTCACGGTTATATATTGGCATTTTTGTTCTCCTTATAATCAAAACGCAATCATTACTATCATTATTATAATCATTTTGTGAGGGTTTTGTCAATGGATTTATAAAATATTGACAAAAAAATTGATGTGTGATAGAATCAAAAATGTTATAGGAGGTTTGCTACATAAATGAATATTTTTGAAATTCCCAAAACGCATTTTATCAGTCATCGCGGATTTACCCCCATTGCACCCGAAAATTCTCTACCGTCCTTCTATTATGCAGGATTACTTGGACAATGGGCAATTGAAACAGACCTTCACGTTACGAAGGACGGAGAAATCGTATGCTGTCACGATTATACCATAAATGGGTATTGTAACGGAGTAGGCAAAATTTCCGAAATGTCATATCGTGAGCTGCATCAATTTGAAATTATCAAAGGTAACCGTGTGGAGTGCTTCAATGCAGACGAGAGAAAAATACCGTTATTCTCCGAATATCTTTCTATATGCAGACGCTTTGGAAGCATTCCGTTTATAGAACTCAAGGTGGACGATGCGGAATATATTATCCACCATTTGAGAAAAAACGGATTTGCGGATAACGAGGTGGTTATGAGTTCAACGGAGCTATCATATTTGACAGAGACCAGACGATGCTCACCGGATATGTTTATACATTGGATCTTTGCAGACGAGAAACGATTAACAGATCTTTATGAACTTGGCAACGCCGGATTTTCATTGACGATATCCGATCCTCTTCAATGTGACGAAAAAAAGGTCATACTTGCGCACCAAATGGGGTTAAAGATTTGCTTGAGAGCCGCAGATAATATTGCAAGTTTGAAACAGATGGTCAGGCTTGGGCTTGATTATTTCCCGACAAATAAAATGCACGACAAACACTAAAGGAGAAAAAAATGAACGAAGCATTAAAAATCAAGCAGCACAAAGTAGATATTTGTGTCATCGGCGGAGGAATCGGCGGAATGTTTACCGCTATTTCCGCGGCAAGACACGGCGCTAAGGTCGCTCTTATGCACGACCGTCCCGTGCTTGGCGGAAATGCCAGCAGTGAAATCAGAATGTGGATATCGGGAGCGGGTACTCGTGTAAGAGATTTGCAGGAAACCGGAATTATGGAAGAATTGCAGCTTGAAAATATGTATCGCAATCCAACCCGAAATTACAGCACATGGGATGCGCTTCTTTATGAAATGGTGCGCTTCGAGCCGAACATTGACCTCATACTGAATTGCACTTGTAGTGATGCGACAACCGAAAACGGAGTAATTAAAAGCATAAAAGGCTTTCAGCTCACTACTTACACATGGCACGAGGTTTATGCAAACATCTTTGTAGATAGCTCAGGCGACAGCATTTTAGCTCCGTTGACCGGTGCGCAATACAGCGTTGGAAGAGAAGCAAAATCCGAATACGGCGAAGAATTCGGACTTGATACTGCGGATAAACATACTATGGGAATGAGTATTTTACTTCAGTGCCGCGAAACAGATCATCCCGTTTCCTATACGCCGCCTTCGTGGGCGTACGACTTCCCCACGGATGAAGCAATGAACAATAAACCGCATAACATATATGCGATAAATACCAATTTTTATTGGATCGAGCTTGGCGGTATGCAAAACAGCATTGATGACACCGAAGAAATCAGAGATGAGCTTTTGAAGATTGCATTCGGAGCATGGGATCATATAAAAAACCACGGTGATCACGGTGCGGAAAATTGGGAGCTTGAATGGGTTGGTTTTTTGCCCGGTAAGAGAGAAAGCCGCAGGTATGTAGGCGATTACGTTCTTACACAGCACGATGTTGAAAATTGCCCTCGATTTGACGATACCGTTGCATACGGTGGTTGGCAGATCGACAATCATCTGCCCGGAGGCTTCCGTATGGATGCAAAGGGCGAAGGACATTTGCAAAAACGCAGACTTTCCGAGCCTTACAGCATTCCGCTTCGCTCGCTTTACTCAAAAAACATCGAGAATCTGATGTTCGCAGGAAGAAATATCAGTGCATCTCACGTCGCATTTAGTTCAACCCGTGTAATGGGAACGATCGGAGTGATAGGACAGGCTGTAGGAACTGCTGCGGCGATTGCAATCAAATACGGACTTTCTCCGAGAGAAGCGACAAAGTCTAAAATAGGCGAAATACAAAAGGCACTTATGGATGATGACTGCTTCTTGCCCGGCTTTAAACGCGAGACTTCGGAGCTTACCAAAAGAGCTAAGCTTTCCGCAGATTACGGGGACCCTTCTGCGCTTTTAAACGGAACAGACAGAAGAATCTGGGGAAACGATAACGGATATTTTGGCAAGACCAATAAAGCCATTACTTATAGCTTTGATAAAACGACTAAAATAACAGGCGTCCGCCTTGTGTTTGACAGTGATCTTGACAGGGAATATACCGACGGTAACCCCGATGCACTTCATACGTCGTCAACCCTGTTTTTCCCTAAAACGTACAATAATACAACGTTTGGTTTTCCAAAATGTCTGATTAAGCATTACCGTATAGATGTTTTAAACGAAAACGATGAATGGAACACCGCAGTTGAAATATTCGACAATCACCAGCGATTTGTAAAGCATAATTTACATATGACCGCAAAAGCGGTAAGACTTATTCCCCTTTCCACCTATCACAGTGAAAGAAAAACCAATGACTACGGTTCTTCAACAGCGCACATTTTTAATTTCGAAGTATTTTGATAAATAGGTCATGTTATTATAAAAACGGAGTTCTTTAACACCGTTAAGGAGAAACCACTATCCGACACAATATGAACCGGAGGATAACTATGGAAATATCAAATGTCAAAAAACACATTGCCGATATCTGTATAATAGGCGGCGGTCTTTCGGGATGCTTTGCGGCAATCGAGGCCGCTCGCGGCGGAGCAAAGGTTTTGTTAATGCAGGACCGACCGGTGCTTGGAGGAAATGCATCCTCTGAGATCCGAATGTGGGTGAGAGGTGCCAAAGGAATCTTCAATCGGGAAACCGGTTTGATATCCGAGCTTGAAGAGCGAAATATTTATTACAATCCTACGCTTTGCGCATCAGTGTTCGATGCCACTCTCTATGGAATGGTCGAGGAAAATAAAAATATCGAGCTTCTTATGAATACGACCTGCCTGGACGCCGAGAGCTTCGATGGACAAATACTTTCCGTAACCGGATGGCAATTAACTACGTATACGTTCCATGAGGTAAGCGCAAAAATCTTCATTGATTGCTCCGGTGACAGTATTCTTGCCGAGCTTGTCGGAGCGGAATACCGACACGGCAGAGAATCCAAGGAAGAATATTCCGAACAGCTCGCACAGGAAAAAGCGGACGATAAAAGCATGGGAATGTCTATTATCCTTGCAGCGCGAGAAACAGATCATCCCGTAAAATTCATTCCTCCGCCATTTGCCAACGTATATCCCGATGACTCCTGCTTTGAAGGCGACGTGGGACAAAGCGTCCATGCTCAGATCAGAGAGCACATAATTGGAACAAGCGCCGCAAATCTGTGGTGGGTTGAGCTTGGTGGCGAATGTAACAGTATTTTTGATGCGGATAAAACAAGAGCTGAGCTTTTGGCTTGCATATACGGCGTTTGGGATCATATCAAAAACCGCGGTGATCACGGAATGGAAAATTGGGAGCTTGAATGGGTAGGAGCTTTACCCGGAAAACGGGAATCGAGGCGTTATATCGGTGACTATGTTTTGTCCGAAGGCGATATTAAAAGCGGCGGTCACTTCGAGGATGAGATCGCTTATGGCGGTTGGCCCATGGACGACCATAATCCTTACGGAATGAGAAAAAACGATGAAGCACGCCTGCCGTCGGTGATGATACCCGTTCACGAGCCTTACGGCATTCCTCTGCGTTGCTTATACTCAAAGAATATCAGCAATCTGATGTTTGCGGGACGGAACATCAGCACAACACACGTGGCGTTATCATCCACGAGAGTCATGGGCACCTGTGCATTGCTCGGTCAGGCGGTAGGATGTGCGGCATCCGTCGCCATAGCAAAAGGTATTTTGCCAAGAGCGGTGGCGATGAAATATACGGGGACGGTACAAAAGCTCCTTATGGATCACGGCGTTTTTCTTCCACACATAAAGCGTGAGGTCAGTACGCTAACCAAAGATGCGGATATCAACGTATCAGAGGAAGAAAGAAACGTACTCGTCAACGGTATGGAACGCCCAAGATCGGATGCAAATGAAAACTCTATCGTTCAAAGCATTGGGGATATGCTGACTTTAAGCTGGAAAGAGCCCCAATCGGTTGATTCCTTGCGTATTTGCTTTGATCCCGATTTCACTAGAGAAAGCATCTCCGATAACAAGAAAATGAGGGTTTTCGCAATGAAATTACACACGGGACTCGACTTTAAGCCCGTAAGAGTAGCCTCTACGCTTGTAAAGGATTTTGTTATCTATGTAGACGGAAAAGAGTTTGGGCGGGTAGAAAACAATTTCCACCGTCTTGTTAACATTCCGCTTGGCGTCAACGCGCAGTCTATATCCATCAAGTGGCTTGCAACAAACGGTGCTGAAAAGGTCAGATTGTTTTCTGTTGATATACTTGACAAAGCAAATGGAGGTTGAACGATGAGTATTGATATCCTTTGGAATTTTCCAAAAGAAGCTTGTGAGTGTGGAAGAGAGCACACCATAGCCCTTTCACACGTAGTGATAGAAAAAGATGCGATAAAGAGGTTGCCTGAATATATTACCGAATTCAACTGCCGAAAAGCATTTTTATTAGCGGATCCTAATACCTTTTCCGCCGCAGGAGAACAGGTCTGCACGGTGCTTGACAGATGCAGTATCCCTTACGAAAAATATGTATTCCCGACCGGAAACGTCGAGCCCGATGAAAGTGCCGTCGGAAGTGCTGTGATGCATTTTGACAGAACCTGCGATCTTGTTATTTCTATAGGCTCGGGCGTTATGAACGATATCGGCAAAATACTTGCAGCCACCAGGGGCTTGCCGTATTTTATCATTGGCACCGCACCGTCAATGGACGGCTACGCTTCGGCTACGTCCTCTATGACTCTGGACGGAGTGAAGGTGTCACTTCCAAGCAAATGCCCGGATGTAATTATCGGAGATATTCAAATTTTGAAAAACGCACCTCTCAAAATGCTACAAGCAGGCTTCGGGGATATGCTTGCTAAATACGTAAGCATTGCCGAATGGAGAATTGCACACGAAATAACCGGCGAATATTACTGCGAGAGGATTGCCGAGCTGGTGAGAACGTCGCTCAAACAATGTGTAGACAATGCGACAGGTCTCTTAAATCGAAACGAGGAAGCGATTAAGGCAGTTTTTGAAGGACTTGTGATCAGCGGAGCGGCAATGTCCTTTGCGAAGGTATCAAGGCCTGCAAGCGGTGCGGAGCATTATATTTCACATATCTGGGATATGAGAAGTTTGGAGTTCGGGACAAAAAGCGAGCTTCACGGAATTCAATGTGCCGTGGCAACTACGGTCATTGTAGGACTTTATGAAAAACTTTTAGAGATTTCCCCTCATAAAGAAACGGCTACCGAGTATGTCAATTCCTTCTCTTACGACGAGTGGGCAAAAACGCTGAAATCATTTGTCGGCAAGGGGGCTGACGCGATGATAGGATTAGAGAAAAAAGAGAGAAAATATGACCTTAAAGGCCACCGAAAGAGATTAGATATTATATTCGAAAAATGGGATAAAATTTGCGATATCATACGAAAGGAAATCCCAAGAAGAAAAGAAATCGAAGCAATCCTTGATTCAATAGGCGCTCCAAAACTGCCCCGAGATATAGGACTCGCAGATGATTTAAAAACTACGTTTTCAGCAACAAAGGATATCCGCGACAAATATGTTTTATCAAGACTTCTATGGGATTTGGGCATTATAAACGAACTGTTCAAGCATAATGAGAAATAGGAGAATAGTTTATTTAGAATTTAGGTTATATATCCATTGCGGTGCAAATACCGTTCAAAAGGCGGCGTAAAAATCAAAGGCAATATCATTCCGAAGTTAATGATATAATCCCCTTAGAGTAGACACTTGAAAAAACAAAAAGTTTTCAAGACTAGTTTAAGGGGATTATATCAAATCGGTTTGATATTGCCTTTGCTTTTCATTTTTCGGGGATTATCGGATAGAGCTGAACGGTATTTCCGCCGTCTACGACAAGCTCGGCTCCCGTGGTGTTGCGTGCGTGGGCGGCAAAATAGTACACCGCATCCGCAACGTCCTCGCCTACGGCAACGTCACCGAGTGGAGTAAAGCGAGAGGGAACGTTTTTGTAAAACTCGGGATTTTTCTCCCATCTGTCGGTCTTTATCATTCCGGGAAGCACCGCGTTTACTCTGATGTTATACTTTCCGAGATCAAGAGCTAAGGCTCGCATAAGCCCGAGCTGACCTCCCTTTGAGGCAACGTAGGCTATCCTGTCAGGAATCGCACGGTAGGCGGTATTGGAATTAATAAAGATTATGTTTCCACCGCCACACTCCTTCATTCTCCTTGCGGAGTGCTCCGAGAGGCAGTAGTTCCATACCACGTTTGTGTTGATCACCTTCATAAGGTCGGTCAGCGGACTTTCAAATATTTTCATACCAAGTCCTTGGTCAGCGGCATTAAGAACCAGCGTTTCTACGAAAAGACCTCTTTTGTCTATGTCAAGGAACATATTTTCCACTGCTTCCTCATCTACCGTTCTTTCGTCAAGCAGGGAATCCAGGGCATACCCGATAATCCTGACCTCGGGGAACTTTTCTCTGTATATTCTTTCCGCGTTTTCAACCTTATCTATGCTTCTGCCGGTAAAAATTACGTTGTATCCTTCACTTGCAAATTTTTCAACTATTGCCACGCCCGTGTTGATGCAGGCTCCTGTTATAAGTACTGTTTTCATATTTTTCACCTATCTGAAGTAGTAATATTCGGTGTTATCACGCCCGGTATTATGGTTTTCCACAATCAGAACCTTTGCATCCCTATCCATTAAGAGGGCATGATATACACCTTTTTTCACGTTATATATCTTACCGATCTCAAGCTGTGTTTTCAAGAACCCTTCTCCGATGACAAGACTTGCTCTGCCCGAAAGAAGCACAAACACCTCGTCGGTCAAAAGATGCCTCTCAAGGTAATTGTATCTTTCCTCGTCAAAGTGTTCTCCGAAATTAGCTATTGCGACACGCCACGATTCAAAATTCATTGTGGGGTTGTATCCTTCCCCACCGTATTCAAATATCTCTAAACCATTCATATCTTCTCGCCTAATCAAAAATAAAACTCTGTTTTAGCAGGTCTTATATCGGTCAGAGCTCCGGTGTAATGTCTGAGATTATGCTCGACGTAGGGGTGCTTTAAGCACTCTTCCTCGTTCAGCTCAATGCCAAGTCCGGGCTTATCTCCTATCTTTATTCTGCCGTTTTCATAAACTAGATTCTCGTTTGTAACGTACTTCCTCCATTCTACGTCGGAGTACATAATTTCTAAGATACAGAAATTAGGACAGCAAGCGGCAAGCTGAAGAGTTGCGGCGTTCGCGACGGGCCCCGAAGGATTGTGGGGAGCGAAGGGGATGTAATTTGCCTCGGCTATCGCGGCGATCTTCTTAAGCTCCATAATACCGCCCGCGTGAGAAACATCCGGCTGGATGTAGTCGCAAGCCCTCCTTCTGAAAAGCTCGTTATAGTCAAAGCGAGTGTAAAGCCTTTCTCCCGCGGCTATCGGTACGGGAGATTTTGCTCTGACCGCCTCAAGAGCCTCAAGGTTATTGGGCGGTACAGGCTCTTCAAGGAACATGGGCTTAAACTGTGCCACCTCCTGAGCTATCCTGATACCCGTAGGAACGTCAAATCTGCCGTGAGCCTCAATGAGAAGATCGACCTCGTCGCCCACCGCCTCTCTGACAGAGGCTATGCATCTGAGGGCTTTATCAAGCTCTTTGTTCGATATTTGTAAATAATTCTTTCCAAAAGGATCCCATTTCATGGCGGTAACACCTCTCTTTACCGCCTCCCTTGCCTTCTCGGCAAACTCCTCCGGCTCTCTTGCTCCTGAGAACCAGCCGTTAACGTAAATGCGGCAATCCTCGTTTGCCTTGCCGCCGAGAAGCTGATAGACGGGAACGCCGAGAGACTTGCCGAGAATATCCCAAAGTGCCATCTCCACTGCGGAAAGTGCCGACATAAGCACAGCACCCCCACGCCAATACGCATCTCTGTAAATATCGTGATAATGCTTTTCGATCTCTCTCGGATCCTTGCCTAAAAGACAGCTCTTAATATGCTCGACTGCCCCGACGAGAGCCTTTTCCTTATATTCAAGAGTTCCCTCGCCAACCCCATCGATCCCCTCGTCGGTGTATACCTTTACGAATACCCAATTAGTCCTGAAACAGTCAACCACGAATGTTTTTATATCTATTATCTTCATTTCTTACTCCTTAAATTTAATTCTTAACAGTCCATCGCCCCGCGGACAGATCTCAAGCTTCTCGCTTCTTTTCATAACATAGTCGATCTCTTCACCGTTAAGATAAACACCCTCGGGAATTTCCTTAACGCCGAGTAGGATTTTCATTCTGCCGAGCCCCGAATGCCTGAAGGAAATTTCCGCCTCACCTCCAAGGTATACCGCCTTTTCAATAGTGACCTCTTCCCAGGAAACAAGCCAAGCCTTATGCTCCTTCGTTTCCTCCCAGGCTATAAGCTGGGAGAGAAAATAATTCTTCGGTAACGCTCTTGTGAAAATGTGAATTCCTCGCCACTCGGACACTATAAGCTCATTTTTTAAGCCAAAATCAACAAGACCGGAAAATTGCTTCCTATCCGCATTCTCATCGTTTGCCATATCGATAAGCATTCCTGTGTATTGCTGAATTATTCCCCAGTGGAAGCCCGGGTTTTCAAGGCCACCTATAAGAGCTTCTCTGAGCCTATTCATCACGTCACGGTAAATCTCGCCGCCGAATTTCCGAAGCCCTGTGTACGCCTCGGGGTAAAGTCCCTCGGTGGTAAAGTTATAGACCGCATCACGTCGCAGATCTCCAAAATACAGATCGGGATAATTCTGGAAGGCAAAGCTTGGGGATAGCTCCTCATGGAAATACTTAGCTACGTACCAAGGGGACACCTCAAAGTATTTCGGGAAATACTCCACCGACGAGCGCATTATTGCAAGACGGAGAGCAAACTGTTTTGCGGCGTTGTACTTACCAAGCCTTACCGATTCCTCATCGCCTACCGCCTCCGCCATCTTAATAAAGGAAGTGAAGGCTCCGTAATTTGCCCCCTCCACCCATGTGATGGCATTGTCACTGTATCCTGTTCCCATGCAGGCGAAATCCTGCATATATTCAAAGAAGGAATATAACTTTTTTATCTCTTCCCAGTTTGATCTCACCGCATCAAATGATCCTACCGCAAGAGATGCAAGATAGAGATAGTAGAAGGTTAAACCTACTCCCCAATCGTTTTCAATAAGCGGAATCTTAAGTCCGAGAATTTCCTCCTCGGTGGCTGTCTTTATCCTTCCGTTTGAAATATTAGATACGTTAAGATAACAAATATCGAATTCTGTCTTGGTAAACGGCTCGACTCTGGGGAAGAAGTTTCCGATAGTCATTCTTTTTTTGTTTATATCCGAGTATATTTCCTTCACACGGTCAAAATCGGGATTTTCCGCCATCATTTCGCCCCAGTTAAGAACTACGTACTCAGATCTGTGAAGTCTGTCAAGCGCGACATTTAGACGCTCCCTTAGCTTTTCTCTGAAATAATCTCTGTCCGACTCCTTCATATAAAGGCTCATGGAGGAAGCGAGGGCGAATGCCTCAAGATGCGCGCCCGCATAAGGATAGCTTATAAGACTCGGTGAAAATGAAGAACTGAAACCCACGAACTCATCCATACCCTCCGACAGAATCTCTGTTATTTTACTATCCGAGGCGGGAATCGGGAATCTTCTGTCTATCGGCATCATCGGCAGAGTGTATTCCGACGTGTCCGAAAGCACAGCGTAAAGATGACCGTACTTTGTCGGGAACTCAAGGTCAAGCGCATCAGGAAGGCTTGCAACTCCCGAGATAGTAAGAGGTGGCGGAAGCGGCGCTGTAATAAGCGGCTCTGTTCCGAAGGTGTCTTTTATGAATCTGTATTCGAATTTTTGCCTTACCGTTACCGTTTCCTCTGCCTCGTTCAGACGAAAATAGTCCTTATGTCCGACAGGATACGCAAGAGCCGCACGGCTCCAGAGCTCGGCTCGTCTTATTGCATCCTCTATCGGCATACTGAACGGATCGAACCTTTCAATACCGAAGGGGGTTAAGCTGAGCATAAGCGGTGTGCCTGTAAAGTCGATAGATAATAGCCTGCCGTATTCATCCCTCGTTACCGTCATTGACAGAGGATTTCTGTCAAATATAAGCATCAGAGGAACGTCGGGAAATTCGGTAGAATTAAAAAGCATCAGCCAGTTATGTGCCATATCCGAAATATCAGCTTCGTCAACAGAGCATTCAACAACTCCCTCTGCCTTGGGAATAAGCAGTGAGGTGTAGTTTCCCGCATAGCGAAGCCCCGAAATACTCATTTTCCCGTCCTCTCGCTCGGTAAGTATTGCGGCAGAGGCAAGCGAATATGTTATGGAAAATTTCTTCCCAAGATACTCGGTTTTCCAGTTAACGGAGAGATGATTTACCGATATTTCATCATCCCATATATCCATGTCTCTCGGCTCAAAGCTGCCGTGAAGCGGCATTCCCTCGGGCAGAAGCGAATAGCTCCACCTGTAAGGCTTACGGTATTTCGGTTGACCGCAAAGGAACATTTTGTCTACCATGCCGAGGGAGGGCATAGCACAGTCAAGAAGACCGTCGCCCTTCGAGAAGCCGAACCGTCCCGGGGAAACCTCTCTGCCGATCCCCTCATAAAATCCCTCAAGCGAAAGCTCTTTCTCTTCCTTCTCTATGTAATCAACCTCGGGATAAGCGTGCAGTAAGGGCTTTTTTGAAGAGGTCAAGCAAAAAGGCTGCTCGGCTCTTTGCAAACGTATATTAATATTTTCGTGACTAACACCCTCCTTAAGAGAAAATTCGGCTATAAGCTGATTTTCCCCCTCGGAAAGCTCTATCTCCACGCCAAAACGGGAGTAATCGTGCTCTAAGAAAACGGCATCTCTTTTGCTTATCGTCTTTTTGACTCCGTTGACCGCCACGGAAAGAAGCACAGGAAACCTTTCGGAGTCGGCGGGAGAGAGGAAAACGAAGCTTCCGTTAAGATGATCCACGGTAGCTCTGAGAGCAAGCCTATCGCTTGATTTTTCGATCTCTTCCCACTCTTTTATCGGAATTTCCGATTCAAAATCATAGTAGAATTTATGATCCCCTGCCATATGACTACCTCCTTTTTTTGCGGATTTGTATTCTGCTTTTGCAAAAATTCATGCTTTTTTCTTAAATCAACGTTGACAATTCTGTAATTCTATTATACAATATTTATTGCACTGCTTATATATTAATCTTGGTTGTTTTATTAGAAATATTGCTTTTTTGAGGTGTTATGGAAAAAATCATTTTACCCGAGATCGTGGCGGTTGGAATCTACAACGCGCAGCTCGTCTTGAAAAAAGGAAGTGAAACCAAAAATCGAAGAACCACGATGTTTGAGGTGGAGCTGCCGATTGAGGAGGGCGGAGTCTCCTTTATCGATGATGAAACTCATCCCATTTCTCCAAACACACTTATTTGTGCAAAGCCGGGGCAGCTCAGACACACAAGGCTTCCGTTTAAGTGCTACTACATTCACATAATCGTCAAGAGCGGAATACTTTTCGACCTGCTTTCAGAGCTTCCGAACTTCATAGAGCTTTCCGACAGTGCCGAAGTAAAGGCGATCTTCGAGACGATGATCGAGGCATACGGCAAGGGAACAGAGGAGGAAGAACTGCTAATCCATTCTCTGATATTGAAGCTTGCTTATTTACTCCGACGCGACGCTTCAAAGGGAAATAACAGACGAAAAGCAAAGGCGAACAACCAAAGGACTATTGAAAAAACGATCGAATACATAAAAAACAATCTGACCGAAAGCCTGAACCTTGAGACGATGGCGAATATGGCGAAATTTACCCCCACCTATTTCCACAAGCTCTTTAAGGCATCCACTGGAAAGACACTGCACGACTACATAGAAGAGCAGAGAATAAAAAAATCGGTCGGGCTTCTCACCTCAACCGATATGACATTAACCGAGATCGCCTATGAATGCGGCTTTTCCTCTCAGTCCTATTTCAGCTACGCATTCAAGAGAAGAATGAATCTCGCGCCGCGAGAATTCGCGAAAGAGATTCAGTTAAAATACGAAAGCTGTAATAATGAATTCCGAAGCCGCAACGCTTAAGAAGAATTAAAAAATAATGAAGGGGCTGTCCCAAATGCAAATCTCAATGCATCCGAGACAGTCCCTTTTTACTTATGTATTATTCCGGGGTATAGCCCCATTCAACCGTTAAGAAGCAATTCCATGTGTATTCCCATTCCGGGGGGCGGTATGCCGCCTCGCAGTATATTGTAAGCTCATCACACCCAAGGAACACCGATTCACCGATGAAGCTTACGCTCTTGGGAATAAATATCCGCGAAAGTCCCACGCAATTCGCAAACGCCAAGCTGCCTATACCGGTCACTTCTTCCAAAACGTCGAAGCTCGAACCGTCCTTACCGGCGGCATACTGAACTAATAAAGTGCCGTCCTTATCATAAAGATTACCGTCAACCGATTTGTATACCGAATTATCAGCCGACACGTTGATATTTACAAGATTTTCACATCCGGCAAACGCACCTTCGCCTATATTCGTCACACCTTTATGAATTACCGCATCTGTTAAGCTTGAGCATCCGAAGAAAGCATACCGACTGATTTCGGTGACGCTGTCCGGAATGACAACCTCGGTAAGAAGTACGCCGTCGAGATACAAATCACTTCCTTGCGAGGTGAGCGTATTATATCTCAAATCGTTGGGATATTCTATCTGACACCATTTTTCGATATCGGATATATATATTTTTGCTTTTACGCTCAATCCCTCGTTGACAACGCTCACGTTAGGATGAATGGTAAGACTGGATAAAGCACAATTTGCAAGCGAGCTTACAACGGTAACATTATTCGGAATCACAATATCCGAAAGCCCAAGACCGACGGCTTCCCGATACATACCGTCCGCTACGTATGAATACGCATTTGCGATATCATTATCCACCCCCGCCTCACTCAGCATGGCGTAAGCGTCAGCCGCTTCACCCGATAAGTAAAGCCTTTCAGCGGTATCCATAAGCAATTCTAAATTATCCCATTCGTCCCAATAATCAGCTCGGCATCTGTCGCAGATAGCATCGTCATCTTCGTCACGGTGACCGAGAGCTTCGCCCTTTATAAAAGTAGCAGTTCCCTTTTCACCGCAGGAGCACGAATAATAGTAGGTCGCCGGATTCTCGCAATCGGCACTTGTTGCTTTGTATTTTGCACGAGCACTTTCTACCGTATAGCTGTGAACAGGATAACCTCTTTCAAAGGTTGAGGTCCCCTTTTCACCGCAGGAACACGAATAATAGTAGATTGCCGGATTCTCACAATCGGCATCAGATTTAAGATATTCGTTATCTGTATCCTTCTCAGTAAATGAATGAGAATGTCCCGCACCGTCATCTCCGCCCTGCGAATTGTCTCCGCCTTGCGAGTTGTCTCCGTCCTGTGAGTTGTCTCCGTCCTGCGAGTTATCTCCGTCCTGCGAATCATCGTCGTCCTCGGATCCGTCACCGATTTCCGACGGTTTTTTCACGATTTCATACTCCGACAAGCCTCTATAATCACGAGTTCCCTTTTCGGTGAAGGTGATGCTGTTTATCCTAAATTCGATCAACAGATCCTCATAATCCGTCTCCCACAGCTCTTCCGCACTGTCGTTTATATCTGTTTTACAGCTTAAAGTCCATTCATTTGAGTCTTCGCTGTCAATAGGATCGTCAGTACGCAAATTTACCGTACAGCTCAAAAGCAAATCTTTGCTTCTGTTATAAACACGCATTTCACCGTTCAATTTTTCGATAGGATGATCGCTGTTGTTTATGACCTTGACCTTATACTCAAAGATACAATCCCAATAATCGAAGCTTACGTTGCTCTTGGATAAGACCTCCACCTCAAAATGAGAGTAATCAAGATCTCGGCTCTCTTTGGCGGCAAAGGCTAATTCCACTCCTACAAAAAATGCGCTGCAGGCAAAAATGAGCAATACGCTTTGAATGATTCTGACAATTGTATATTTCATCCTTCCCTCCAACCGAGTTCCTCGGAGCTGACGGGAGCAAAGCCCATTCCGTCAAGCTTTTTATTCAACGCCTCAATCAGCCTTTTTTCATATTCTGATGAATAGCTCTTGATTCGTTCTTCCGTCTCCTCTTTTCTTCTCAATATACGAAGCTGCATCTCTTCCTTAGCCGTCTTTTCAGCTCTCCTTACCACAAAGAAGCAGGCAATATACGATGCGATCGCCAGAAGAAACAGAATTATTACAGGCGCGGGATAAGGAATAGCTAACGACGTTATTATAGAAGCAACAATAAGTCCTATCGAGGACAGTAACCACCATTTTGTACGAGTCCAGACATCTCGTTTTTTTCTTTCCTCTTCGCCTTCGTCCTCATGCTTTGCCTCGGCTCTGATTTTCTCCTCTATCTGCTCAGGACTCTCGGTATTTTCGATCGTATCGCCGCCGATTTCAAAATTTCCGAAAGGAAATGCATACTTAACGTACGTTTTTCCTTCGTAAAGCACGGTCACCTTGTACTCGGTTAGTTCATACAAAACCGATGTCTTACGATTAACTCTTTTGATTATAAAGCTCACGTCCCTGCTTCTATCACCGGGCAACCAGCATCGCACCAATCCGCCGATCTTAGAATCATGACTATCCCTTGCCGAATTCTCCACCGATCTGTCAATGCTCATCATCTCGTCGGTGTCAACTATTTTTTTCGCAGTATTAAGAGCAGAAGTGAAAAGCTTGGTGTCAAGGTCTACGTCCGGCAGTGTTTCCACAGTAGCAACGGAAGTACTCACGCCGTTATCCGTATAGGACCTCCAATCGGTTACGGTTTTATAGCGTGTCACCTGACGTTGCCTCGAAACCTTTTTGTATTTGGTTACAACTCTATCCCTATATGTTTTAGTATCCCTATCATAATATCGCTCGGTAGTAACGTAGGGCTCGTCCTCTAAATATGTTTCGTAGTCAATATACGGTTCCTGTCGATCGTAGCCCACGCTTGCACGATAACTAACAGCAGCCTTCAGCTCATCGACCAGAACCCTATGCTTAATCTCTTCAACCTCGGAAAGCCCCGTGTTGAAAACATCGATCGGAGCCTTTTCTTTTGCAAGAGTCACCCAAACCTTTTTTATAAACTCTTCTTTGCTGAATTCATTCTTGATCTTTTTTAATGCTATCTTTTTACCGTCGGTTTTGTTTTCGGTTATTTGCTCTTCTGTATCCTTGTCAGAAGAAGTATCGTCCAATTCCTCATCATCATTTTCGGAAGAATCAACGGTGTTATCCCGAGATTCATTCCGCTCTTCTATATCGGGATCGGTTGCGGATACGGCATTCTCCACTACCTTAGAGGACTCGGATATTATTTTTTCGGGAGATTCGTCAGTCACCTTTGCGACGTCTTCCGCTTCGAGCCGACAACCGCATTCGGAGCAAAACCTGGCATTTTGCTTCTCGATCTTTTCTCCGCATTCGGGACAAAATTTCATTGTACTTCTCCATTATTTTTATTCTGTAAAAACTAAAATGATATAATATAGGTGTTGAAAGCATAAGTCATAAAAAATCAATTTATCGTCTTATACATTGTATCACAACCGAAGAAAAAATGCAACATCCTTTTCTATCACACATAATATTGCAAATTGTATAACAAAATTTCTGTTTACAATTAATTGATTTTTTACAAATCCATTTACACAAACCGAACCGTATGTTATAATAGATACATAGAAATCCATAGGAGGAAGGTAAAATGGGCGCTGACTGGTCAAAATACGAAGAATATCAAAAAAAGATAGATGAGCTTGAGGCGGAGAAAGAAGATATTTACAAAAATATAGAGAAGCTTTACGACCGGCCCGAGATGACCGATAAAAAGAAAAGGCTTGCAAGAAAATTCGTAGAAGATAATATATCCACACTAAGCCTGATCTTCCCGAGGTTTATTCTTTCCTATAAAATGAAATATTGGTCTATCAAAAAGCTTTTTATAGATCCCAGAAACAAGTATTTAGATCGCGTTTCGGATATCAACAAACTGATTTCCGACCTCGAAAATCTTCAAATGATAGCAATTAAGGAATTTTCAAAGGAAGAAATAGATAACTACAACAAGCTGATGAACACAAGAACCGTGGTCGTAATAGACTACGACGTCAACCCCGGTGACTGCGGCGACTGTTACTGATCACTTGTCAAAACTTTGGGCTGAGACCGGCATTATTGCTTCGTCTCAGCCCATTTTTATTTATTCTTGGATTATAGTGGGATATATCCCCTTCGATATATCAACGTTGGTATAATCCCAAACAGAGGAATCCCAACCGAGGGAAACCGAATAGAAGTTAGACTTGGAAATATTGTTTACGCTCTGCTCGGTCGCATAAGTATAATACTGTCCGGAGCTTTGAGAAACATTGGTAGCGGCACTCTTATAGCAATTGCTGATACTACCGTCACTCCTTGAGGAAATGTCTCCTATCCTGTTATTACCGCACAAAACAGAGCCCATTACTACACAATTCTTAATCGTTCCCGTTTTTTCGTTAGTACCGCTTATCAGTGCGGATTCGCCCATATTCGAGTATCCGCCGTATGTTGAATACTGTCTTCCGTAACCGTAAGCATATACGGTGGCATCAACAAAGCAACTATCAATTTCGCCGTGGTTGGAACCTACAACTCCCGCTGCAATCGCCCACCTATAAATATCGTAAGGCTGTTCAATCTTGATGTTACCGGATACAAAACAATTGTTGATTTTTCCTGTGGATTCACCGGCAATCAATCCACCTTTACGCTCATTAGGAAGAGAAACATAGATATCTCCGTTGAACACTCCGCATTTTTCAATATTGCCGTCATTGTATCCAACTATACCTCCTACGTAAACCGATTCGGAAGTGTTAGCATTTGTTATATTATAGGAAAAATCAGATACGTTCAAATTCCTTATCGTTCCGGTATTATATCCGAAGAGTCCCATATATTGGTTAGGAGACACAGTGTAATTACTTATGGTATAACCCTGTCCCTCGAATATTCCGCGAAATGCAGATGAACTATCAGCACCTATCAAGGGCAAAGCCAGCCCATCGCAATCAATATTGTTCATAAGCACGTAAGTACCGTCGAGATTATCCTTAATACGTACAAGATCGTTCAAGTTATAGATCTTAGTACCGGTGATAATAGCCCCGGCTTCCCATTTAGCGAAAAGCTTAGTGCTTTCATGAGCTCGATAGGTATTTGAAACGGCGTATTCGTCGCTCTCGTTCTCGTACCAGCCCATAAAGGTATAACCGTGCTTTTTGGGAATAGGAAGCTCAATGCTGGTGCCCGAGGTTACGTATATGGTCTCCGAAGAACCGTTAATATCTCCGCCATTCAACACAAACCTTACGGAAACAAGACCTGCCGGAGCAGGCATACCGTCTGTCTCATACAGATTCTTCCACTCGGTGTCAGCTTCGGTCGTGTACTTCCACTGTAACCATTCTCCCTCAACACGGAATTCTGCCGTTTTTCCGTCATCTCCTCTTTCTCCGTTCGTAACGGTAAAGGGGAAGGTAGAACCGTCGGACATGGTTATAGTATATACATCCATATTGCCGCTCGTTGCGGTTTTTTCTATCTTCTTAATTCCATTTGCGTTAGTAACTGTAAAGGTGCTGATAGTACCGTTAGAAAAAATGATGGTGTATGTATCAACGAGACCTTCAGACTTAGTCTTAGTAAGAGAGGATACCTCAGCGCCGAGATCACCCTTCTCTCCCACCAAGGAAACCAACCACTCCTCAAGACTTCCCTCGAAGCCCTGCTCCACAGCGAGCTCATACGCACTTTTTCCCGCGGCACCTGTATCGCCCTTGTCACCCTTAGAACCTGTTTCACCTTTTTCTCCGTCGGCACCATTGGTTATATTAAAGGTCTTTTGCGTTCCGTCGTTAAATGTAATTGTGTATGTATCGGTTTTACCGTTGGTAGCGGTAAGGTCAATACTTGAAACTCCTGCTCCCGCAATTCCCTTTTCTCCGACCAGAGAAAGAAGCCATTCATCAATGGTACCCTCAAAACCTGCCTCAACGGCAAGCTCATACGCACTCTTTCCGTTTTCGCCGTTTTCGCCTTTTTCTCCTTTTTCCTCATCCGAGTCGCAAGCTGTCAAAGAAAGTATCATAAGCAAGCATGCAAGCAGTAAAAGCAGTTTTTTCATTTTTTTCTCCTTTGGCTATTGTATTTTTGGTAAAAAAATTGCTTGTCTTTTTACATTTTAGCATAACGAAGTGAAAAAATCAAGTACCTAGCGTCCGTTTGCGGAATAACAACAAACTTTTTATCAAAATAATGCAACAGATGACAAGACAAAAAAAGAAAAAATATGCTATAATAATTTTAAATAGCACGAGGAGGTGCCGGAATGTATAACGGAATTCAGCAAATAGAAGCGGTAATTGATGATATCGAGGCGGATATTGCCTCGGATATCGACTATGAAGCCTTGGCATCAAAAATGGCACTGTCGGTCTACGAATTCAGAAGAATATTTGCTTTTATCGTCGGATGTCCGCTTTCGGAATACGTCAGACGGCGCAGACTGTCACTTGCCGCCTGCGAGCTGACCGCAAATCCGGGAGTAAGCATTCGTTCAATTAGCGAAAAATACGGTTATTCAACCGAATCGGCGTTTTCCAAGGCGTTCAGGGAGCATCACGGATTTTCACCGCTCAGATGTCAGAAGGGCGGTGCCGAGATAAGGCTATTCACCCGTCCGAAATTTGAGTTTTCGGTGAGCGGAAGAGATTCAGTTCCCTTCTCTGTCATCAATGACGACCGATTCGTCATTAAGGGGCTTAAGATGACCTCACCGCTTACAGACACCTGCTGCTGCGACGAGGTATGGAATGAATTCTACGATAAGGGCTACGACTTGAAAATAGAGGGCGAGAAAATCTACGCCGCATATAAGAGCGCGGGTGAGGGCGTCCTCTGCACTATCGGTGAGAGGGTGTGCGATTGCTCCGACACTCCCTCGGGCGAAGAGCTCCCCGAGTGCTGTTGGGCTTGCTTTAAGATGAATACCACCGACGATGACATAGTCAATAAAAAATACAGCGAGATACTTTACGAGCTGCTCCCCTCCGCGAAAATGAAACGCAGAGAGGATGTTCCCACGGTAGAGGTCTTCCCTGCTGATATGAGTAATAATAATTTTGAATGGGAAATAAGAATTCCCATAGAAAAGGAGTAAATATGAACAGAATCGTTTTAATTACAGGAGCATCAAGCGGCTATGGAAAGGCCATGGCAAAGGCATTCAAGGATGCGGGTGACACCGTTATTATGACCGCGAGAGGCTATGATAAACTCGAGGCAGCGAGAGCCGAGGTTGGCGGCGATCTTGCCGTTGCTATGGATGTTACCGTTCCCGAGGAATGGGACAAAATGGTCAAGCTCGTCAGCGAAAAGTACGGTAAACTTGACATTTTGATCAACAACGCCGGCGGTGGCATTACCATCAAGGAAGTAAGCACCTTCTCCTACGAGGAGATCGATCAGGTTATCAAGCTCAACCTTAACAGCTGCATTTACGGTTGCAAGGCATTCGCTGACATGATGAAGGAAAGAAAGACCGGTACTATGATCAACGTTGCCTCCGTATGTGCAAGACAGGCATGGCCCACCTGGGGCGTTTACGGTGCGGCAAAGGCGGGAATGCACAACTTCACCAAGAGCCTTTACCTTGAGCTTCAGCCTCACGGCGTAAGAGCTACCTGCCTTATCCCCGCTTCGGCCAACACCGGCTTTACCGATGCCTGCGGAATTAAGTCTGCACCTCAGATGCTCAAGCCCGAGGACATCGCCGAGACCGCCCTCTTCATCGCTAATCTTCCCGAGCGCGCTGTGGTTGAGGATATCACCGTTTGGGGCATCGACCAGGTAGTAAATCCGCTTTGATTTTATGATAAAAACTCAGGTTTGTATTATCGGTGGAGGAGCCGGAGGTATCGGTGCGGCTTACCGACTTATAAAAAACGGTATAAAAACCGTAGTTGTGGACAAAAATCCCGACTTTGGCGGAACTGCGGTATTTTGCGGCGTTGACGGCTGGGAGCCCGGTCCTACGCTCGACGGATTACATAGGCTGATCTATGACAAAATGGCATGCATGGAAAAGGGCTGTCACGTTGTTAAGCAGGTGCCAAACTGCAACATTTTCAACAGAGAAAACGGTGAAAACTGGGATAATCATTCCTTCAGCGAGCGTCCTTGGGGACTCTCATTATCCGGAGACTACACCTATGAGGAAACGCTGAAAAACGCCACCTTCGGCAATGCAAGAAGGCTTCAGTTTGAGCCCTCGGCAATGCGGGCGGCGGTTAATGAGATTTTCTCGGAGTATGAGGAAAACCTGACGACGCTCTTCGGTTACAGCTATCTGTCGTGCGTTACAGACGGTGGGCGTATCGTCAGCGTTAAGGTAGGAAACTGCATGGACACCGAAGAAATTACCGCCGACTACTTCTTAGACGCAACGGGCGACATCATTTTTGCAAGAGATGCCGGCTGTGATCATACTATCGGAAGCGAGGGTAAGGAGCTTTATGGCGAGCCCTGTGCTAAGGAAAGCAAAAAGGTCAACGGTGTATCCTATTGCTTCAGAATCGCAAAGTGCGAGGACGAGTGCCACATCGACGGAATTCCCGAGGAGTACGCATCGGTGGATATCGAGGACTATAAAAACGAAAAAATGAAAAAAACCGTTTCTTGTCTCGTAGAATATCCCTCGGGCGACTTTAACGTGAATATGCTGCCGACTCTCGAGGGTGAGGAGTATTTCTCCCTAGGAGATGACGCCGACCTTGTTGGAAGGGCGCGCGTATGGGCGTATTGGCACTACTGGCAGACCGAGAAAGGCATGAAGGGATATACTCTTTCACACATCTTTGATGCGGGTGTTCGAGAGGGCTACCGCCTTATCGGAAAATACGTTCTGCGCGAGCAGGATCTGAGGGCAGGAATACTCTGCCAGCCCAAAAGAGGCAGAACTATCGCCATTGCCGATCACGCAATGGATATCCACGGTGAGACGGGAATGTTCAACACCCTGGATCTCCCCTACGAGGTGCCGCTCGAATGCACCATGACAAAGGAGTATGGCAACCTCTTTGTTGCAAGCCGAGGAGCCTCATTTACCCATATTGCGGCATCGTCAGTAAGGCTTACAAGAACGATAATTTCCATAGGTGAGGGCGTGGGAGAATGCATTTGCGAGCTTCTTAAAGCCTAATTTTGCAAATAGTTGTTTGCATATCGACTCAAAAAAGCAATACCGAACAAATGGGCGAGATTGTTAGCGGAGAATGTAGAAAACACCTCTAAGTGCGAGCATCGCATTTGACAGGTCAAATGCAAATGGGCTAAACAACCCCCTTATAACGACAGAAAGAGATAACAAATCGGTTCGTAGCCG
>JAZRMT010000164.1:0-25800 GCA_045647805.1 Eubacteriales bacterium | reverse complement strand
AAGGCTAACGAGGCTTTCCCACGAAAGAGAACGAGCATCGAAGCCCCATATAGCCTTCCCCAGTGAAGCAGAGCGAAACGTGTTGGGGAAGGGGGACCACGTAGTGGTGGATGAGGTGTACTATAATAAATAAATCTATCGTTTCGAACTTATTTAGATATTTTTCAGTATTTTTTTAGAAAAACTATTGATTTTTAAAAAAAATATGCTATAATGAATATGATGAAATAAAATAGGATGAAGAGTGGCTGAGAGGTCACTCTTCATTCATTGTAAAAACAAAGTACAGCTTTAAGCGAGGTAAATCATGAAGAAGAGTATCAAGGAAACCGTCAGGGAAGCTATTGAGCCTACTGTCAGTGAGCTGGGTTATTCCATCTGGGATATAACCTATTCCAAGATAGGAGCAGACTATCATCTCGAGATCACTATCGACAATGACGAGGGAATCAATATTGAGGACTGCGAAAAGGTTCACAGAGCCATTGATCCCATTCTCGACGAGTGTGATCCTATTGAGGGCTTCTATTATCTCGAGGTATCCTCTCCCGGTGTTGAGCGCGAGCTTCGCACAGATGCACATATAGAACGCTCGGTAGGCGTTAAGGTTGAGGCTAAGCTCTTCGTAGCAAAGGACGGAGCAAAGTCTGTAATTGGTATTCTCGAGGGACTTCGTGACGGCAATGTGGTCATAACTACCGAAACGGGTGAGGTCATTCTCGCAAAAAACGAGATATCCAAGCTCACCACCATTTACTTTGAGGACTGAATTATAAAAAAATAAAATATATCTACTAAAAAGAAAGGACCGTATAAAATACGGGGTAAAAAGGAAAAAATGAACGCAGATTTCTTCAACGCCTTGGACCTTCTTGAGAAGGAAAACGGCATATCTAAGGAGTATATGATCTCGCAGATCGAGCTTGCACTTGCTAACGCTTGCAGAAAGGAAGTTGGACCTACGACCATTATTCGTGTTCAGCTTGATCCTAACAAGAAGGACATGAGAGTTTTCCAGCAGAGGACGGTAGTTCCCGACGGAGAGGTTACCGATGAAAAGTGCGAAATATCCTATTCTGCGGCAAAGGCACTTTCCCGCCGTCATAAGCTCGGCGGAGTGGTTGAGACCGAGCTTAAGACCAAGGATTTCAGAAGACTTTCCGCTCAGGCTGGTAAGCAGATGATAGTTCAGGCTATCAGAACCGCCGAGAGAGAAAGACAGACCAGAGAGTATGAGGAAAAGCGTGAGGAGATCATCACCGCTATCGTTGATAAGGTAGATACCACCAGCGGCAACCTCATCCTTGATACCGGAACAGGCTATGCAACCCTTCTTAAGGAGGAGCAGATTCCCGGTGAGACCTATGATGTTGGCGATAGAATCAAGGTGTTCGTCAGCGAGGTCAAGTCCGGCGAGACCAGAGGCCCTATCGTATCCCTTTCGAGAGTTCATCCCAACTTTGTTAAGAGACTCTTCGAGCTTGAGGTTCCCGAGATTCAGGAGGGAACTATCGTTATCAAGGGCGTTGCCCGTGAGGCGGGAAGCCGTACTAAGATCTCGGTTGAGTCCAGAGATGAAAACGTTGAGGCAGTCGGCTCCTGTATCGGTAAGAACGGAATGCGTATAAACGCAATTCTTAATGAGCTTGCAGGCGAGAAGGTAGATATCATCAAGTATGACGAGGATATCACACGTTACGTTGCCGAGGCACTTTCACCCGCTAAGGTTCTTGACGTTTATCTTGAGGATGAGAGAACCTGCCGTGTTACCGTATCCCCGGATCAGCTTTCTCTGGCTATCGGTAAGGAAGGACAGAATGCGAAGCTTGTTGCCCGTCTGACCGGCTGCAAGATCGATATAAAAGCATAAAATGGCAGAGAACAAAACCGTAACAAGGAAATTACCCGAAAGAAAATGCACCGGCTGTCAAGGTCGCTTTCCGAAGCCGGAGCTGGTAAGAGTTCTCAGAACTCCCGAGGGCGTTATAGTTCTCGACACAACGGGTAAGAAGTCGGGTAGAGGGGCTTATATTTGCAAGAACTCCTCTTGTCTTAAAAAGGCGAGAAAGGCAAGAAGGCTTGAGACGGCTCTTGAATGTGCTATTCCCGATGAAATTTATGAGAGAATGGAAGAGGAGCTTACGGTTGGATAGAAACACACATTCCCGTTTTTTCGGTATGCTGGGTTTCGCAATGAGAGCCGGCAAGGTCGCTCTTGGCACCGATCTCATCATAGCCTCTATGAAGGCTAAGGAGAGTAAGCGGGCAAGACTTGTGCTTGTGTCGTCGGATGCGTCCGAGGGAACGAAAAGACGCCTCGGCTTCAAGGCGGAGTTCTTTGAGGTTCCGCTCCGTGTCGTTGACGTAACGGCACAGACCTTGGGAGATGCTCTCGGTAAGAGCTACGCTCCTGTGGCAGTCGCAATTCTCGATGCGGGATTTGCCGAGCAGATACTTAAAGCCATAGAGCCTATCGACCGATAAGACAGAGAGATACAACTAGAAAGAAAGGAAGTTCCCATCTTGGGGAACCGGTGATGAATATGCCGCAAATGCCAGTGAAAATTACTCAATTATCCAAGGACCTTGATATGAAGTCCAAGGACGTATTAGATACCTTTAAGAATCTCGGATTAGATAAGAAAAGCGGTGGCTCGGTTGACACAGACGAGTTCGAGCTGTTTCTTAACACGCTCACCCTCGCTAATCAGATCAAGGACATAGATTCTTACAGGGACGGTAAGGTTAAGCTTACCTCTGCCGATAAGAAGGAGAAGAAGCCTGCTCCCACAAAGCCCGAGCCTTCTCGGGAAGAGGTGAAGCCGGCACCCGACAAGGCACCCGACAAGGCACCCGACAAGGCTCCCGTGAAGCCTGCGGAGAAGCCTGCCGCAAAGCCCGCCGCAAAGCCCGCCGCAAAGCCCGCTCCCGCTTCCGAAAAGCAGGCGCAAAGAAGACCGGAGGGCGACCGTCCACAGAGAAACGATGCCGATCGTCCGCAGAGGAATGATGCAGACCGTCCTCAGAGAAACGATGCCGACAGGCAGAGACCTCAGGGCGACAGACAAAGACCTCAGGGTGACAGACCTCGTTCTGATTTTGATAAGAACAAAGGCTTTAACAAATACAGTGCTTCTCCCCAGGCTAACCCCTTTGCAAAGAAGCTTGAGGGCATGAACCGTCAGGCACAGGGCTTTAGAAGTCCCGCTCAGCAGGCTAAGGCTGCCGAAGAGGCAAGGCTTGCAAGAGAGGCTGCTGCAAGACAGGCACTGATGGATGCGGAAAAGAAGGCTGCCGAGGAGAAAAAGAAGGCAGAGGATGCCGTTCGTCCCGCTCAGCAGATGCAGCTTCAAAAGCAGCAGAAGCTCGAGGCTCAGAAGTCGCAGGAGGCACCCAAGGCTAAGGAAACTCCCAAAAAGGAGCAGCAGAAGGCACAGAAGCAGCAGTTTAAGACCATCACTCCCACGGTTGACCGTTCTAACGTTAAGGGCGGCGTAAATATCGGTGCGGAGTATGTTAACGACACTGCTCCCAAGACACGTGTAGTTGATATGCGTACCTCCGACGTCAATCTTTCCAAGTATGATGACAGATATAACGAGCAGTATTATGCTATTCTGAACGGTACCGATAATAAGAGCTCTAAGCAGAAGCTTAAGAAGCAGGATAACAAAGGCCAGAATCAGAAGAGTGCAAAGGATAAAGAGAGAGCCGCTCAGGAAAAGATCAAGAGGCTTGAGGCTGAAAGAGCAAGAAACAAGCAACTTGAGATCACCGTTCCCGATGAGATCACCGTAACCGAGCTCGCCTCCAGACTTAAGAAGACTGCCGCAGAGGTTATTAAGAAGCTCATGTTTATGGGCGAGATGAAGGGACTTAACGACACCGTTGATTTCGGTACCGCAGAGATAATTGCAGACGAGTTCGGTGCTAAGGTCACCAAGGAGGTCGTCGTTACCATTGAGGAGAAGCTCTTCACCGAGGCGGAGGACAGCGACGAGGATCTTGAGGAAAGAGCTCCCGTTGTCTGCGTAATGGGACACGTTGACCACGGTAAAACCTCTATTCTTGACGCAATCAGACATACCAACGTTACTCGCGGTGAGGCGGGCGGAATTACTCAGGCAATAGGTGCTTACAGAGTAAAGGCAAGCGACAAGGATATTACCTTCCTTGATACTCCCGGTCACGAGGCGTTCACCGCAATGCGTATGCGTGGTGCTCAGTCTACCGATATTGCTATTCTCGTAGTTGCTGCCGATGACGGCGTAATGCCCCAGACGGTCGAGGCTATCAACCATGCTAAGGCTGCGGGAATTGATATTATAGTTGCAATCAACAAAATGGATAAGCCTACCGCCAATCCCGATAACGTTCTTAATCAGCTTACCCAGTATGAGCTTGTTCCCGAGGCTTGGGGCGGAGACGTTATCTGCGTACCCTGCTCGGCTCACACCGGAATGGGTATTGAGGATCTTCTTGAATCGGTGCTTCTTGTTGCTGAGGTCAAGGAGCTTCGTGCGAATCCCAAGAGACGTGCCGCAGGCCTTGTAATCGAGTCCAAGCTTGATAAGGGCCGTGGTCCGGTTGCTACCGTACTCGTTCAGAACGGTACTCTTCATCAGGGTGACTACGTTATTGTCGGTAATGCTGTCGGACGTGTTCGTGCAATGGTTGACGATAAGGGCAAGACCGTTAAGGTTGCGGGCCCCTCTGTTCCCGTTGAGATCATCGGTCTTGACGACGTTCCTCAGGCAGGTGACGAGCTTAACGCCGTAGAGGACGAGAGAATGGCAAGAAACCTTGCCGATCAGAGAAGAGAAAAGCAGCGTCAGGAGATCCTTGCCGCTAACTCGAGAGTTAATCTCGATGAGCTCTTCGGACAGATCGCTGCCGGTGTTCAGACACTTAACATTGTCGTCAAGGCGGATGTTGCAGGCTCGGTTGAGGCTGTAAAGGCTTCGCTTCTCAAGCTTTCAAGCGATGAGGTCAAGGTTGCCGTTATTCACTCCGCAGTTGGAGGTATTACAGAGTCCGACGTTATGCTTGCAACCGCATCTAACGCAATTATTTGCGGATTCAACGTACGTCCCGACAAGAACGCTCTTGACAGTGCCGAAAGAAACAAGGTCGATATCAGATGCCACAGAATCATCTATGAGATCATCGACGAGGTTGAGGCTGCCATGAAGGGTATGCTTGCTCCTACCTACAAGGAGGTTCTTCTCGGTCATGCCGAGGTTCGTCAGTGCATCAGAGTGCCTAACGTTGGTATTATCGCAGGATGCTATATTCAGGACGGTAAGATCACCAGAAACGCACAGATCCGTATAGTTCGTGACGGCGTGGTTATCTTTGAGGATAAGATCGCCTCTCTTCGTCGCTTTAAGGATGACGTCAAGGAGGTTGCTGAAGGCTACGAGTGCGGTGTAGGCATCGAAAAGTTCAACGACATCCGTGAGGGTGATACTCTCGAGGCGTTTATCATGGAAGAGGTTAAGGCGTAAGGCTTTAATGTAAAATATTGTTGGCAAAAAGCAGACTTTGAACACTATTTTGGCTTCGAAGTCTGCTTTTTTAGTTCCTAATTTTTGAAAGAAAATTGCCAATTTCAAAAAATGCATCAGCTTTTGTGATATGTGCTTAATTCGCATAAAAAATGAACTAAAATTTTTTTATTTGTGCAAAATGACCATTGAATTTATTTCCTCAAATGTGGTAAAATATATGTAGCAATAAAAGTCGCTTCGGCACTTTGAAAGCGAGGGCAGCGTGATGCGTAAAATCGGTGATAAGGTAGTATATAGCTCTTACGGGGTTATGGAGATCGTGGATATCAGAGAGGAGATCGTTCTGGATAACTCTCAGAAATATTACATTCTCGAGGCTCCGGACACTCAGCCCGGCTCGCAGACCTTTATTCCCGTGAATAATGATAAGCTGGTTTCCAAGATGCGTTCTCTTCTTACTAAGGACGAGGTCTACGAAATGGTTAGGTCTATTGATTCCATTCCCACTGCCGATTGGATTGCGGATAACAGAGCGCGCTCCGAGTGGTTCAAGAGTATTATCGAGGAGGGTGACAGGATCAAGATGATCTCTATGATCAAGCTGATCACCAAGACCGCAGAACGCCGTGCCGAGGAGGGCAAGAAGAACTATCTTGCCGATGAGAATGCAATGCACAAGGCACAGAAGCTTCTTTATTCTGAGATAGCCTCTGTTATGGGAATAAGCGAGGATGAGGTTCCCGAATTTATTAAAAATAACAAATAATTAATTGCCCAAAGGGCAAAAAAACGGTTACTCCTTACCTGTTATGGTATCGGGCAACCGTTTTTTGCTTTTATTATATAAATATTATTTGATCAGAATTTCTTTACTACCTGAGGTCTTCTGCAGATAGCCTTATAGTCGCAATAGTCGCAGGCAGACATACCTTTCTCTATTCTCGGCTCGGCATTTATGTTTCCGTCCCGCATACTTTCGGCAACCCTAATTACCGAGTCCTCCACGGTTTTCATAAGGTCACCAAAGCCTTCCTTAGAGAACAGCAGATTGCGTTTGGTGTCGGGAATGGCGTTAGGATCCTTTGCCTTTTCGCGGTAGAGAGGAGTGTATTTTATACCCATTGCTCGGATGATATCCTCGTCGTCAAGCAACATACCGATTCTCTTTTGCTCACCCTTAACTGTATCTATGGCGATCTCGTCGTCGGGAGTGGATATATTTTTGTCACCGACAAATGTTTTCAGATACAGAGCTCCCGCGGGTATTACCTCACCCCCGTCCTTGGCACCGAGTGCCTTTCGGAAGTCCTCGTTTTTGCTCTCGACTATCGAACGCAGGTATAGGAACATCTGGAGATTTTTGCCCTCCTTAAGATCATCGGGGGTGAAATCCTTTTTACCGGTTTTGTAATCCACCACTCGGACGTACACGTTTCCGTTGCGCTCCAGGGTGTCAACTCTGTCGATGATTCCGCCAATGATTATTCCTCTTCCGTCAGGTGTGCCTATTCTGATCGGATCGGGGGTGTCGGGAGAATCCGCACTAATGGAAAGCTCAAAGAATTTCGGTGTGAATTCTGACACCGAGAACTCCTCGCAAAGTCCTTCCACAACAGGTAGTGCGGCTCGGCAAAGACGGTCGATCTTTATTCTTGTCCGTGTCGAATTGCCGCTGAGATCCTCGCCCATTTCCGAGATGTATTTTTCTGCGGCACGGCGAGTAAGATCAATACGCTCGTCCGCAGTTATATCCCTTGCACTCATACCCTTTTCCGATAGTGCCTTGAAGAAGTTTTCGAGTATAGAATGAACCAGCGTTCCAACGCCCGAGGAATCAAATTCTGCCTGCTTTTCCGGAGAGAGAAATATCGTATACTTGCAGAAATAGGACAGAGGACAGCTTACGTAGCTGTCTATTTTACTTTGCGAGAGTGAGAGGTCCTTTTCGCGCATCCTCTCTCTGTAATGGTCGGTGAGCATCATATCTGTGTTTGCGATGTCACCCTCTCTTATACGGAGCAGATCGTCATAGCTTGACTCGGAAAGTGCCTCTTTTACGGTGGCTTCTTCCTCACCGCCGTATTCCTCTAGGGCACATTCGGCAACGTATAGCCTGTCCTCGGCGGTCAGCTCGGATATCCTTATCGGGATTACGGCTCCCGCTGTCAGTTCTTCTATCTTTTTTATTACCTCCGAGGGCTCGATCGCCTTGAATCTTGCACTTGTCGCCGAGTAAAGCAGGGTGACGCTTTTCGTTGCATAGGATAAGGCTCTTGAAAAGATATACAGCTCTCTTGCACCCTTGGTTTCAAGCTCGGGACGAATGTTCAGCCCAAGCTCCGAGAGCGTCCCTTTGTCCTTATCCGAAAAGTACGATGTATCGGAGGGGGTGGCAGGGAATACTCCGTCGTTTACGCCTATGAGATAAATATGCTTTTTCTTTGAAAGCCTTAATATATCGGCACAACCCACGGTCACCTCGTCATAATGTGCCGGTATTTTGCCCATGTTAGCTCCCGAGAAGAGAATCCTGAGCTGGTCGACAAAGCCGTCGGTGGCACATTCGGAGTCACCCATTACCTCTATGAGAGTGTCAAGCGAGGAGCAGACAAGCTTCCAAAGACCGAGGTTTTCCTCTGCAAGAGCAGATTCACCCAGCCTTGCAAGTCCTTCCGCACGCTCCTTAAGTCCTTCCTCCGCCTTCAGTGCAAGAAGAAAGTCGAGAAGCACCTGTGCCTGCTCTCTTACAGTCTTAGCTTCACCCGTTCTTACTCCAAGATTTACAAGAGGAGCTAAGAGCCTTTTTCTTGTATCGTTTATTCTTGTCAAAAGCCTGCTATCCGCACTGCTTCTCTTTGCGTTGTAGCCCTTGGGGTTCATGTTCCATACTACGTCATCTGTAAAACGGCTGCCTGTAATCTGCCAGGTTTCAACGTAGCTTTCAAAAAGGTCGCATTCCTCACGGCTGATTCCGGTCAGTCCGCACTTAGCATAGGTGAGAACGTCTTCCTTGACAAATCCCGAGCGAACCGTCGAGTAAGCCGAATAGATTAGCTTGATAAGCTCATACGCCTCGGCATCTCTCACGGCTCCCGAAAAATAGGGAATACCCGCAAGTTTAAGCGCACCGTCGAGAATTCCCGAGTATCCCGCCTCTGATCTGGATATTATTGCAAAGTCCCGGTATGAGCATCCCGACATGACTCTGCGCTTGATATCCGATGCAACAAATGAACATTCGTCAAAAGGCGTCTGCGCCTCGAAAACTCTGATCTCATCCTTGTTTTGTAAACTAATCTTTTCAAAATTAATGCTTTTTCGCCAAATGCGGTCTATGATAAGGGAAATTGATTCCGGAGATTCCAAATCGGTTCTTGATTTATCTACAAGTTTGATCTCGGCAGAATTTTTTCTAGCCACCGAGATGAGCCTTTCCTTTGTGCTCCTGAGCTCGGTTTCCTCGAAGAAGTCCTCGGTATATTTAGAGCTGGCGAGAATCACCGTAAGCTCCGCACGGTCGGCAAGCATGCCGAGCAGCTTGTATTGTGGCTCGGTGAAGGAGGTGAAACCGTCAACGTAAATGCCGTATCCCGACAAAAAAGCTGGGTTTTGCGAAAGCTTTTCGATCATGGCGTCGCAATCGTCACCGGCATCGTTGTACCTTTCGTTAAGCAGCGTTTTATAAAGCGAATAGATTCTTGAAAGGTCAGAAAGCTTTGAAAAAAGTCTTTTATCTGCCTTTACAGTGTCGTTTGCCAGCGTTTCGGCAAGTATATCGGCGGGTATTGCCAGTGACTGCATTTCTTCGATCGCACGAAGTGCGGTTTCTACTATACCGATGTTTATTTCCCGCTTTCCTCTCGTCATACCGAGGTTTGGTGAAAGCTCGGTCAGCACCCGCCACATTATCAGTAGCTTTTTGCCCTTGTCACAGTACTCTCCGTTGATTCCGCCGAGTGCTCGGAAGGTGGTATTGGCAAGTCTTGTGAAGTTCGTGACCTCGAAGAGCAATGGTGCCGAGGAGGGAAGCACTGATGCAAGCTCAATTTCGCTTAATACCGTTTGCTGCTCGGGAACTATCATTAAGGCGTGCTTACCCGAATCGATAAGCCGCCTGATTTCTTTTTTAGCCTCCTCTTTTCCGTAAGAGGAAAAGCCGGTTCGTACTATTTTCAGCATTTGCCTGCATACCTTTCGCTTATTTTGTATCCCTGCTTTCTCGAGGATATTATTATCTTCTCGCCGCCCACCTCGAGCTTCTCTCTCAGGTAGTGTATGTATACGTTAAGTATTCCTTCACGGGCATCCTTGCCCCACACCTTATGAAGCAGCTCCTCTCGGGATATAAATTCTCCCCCGCCCTCTGAAAGGGCGCAAAGAAGCGAATGCTCGAGCTCGGTGAGGGCTATTTTCTCTCCGTGAAGGATCACGCATTTGTTGCCTATTGTCAGGGGGCGGGATTCTGTTTTTTTCTCGTAAAGAACGTTCATAAGCTCTTCCTCGGAAAAGGGAATCTTAAGCTCTCCCTCACCGCTTCTGCTCATAAGGATAACTCTGCCCGTATAGTCTTTCGGCAGATCTCCGTCGGTCAGAATAACGTCCGGAACTGTCATGCCGCCCTCCTCGCAGAAGCTTTCCTCTCCGAGTATCAGCTTGATCTTTTGGTATAAATACTTATCCTTAGCCTTTACGTCCACCTTCATTTTTTCGCAGCCCTCGCAGAAATTCTAATTTATTAGAATAATTATAATATATTTTCATCTCTTTGTCAAGGAGCTGTATAATAAATTGCAGGCAGAGCAATATTTGCAATCTCTCGGGCAATTTTTGCAATTCCTCGTCCGAGCTTTATGTTGTATAATTAATATGTAATATTATGAATTAAGGAGAATGATCCAATGAACAACGCAATGATTTCCGAACTTTATTCCATCGGACTTATTCCCGTAATTAAGATCGAGAATGCTGAAGATGCCGTTCCGCTTGCAAAGGCTCTTATAGACGGCGGTCTTCCCGCTGCTGAGATCACCTTCAGAACCAAGTGTGCAGCAGAGGCTATCAAGAATATTACCGAGGCATATCCCGAGATGCTTGTAGGTGCAGGCACCGTGCTTACCACCGAGCAGGTTGATGCAGCTATCGCTGCCGGCTCAAAGTTTATCGTTTCCCCCGGTCTTAACCCCAAGGTAGTTTCCTACTGCCTTTCCAAGGGCGTTCCCATGCTTCCCGGTTGCTCCAACCCCTCTGACGTTGAGGCTGCTCTCGAGCTTGGACTTTCCACCGTTAAGTTCTTCCCCGCAGAGGCTGTTGGCGGTCTTAAGATGCTTAAGGCAATGGCGGCTCCCTACGGTCAGCTTACCTTCATGCCTACCGGCGGTATAAATGCAGACAATCTTCTCGAGTACCTTAAGTTCAACAAGATTATCGCTTGCGGCGGTTCCTTCATGGTTAAGGATGAGCTCGTTAAGGAGAAGAAGTGGGACGAGATCACCGCTCTCACTAAGGATGCTGTAAAGAAGATGCTCGGTCTTGAGTTCCTTCACATGGGTATCAACAACGATAACAAGGACGAGGCTATGCGCGGAGCTAAGCTCTTCGAGATGATGTTCGGTATGCCTATCAAGGAGACCAGCAAGTCCATCTTCGCAGGTGATGCATTCGAGTTTATGCACGGCAAGGGCCCCGGCAATTGCGGTCACATCGCTATCCGCACCAACTTCGTTGACAGAGCTATGGCATACTTCAAGAGAATGGGCTTTGAGTTTGACGAGTCCTCTATCACCTATGATGAGAAGAGCGGCAAGCCCAAGTTCGTTTACTTCAAGGATGAGATCTGCGGATTCGCTATCCATCTTCTTCAGAAATAATAAAACCGATTTTCAGCTGCCGAGGATGCTTCTTCGGCAGCTCTTTTTTATACATTTTTACCAAACTGACTCCTTATTTTTTGTTTATTAATCAACTTTTCGGAGAGTTGTATGTTTTTTCTCCTTCACACCCCTTTATTTTAAAATCTTTATGTGCTAAAATATAGGTGTGAAAAATTTTGCTTTACGGAGTATAAATAATGAAAAAATTACTTTCTGTGCTGATATTTCTGATGCTTCTTTTTTGCTTTGTCGGATGTTCAAATGCAACCGGCGGCACTTCGGGTAACAAAAACAACAACGGCAAGGATGACTCAAATGAGTCGGAAGATAGGGATAACGATGACGAGGACAAGGACAAGGACGAAGATTCGGATGCGGATGATGATTCCGACGACACCGGCATGGGAGAAGAGGGTGACGAGGAAGAATACTGTACGGTAACCGTTCTTTGCGACGAGGGTATAACCGTCACCTCGCAAAATCCGCTCAAGGTGCCGGTAGGCTCGAATGCGGTATTTACTGTTAAAAATGATAAAAACATAGCTATTCAGAGCGTTTCCGAGGGCAAATTCATGTATTCTACCGGTACTCTCACGCTTTCCAAGGTGGATTCGGACGTCAGAGTTATTGTTAAGGGCGAAAAGGTCGGTTACGACACGTCGGTAATGTGTGATTACGTGTTTATGGGCAAGGGGGCTTACGACGATTCCTCAAGGGGGAACGGAAAGTATTCTCTCGGTGTCAGCATTAGCGTCAGTGCGGGTAAAACCGACTGCGCATTCGTTGGCTGGAGCAGCGGTGCGACGCTTGAAAACGGTGGAACCCTGATTTCGGCTAACCGTGATTACACATTTAAGCTCTCACCCTCTCTTCTGTCGGATAACGGGGTTCTTTATCTCTACTCAAATTATTCCACTGAGGCGAACGTGCTTTACTATGATCTCAACGGCGGAACCTTAAACGAGAGTGCGGGGAATATGCAGTCGGATTATTATACCGTATTGAATATGGAACAGGATGATCCGCTTTTAAAGGTCACACTCTCTCAGAAGTACTTTGATGCTACCGGCTGTGCCTCTACCTTCTACGATGACGGCATATTCTTCAGAAGCGGTTATATTCTTACGGAATACAATACCAAGGCCGACGGAAGCGGTGTGGGGTACAGCATAGGCTCGAAATTTCCGTTGAACACAGGCGTTTCCACACTGTACTGTATCTGGAGCAAGCAAAGTAATATTTCGGATTTTGAATATGAGGACGTGACTATTCCGTTGCCGAGCGGAGTGAACCAATCCAAGGCTCCGCACTGGGCTAGTGACGGAATAATGATCACGGCGTATAACGGTAATGACGATCAGGTCGTTATTCCCGAGTCAATAAACGGTAAGGCTGTAACAGCCATAGCATCGGGAGCCTTTGTGAATAAGGATCTTACAACGCTTGTTATGGGCAGGCGTATAATCCGGGTTGAGGACGGTGCTTTTGTGGGCTGCTCGTCTCTGAAGACTATCTATTATCCCGACGGAATTTACGATATAAGCAACGATGCGTTTGACAGCACGTCCTTTGGCGGCGTTAAGAACTTTTACGTCAACGCTACCCTTGCACCGAGATTTGCAAAAAGCCTTGAGGGGGCCTACGCCCTTAAGCTTACCAGACTTCTTTACTATTCGGATATGCCGCAGATAATCGTTATTGCAGGCTCCTCCACCTTCCAAGGCTTGTCCACTCAATTTTTGGAGGCGCTTCTTGACGGAGAATATAACGTTGTAAACTTCGGTACTACCAGAACCACTCAGGGAACTATGTATCTTGAAGCTATGGGCAGCCTTGCCGACTCGAAGGATATAGTGCTTTATGCTCCCGAGAACAGTGCTTATATGATGGGTGAGAGAAGGCTGTATTGGAAAACGCTCAGAGATATGGAGGGAATGTATAACGTCTTCCGATACGTTGATATCTCGGGCTACGATAACGTGCTTGGTGCATTTGCCGAATTTAACAAGGGCGATCCCACTGCATACGAGCCTCTCGCAACTCCTAGGTACAAGCGTTCGCCCGTCGCCTATGAATCTATTGTTGACGTTAATAATATCAACGTTTACGGTGAGTATCAGGTTCCCTCAGAAAGAGGACGTTACGTTAATGACAGCGTGTATCAGGACGTATATAAGCTGACCTTCAACAACAGATTCAAGTCTATCAAGGAGGGAGCTTACATGAGCTCCGATCCCAATGAGGATTATTACACCTCCGAAAAATGGTGCGACATAACCGATTCCTATTACAAGGACAGTATGAACCGTGTAATTACTGCGGCCAGGGCAGCAGGAGCAAAGATTTACTTCACTTTCTGTCCCTCCGACGGACTTAAGCTCTCTGACGAGGTAAAGGAGGGAGGCTCGGAATGGCTTCTCGCTTATGACAATATGATTATCGATAATTATCTGTTTGACGGACTTCTCGGCAGCTCCGAAAACTACATTTATCATCATAACTATTTCTATAACAATGCCTTTCACCTTAACGATTACGGAAGAACCTACCGTACCTACGATATGTACCGTGATCTTGCTTCGCTGCTAGGAATTTCCGAGGTAAAGGGAATATTCGAGGTGGGAACATCCTACGAGGGCTGTCTGTTCGAGCCCACCCCTGACGGTTCTCCGAGATATGACACGAGCGAATATTTTGAATAATCTACCGCCTGATTTTTGAAAGGACGATTATGACCGTATTATCTTTTCCTTTGGTATTGATAATACTCGCTGCTTCTTGTGTTCTGCATGTTGTGGCGTGTATTGTTCCGGGAATTTATGCAAAAATAACATCATTTGTAAATATAGGCTTACATATTGCACTGTTTTGGGCGTTGATGCTTGCAGATGTTTCGTATGAGGAAGCTGCTGTCGTGTATATGGCATCTGTGTTCGTATATACCTTGTGTGCCTATACAAGGCACAGGATTTCGGGGAGGGGAGACTCATGACCTTTAATTCATTTGAGTTTTTGCTCTTTTATCCCCTGGTGCTTCTTCTTTATTTTGTTCTTCCTAAGAAAAGCCGCCCCGTGGTTCTGCTTATAGCAAGCTACTATTTCTATGCTTGCAGTCAGCTTGATCTCATCTATCTTATATTTGGAACGACGCTGGTATCCTATATTGCCGCTCTCGGAATAGAGCGTACCGAAAAAATTGCCATCAGACGGGCTTTGCTGACCTTAACGCTGGTGGTTTGCTTTGGCGTACTGTTCTTTTACAAGTACTTTAATTTCCTGTTCGGAAGTGCGGTAGGATTGGTTACACTGCTTGGCGGTGAGCTTTCTCCTATCGAGCTGAATCTTATGCTGCCCGTCGGCATATCATTCTACACCTTCCAGACGCTTTCCTACGTCATAGATGTTTACAGAAGGGATATACCGGCAGAGCGTAGCTTTATCTATTATGCAATTTTCGTTTCCTTCTTCCCCCAGCTTGTGGCAGGACCGATAGAGCGTCCCGAGAATCTTCTTCCTCAGCTCAAGTCTGTCAGCGGCAGGGGTACAGATAAGGAAGTGAATGATCCCGATGCTAAGGGTTATCGCTGGAATCGAGATGACGCTATCAGAGGTGCAAAGTATATGATGGTGGGCTTCTTCAAGAAAATTGCAGTTGCCGATCTCATTTCTGTGTACGTTGATTCGATATACAACAATGCCGAGGGTGCGACCGCCTTTGGTGTTATAATTGCAACCTGTCTTTTCGCTGTTCAAATATACTGCGATTTCTCGGGCTATACCGATATAGCCATAGGATGTGCAAGAGTAATGGGTATCAGGCTTATGAAGAACTTTGATCATCCTTATACCGCAACTACCGTAAAGGAATTCTGGTCAAGGTGGCATATTTCTCTTTCCTCCTGGTTTAAGGATTATCTATATATACCTCTTGGCGGAAGCAGGTGCAAGAGGTGGAGACATCTTCTCAACGTGATGATAGTTTTCCTTGTATCCGGGCTTTGGCACGGAGCGGCATGGACCTTTGTTATTTGGGGAGCTCTTCACGGCATTTATCAGGTGGTCGGAACTCTCACAAAGGGGCCGAGAGTAAGGCTTATTTCAAGGCTCGGCATGACGGAAAGCTTCGTAGGTATCGTATGGATCAGGAGGGTAATTACCTTTATTCTCGTAGCATTCGCATGGATATTTTTCCGAGCTAATTCTATTTCGGATGCCTTTACTCTTATCGGTAAGCTTCTGTCCTTTGACATCGGTCTCGGTGCTTCGCTTGATGCTATGGGGCTTGACGCGGTCGGAATACTTATGACACTGCTTTCCTTGGCGACGCTTCTGCTTTTGGAGAGGCTTCTCGTCTATGGCGAAGCTCCCGACGGCTCGGATGCTCTTACGAAAAACGCTTCATTCGTTTACTACGTGTGGATAGTTTTGTTTGCATGGGTGCTGCTTCTTTCCAAGGATATGATGAGTACGTTCATCTATTTCCAATTCTAGGAGGTAAGTGTAGTGAAAGCTTTAAAAATTACCTCGATAATTCTGCTTACATTCGTTGTTATACTTTCACCGATAATATCGGTTGCTTTGGCGATTTTTCTTACCCCCAACGTCTACGAAAACACTATCTACGGTGAGCTTGACGATAAGTTTAGCCGTCTGACCGAGATCGAAGAGGACAAGGTGGTTGTGATAGGCGGCTCGTCGGTTGCATTCGGCCTTGATAGCCAGCTACTCGAAGCGCATATCGGAATGCCGGTGGTGAACTTCGGGCTCTATGCCGCAATCGGAACCAAGGCGATGCTGGATCTGTCACTTGCGGGGATCGATGAGGGCGATATCGTAATTCTGGCGCCCGAGCTTGACAGACAGACCATGTCTATGTACTTCTCCGCAGAGCATATTCTCCCTGCTGTGGATGAGGATTATTCCATGCTCCGTTATTTCAGCAATGATGATATCCGAGCTCTTCTCGGAGGAGCCTTCGAGCATGCGGGCAAAAAGCTGAAATACAGCCTATCCCCCCTCGATCCCGCCGGTATCTATAACAAGAATAATTTTAATGAGTACGGTGAGATAAAGCAAGGGCTCAGAAATGAGAATATCATGCAGCTCTATTACGATCCCGCAAAGCAAATAGAGCTTTCGAAGAATATCGTTGACGATGAGTTTGTTGATTATCTCAACGATTATATAAGCCTTTGTGAGGAAAGGGGAGCAACGGTATATTTCTCCTACTGTCCTATGAACAAGGCGGCTCTTGCCGAAGGAACGAGCTCGGGGAGTATAAAGGCGTTTGCGAAATATCTGGAGAAAAGCATTAACTGCGAGTTCATCAGCCAGATAAACGGCTATATTTGTGACGAGGCGTACTTCTATGACACTAATTTTCATCTGAACGATACGGGAGTTATGCTGAGAACTGCACTTCTGGCTCAGGATATTCTGATAGCTCAAGGCGAGCTTCGGCTGATACATACGGATATTGCTCCGCCGCCGCTTCCCAAGGCCAACGTGGAATACGACGGAGAAGAGGATGAAAATTGCCGTTACTTTACCTTTGAGAAAATGATTAACGGTGCCTATATGATAAGCGGTTTAAGCGAGGAAGGCAGTAAAATGGATTCCTTGACCGTGCCTCTCGGCTATAACGGCTACAAGGTTACCGCCATCGGAAAGGGTGCCTTTACTTCGGGCTCTGCCCGCATAGTCACGGTTACCGAGGATACCAATCTTCGCAATTTCTTCGGCGGTGCATTCGATGGCTCGTCGGTAAAGGATCTTTATATCTATTATGACTTCGCTGCCGAGGAGGAAAAGCTTGCTCCGTGTGCCGATTTTGGAGGAATGCGGATACATATTCCCGAGGGTTCTGCATATACCACTCATTACGATTGGCAGGATTCATCCAAGGGACGTACGTTTTATACCGATATCGAATAAATGAAAAAGCTATCTCCGTGGAGATAGCTTTTTTGAATATGTAAACAATTATTTACTGAATCGCTGCGTCGCCATTCTCGGACTCGATGTACTCGAGATAAGCATCGTAGTAGTTAAGCATGATGTCGTTGAACTCGTCGTCAGAAAGCTCGGTGGTCGTACCGCCATAGTTCTCTGCTACGTACTCAGCCATAGTATCAATGATGTCTGCCTCAAGCTCGATGCCTTCCTCAACGAGAGTATCGTTGATAGCCGAAGCAACGTCATCAAGGTATGCGTCGTAAGCAACGGTATCAGCAGGATTGGGCTTCGCGATAGAGATGATATCCTTGAAGTCGGTCTTGATGTTCTGATAGCTCTCTGCGGAAACGGGAGTGCCTTCGGTGAGCATTGCTATGGAAGTCTCAACGAGAGCGGTCTCGAGAGATGCAAAACGAGGATTGGAGTCGATGATGTTAAGGATCTTCTTGATAACGGTCTCACCGTTTGCATCCTTCTTGGTGAAGAAGTCGCCGGGATCGTCACTGCCACTCATATCCATAATTCCGCTATCGGAAAGGAGGAAGAGGATTTCAGTCATAGATCTGAGGTCGCCTGCAACGGTATCCTTGGTGGAGGTTTCGAGGATGTTGATAATAGCTGTAATGATTGCCTCGGTGTCCTCACCGCGGAAGTCTGCTTCCTTATTTATCTCGTCGGCAACAAGATTAAGAACCTCTGCCAAAACGGTGGAAAGGAAGTCGGAATCCTCGATCATATCAAGAATGTCGTTTATCGCATCCTTGTCCTTCTGCGTCATGTTTTCCATATCCATATTGCCAAGGGTATCAGCGTTTACAAGCGCACCCTTGAGAAGGAGATAGAACTCTTCTCTTGCATTGAACTTGGTATCGTCATTCTTAACGTTACCGAATGCGTTAAGGACTGCGTTACCGCCGAGTACCTTAACAGTCTTGAAGATGCCTGCGTCGGTGGTCTTCTTGATGTCATCCTCGTAAAGCTGCTCAAGCTCATTGTCACCGGTGGTCTCGATCTGAGCCTCGATAACAACGTTGGTTATATCAGCGAATACGGTGATGGGAAGAATGATGATAGCTGCAAAGATAAAGCCGTGTACTGCTCCGATGAGAGCACCGATAAGACGGTTCTTCTTGCCCTTCTTCTTCTTGATGTGGAAGCACCACTTGACGATGTGGTAGATGAATCTGAAGATGATGTTAAGGACGATGAAGAGAATCATGAATGTTAAGGGAGCAATAACAGGACTGAATAACATAGCAAGTATGTATTCAATAACGAGAGGATTTATCTCGAAGATAATATCCTTCGTATCCTGCGGAATCTCGAACAGACCGTAGGATTCGATCTGGGTAAGCAACTCTGCGACGGTCATGTCGTCAAAGATACCGAACACCTTACTACACATTACGTTTACAATGATAAATGCGATGACTGCAGCCGCAAGGGTAGCTACTGTTTTTGCAGTCTGACGGGGATAACCTTTTCTGAAGCCCGAGAATGCCTGAATGAGCACAGAAAAGATCATAAGAGCGAGTGCGCCGGTAGCTATGTAAGTGCCGGGGCCGCCGTTCTTAAAGAGGTCGGATAAAATTTCTATAAATTCACCCATGATAAAAACAACCTTTCATAATGTTTTAGATAAATCTATAATACATCTTTTTCATATTTTTGTCAATAGTTTATAAAAATAAATTTAATAACTATTCCTTTATCTTGACAAATTGTTTAAAAACATATATAATAAAAAGAAAAAAATAGGGTAGGATCAATGATTCATTCTTTTTTGATGATAGGACAGTCTAATATGGCGGGAAGAGGATTTCCCTCTGATGTAGAGCCGCTTCCTAAAAATGAGAATATATACGTACTAAGAAACGGCAGATGGTGGCCGAAGTACGTTCCTGTCAATCCCGACAGAGTGACTGCGGGCATCTCGCTTGTCGAGACCTTTGTTGAGGAGTATTCGGCAGATCATCCCGACGTGCAGATCGGTATCATTCCCTGTGCTGACGGCGGAACGGCTATCGAGGCATGGGAAGAGGGCGGAGTTCTCTTTGACAATGCGGTCAATCAGTGTCGACTTGCCATGCGTACTTCTACCATTGCGGGAGTGCTTTGGCATCAGGGCGAATCCAACGTTAATAACAGAGACGGCTATGCCGAAAAATTCTTAAAGATGAAGAGAGCACTTACCGAAAAGCTTGGACTTCACGACGTTCCCTTCCTTGCGGGAGGACTTGGTGATTATCTTGTGAACTATAAGGAAGGTGCATTTGTCGATTACTACAAGATAAACGATATTTACGAGGAGCTTGCCAAGACCGAGCCTATGCTCGGCTTCGTATCCGCTAAGGGACTGACTTCCAACCCCGACAATCTCCATTTCAATGCTCAATCATTGAGAACGTTCGGAGTTCGCTACTACGAGGTGTTCAAGACACTCGAGAATAAGGATAAGGTGTTCATCGAGAAGGGCTCGACCGCCGATGCGCTTAAGGTAAGAGAGATGGAGCGTCTTTGATTTCTCCTCAAAAGTCAAAATAGTATAACTATCCGTCAAGCGTGTGTTTGATTTTTATTCTTTATGGTGTTATAATTTACTTAAAATAGCGAAAGGCGGCTTTTTATATGAAGCTTGGAGTTCTTACAAACGTTTTAGGCAATATGCCTCTTGAGGATGCAATTAAGATTTTTAAGGAAATGGGCATAGAGTCGCTTGAAATCGGCTGTGGAGGTTATCCGAGAAAGGAGCATTGCGATCCCGAGAAGCTTCTGGCTGACGAGGGGGCTTTAAAGGCTTGGCTCGATCTTATCTACGGTAACGGAATGGATATTTCGGCACTTGCTGTCCATGGCAATCCCATTCATCCCGATAAAAAACTTGCTGAGAGCTATCACAATGATTTTGTCAATGCGGTGCTTCTCGCTGAGAAGATCGGTGTTGATACGATAGTAACCTTCTCGGGCTGTCCCGGCGGATCTGCCGATGATAAAATGCCCAACTGGGTGACCTGCTCCTGGCCTCCGGAATATCTTGACGTTCTTGATTATCAGTGGAACGAGGTGCTCATTCCTTATTGGAAAAAGACTGCCGCCTTCGCAAGAAGCCACGGCGTAACAAAAATAGCCTTCGAGATGCATCCCGGTTTCTGCGTATACAATCCCGACACACTTCTTAAGCTTCGCAGTGCGGTTGACGACACTCTCGGTGCAAACCTCGATCCCTCACATCTTATCTGGCAGGGAATAGATCCCGTAGCTGCAATAAGAGAGCTTGGAGATGCAATTTACCACTTCCATGCTAAGGATACCAGAGTAGATAAGTATAATATGGCTAAGAGCGGTGTGCTTTCGGTTTCCCATTACGGTAACGAGGCTACCCGTCCTTGGATATTCCGTACCGTTGGCTACGGAAACGGTGAGACAATGTGGCGTGATATTGCTTCCGCACTCAGACTTGTCGGCTATGACAAGGTAATGTCTATTGAGCATGAGGATTCGCTTATGACTCCTATGGAGGGACTTTCCAAGGCGGCAAAATTCCTCTCGGGTATTATAATCAGAGAAGAAAAACCTAAGGAGATCAGCTGGGCATAAGCTTTTGCTATGGCAAAAAGCAACTGCGATTGCTTTTTTTGCAAGTTGTGAGTTATGAGATGCTTAGCATCGTTATGATTGCCTTCGGCAGGTTTAAATGTAAAAAAATGAGCAAACGAGCATAGGATATGATAAGTGTCCTATGCTCGTTTTTTTACTTAATATGTAAATAAATATTTGCTTATTCTTTGCTTTTACTCTCTTTTTTGCCAAAATCGAGTTGCGAAAGAATTACTGCGACGAATACTATTGCCGCACCTAAATACTCCTTGAGACTCATCACCTCTCCGTGGAAGAGAGCACCGCCGATAACACCAAATACCGACTCGAGCGAAAGAATGACCGAGGCTACGGCCGGGTTGACGTGCTTCTGACCGACTATCTGCAACGTGTAGGCAATGCCGCTTGAGCAGATGCCGAGGTAGAGAAGAGAGGGAAGAGCACTGCCGATAAGTCCGAGGTCAAAGGGCGACTCGAATATCAGCGCGAGTATCAGGTTGAAAATGAATGCCGATGAAAACTGTATGCAGGACATTCGCACACCGTCGCATTTTGGCGAAAAACGGTCTATGGCAATTATATGCAAAGCGAAAATCAAAGCACATATGAGTACAAGAGCATCCGAGGGGCTTACGGTAAAGTCGTCCTTGATGCACAGTAGATAGAAGCCTACAACGGCAACCCCCACGCTTATCCATACGTTAATGGGGGAGCGACGTCCGAAAAGAAGGTATATTAGCGGTACGATTACTACGTAAAGAGCGGTTATAAATGCCGCCTTTCCCGCATCGGTTCCTTCGCCAAGTCCGGTTTGCTGAAAGGCAGAGGCGATAGTAAGTATGGCTCCGCATACAATTCCGCCGATCAACTCGTATTTTGTGAAATCGAGTGGCTTATTTTTCGTTATAAGTCGTCTTCCGCTATCCGACAGCTTATCGAGGAAAGGAATTACCAGAAGAAGAAATAGGGTTGCGAAGATGTTGCGCACAGCACCCACGGTGAAGGCGGGGACTGCCGCTGCTTCCTTTTGTGCAGAGAAGGCGAAGCCCCATAGCATTGCCGCAACGACGAATAGGACACATGATATTTTGCTTTTCATAAACGGATCCTTAATTTTTCTTATAGGTTGACGGAGCAAAGAGAATAAGCATAGGGAAAAGCTCCAGCCTGCCCGCCAGCATATCAAAAATAAATACCAGCTTCGAGAAAATCGTGAAGTGTCCGAAATTCGAAGCGGGACCTACTGCGCCAAGACCGGGACCGGCGTTGCCCATAGTAGCGGCAACGGCTGTGAAGTTTGTGACAAGATCGTGGTCCTCAAAGGAGATCATTGCTAAGGAAATTACGAAGATTACAATGTAGCAGACGATGTAAGCGTTTACGGAGCGGATCACCTCGTGATCAACCGGCTTCCCATCCAAAGTGACCTTCTTGACCTGTCGGGGCCTTACAACAGTCTTCAACTCTCTGATAAAGCCCTTAAGCAGGATGGTGATTCTCGATATCTTGATTCCTCCCGCTGTGCTTCCGGCACATCCTCCCACGATCAGGATAAGAATCAAAATCGTTCGCGACAGCTCCGGCCAAAGATCATAGTTCGCAGTCGAGAAGCCCGTAGTAGAGATAAGCGATGCTACGTTGAATGCCGCGTGTCTTAAGGATTCTCCGAAGTTATCCCCGTACTGCGACATAATATTAAAGGTAATTATTGTCGTGGCGGTAAAAACTATGGCGAGGAAGACCTTAAGCTCCGAGTTGAACGCATCCTTGAACTTGGTTTTCAAAACAAGGTAGTAGGAGTTGAAATTGATTGAGAAGAGAAGCATAAAGACGGTAACGATTATTTGCTGAGCCGCACCGAACGACGCAAAGCTGTCGTTCTTAAATCCGAATCCTCCCGTACCCGCAGTCGAAAAAGCGATATTGATCGCGTCAAAGATATCTATGTCCGATAGTAGAAGTGTCACGATCATGATCAGCGTCATAACGAAATATATAATGTAGAGTATAATCGCGGTATTCTTTACTCTCGGAACAAGCTTTGATACCTCGGGACCCGGGCTCTCGGCTCTCATTAAATGCATATTGTGTCCTCCGCTCAGAGGAAGAAACGCCATAATGAAAACGAGTACTCCCATACCTCCTATCCAATGAGTGAAGCTGCGCCACATAATGATGGATCTGGGAAGGGATTCAACATCTGTAAAAATACTTGCTCCCGTGGTGGTGAAGCCCGATACCGTCTCGAAAAGTGCGTCGATAAAGTGCTCCGTGCTGCCCGAGAACATAAAGGGAAGAGTGCCGAAAAGACTGAGCGTTATCCAGCTCAGCGCAACTATGACGAAGCCGTCCTTGGCATAGATCGCCGTATTTGTTGGCTTTTTAAAAATCAGAAGCGTACCCACGGCAGCCGAAATCAGCATGGCGATAAGGAAGGATGACACTGCATCCTCGCCGTAGCATAGTGCCGTTATAATAGGAACAGTGAAGAACGCCGCCTCGAACAGTGCAAGCCAGCCGAGGGTGTATCTTATCATTGAATAATTCATTTGTTTTTCCTTTGCTTTACGTTGTGGCTGACGTCAGCCGGTCGTTTACCTCTTGATGACGTCCGCAAGACTGTGCAGAGAAAGATCCTTGGTAACCACCACAACAGAATCACCGCTCTCGAGCACCGTGCTTCCTCTCGGAACTATAACCGATTTGCCGCGTATTACCGAGGCTATGAGTACGTTTTCCTTGAATTTGATACCCAAGAGAGGCTTGCCGATCAGGGCTGAACGCTCACCGACTATGAATTCCACAGCCTCAACCTGACCGGGAATGAGATTGTAAAAGGTTTTCATACTGCTTCCGATGGTCTTTCGCTTTGCACGTGCGTAGCGTATTATCTGATCGGATGCAATATTTTTGGGATATATGATCGAATCGAGCTCCAGCTTAGAGATTACACTGTCATACTCGATTTTGTTAATTTTCGTAATGACCTTCTTGCTTCCTCCGTTCTTAGCGAAAAGCGAAAGAAGGATGTTCTCCTCGTCAAGATCGGTCAAGGCTATAAAGGCATCGCTCTTCAGCACTCCCTCCTCTATCAGCACCGCCTCGTCGGAGGGGTTGGCGCAGATGACCGTAACGTTGTCGAATTTCATCGAAAGCTCATCGCATTTTTTGGAATCCTTTTCGATGATCTTGATATTCATTCCCGATTTGCTCATAAGCTCGAGAAGATAATGAGTGGTAACACCTCCGCCGATCACCGTGGCACTCTTCACCGATTCCTTTTTCTGGTTTGTTTTTGCGAAAAAGGCAAGAGCGTTTTTCTGTGTAGCTGCAATGGATATTACGTCTTTTGCGGCAAAAACGAAATCTCCTTTGGGGATGAAGGCGTCCTCTCCTCTCTCAACCGTGCAGACTATTACGTCGGCACGGAGCTTTAGCATAGCCTCCTTCATTGAAAGACCAACGAGAGCACTGTCCTCAGGCAGACGGTATTTTATCAGATCTACCTTGCCATTGGAAAATGTTTCTATGTTGGTTGCCATTGGGAACTTTAAGAGCCTTGATATCTCCTCAGCGGCGGAATATTCGGGATTGATCACCATACCAAGCTCCAGCTCGTCCTTCAAATATGAGGAATCGCCGGAATACTCGGGGCTTTTTACTCTTGCAATTGTTGCACAACCGCTTTTTTTAGCCATTACGCAACATAAAAGGTTAAGCTCGTCCGAGCCGGTGACGGCGATGACCAGCTGCGACGAATCAACACCCGCCTCACGGAGAGTCTCTCTGGTAGCTCCGTTTCCGATAACTCCCATAAGGTCGTATCTTGCTGCGACCTCCTTGACCTTGGAGGCACTCTTGTCGATAACGACAATGTCATTTCCAACCTCGTTAAGCTTGCCTGCGAGGGTACTGCCGATCTTTCCGCAGCCCACGATAATAATTTTCATAAGTGACCTCCTTTGGTTAAGAATAAATAGACGTATATTTTTATAATAATATTATACAACTATTTTTAGTTTTGTCAAGTCGAATTATGTCTGTTGCCCTCGCAACAATATTTTCTTAGCCCATGAAAAACAACGGAGCCCCGAATTTTATCCGAGACTCCGAAAAGCTATTAAATTATTCGGTAGTATAGTTGTCGAAATAGCCCTGAATATGGACGATGGGAGTACCCTTGTCACCCGATCCGGAGGTAAGGTCGCAGAGCGAACCGATAAGGTCGGTGAGACGTCTGGGGGTAGTACCCTCGGAAGCCATCTTACCAACGAGATTGGCATCCTTCTTCTGTATCTGCTCCTTGATAGCTGCCTTAAGAGCATCGCCCGAAAGGTTAGCAAAATCATTGTCGGCAAGGTACTTAAGCTTAAGCTCGTTGGGAGTACCCTCGAGGCCGTCGGTGTATGCGGGTGAAACTACGGGGTCCGCAAGCTCCCAGATCTTTCCGATGGGATCCTTGAATGCTCCGTCACCGTAAACCATAACCTCAACATGCTTGCCGGTAGCCTTGAAGATTCTCGCCTGAATCTCAAGAACCAGAGCCTGACAGTCTCTGGGGAAGAGCTTGACCTGCTCGTCGGTAGCCTTGTTAGAGCCGAGAAGTCCGTAGTCCTCGTTGTAGCCGGAGCCGTTTACGGGAGCGCTAAGGATCTGGTCAAGACCGAACACGGTCTTAGCTCCTGCCGCGGCAAGAAGTCTCTTGGTACGGGCTCTTGTATGAATATCGCAATTGATAACCGCATCGGTGTACTTAAGAACGGCTCTGGGATCGTTTGCAAAGATTATCTCGCACTCGGCACCCTCACCGGTAATAAGCGACTCATAGTACTCAACGTAATCAACACCGGTAAAGCGATGCTTCTCAT
>JAZRMT010000163.1:0-8389 GCA_045647805.1 Eubacteriales bacterium | reverse complement strand
GCTAAGGATAGAGCATTCTATCATATGCGTGACGAGAATGGCGTTCCCCAGGGCTACGACCTTATCTGGCGTGGCGTAGAGATTACTACCGGCGCTCAGCGTGAGCATCGCTACGACGTTCTTAAGGCACAGGCAGAGGAGAAGGGACTTGCCGAGGACGTTAAGTTCTACCTCGAGTTCTTTAAGTACGGCTGCCCCCCTCACGGCGGCTTTGGCATCGGTATCGTCCGTCTTACGGTGCTGTTCCTCGGACTCTCGATTAAGGAAGCACAGTTCCTCTTTAGAGGCCCCAACAGACTCACACCTTAATCTCGTCGGATAATTCTTCGCAATACTGCGTTACCGAAAACGCAACCCTCATCTACAAGTTAATAAATTTTAAGGAGATAAAAAAATGAAAATTGCACTTATCAACGAAAATAGCCAGGCGGCTAAAAACGCGCTTATCTGCGACACTCTTAAGAAGGTAGTTGAGCCCCTCGGTCACGAGGTATTTAACTACGGTATGTACTCGGCAGAGGACAAGGAGCAGCTTACCTACGTTCAGATCGGTATCCTCTCCGCTATTCTTCTTAACTCGGGCGCTTGCGACCTTGTAATCACCGGCTGCGGCACGGGCGAGGGCGCTATGCTTGCCTGCAACTCCTTCCCCGGAGTGCTTTGCGGTCACGTGGTTGACCCGACCGACGCATATCAGTTCACCCAGGTTAACAACGGCAACGCAATCGCTATGCCCTTCGCAAAGGGCTGGGGCTGGGGCTGTGAGCTTAACCTTCAGTACGTATTCGAGAAGCTCTTCGTTTCCGAGTGGGGACTTGGTTATCCCAGAGAGAGAGCAGTTCCCGAGCAGAGAAATAAGAAGATCCTCGACGAGGTTAAGAAGGTAACTCATACCGATATGGTTTACATACTCGAGAATCTCGACAGAGAGCTCGTTAAGGGCGCTCTCGGAGGTCCTAAGTTCAAGGAGTACTTCTTCGCTAACTGCAAGTGCGATAAGATCAAGGCTGCAGTTGAGAAGGTTCTTGCTTAATTAATTGCAAAAATGGGCGCACATACCGTTTTCGGAAATGTGCGCCTAATCTCTAACTGCGTTGGTAAACAATAATTTACAATTCTACCTGCGTTCTAGCTGTGTCTACTCTCGGTAGAGTGCCCTCTTCGCTCTTTCGACTGCTTTTCCTAACAGTTCCGTGACTTTTTCCAATGGATTGGTTATAATTAAGGCGTAAGAAAAAGCGAAGGAGATGCCCTTATGAACGAAAAGCAGCTTAAAAAAGAATACGCAAACAGAAAGAGGATACTTAAGCTAAGGTATAAATACGGCAGCAGGAAGCTTAAATCGGAAAGTAAGAATAAGCTGGAACAGTTTTATACCGAAAACGAGGATAAAAGACCGAAGAATCCTCCGAAAAGACCTTTGAGTCAGGAGATCGGTAATTCGATATCCCACGGAGTAGGCTCTGTTTTTGCAATCGTTGCACTGATTCTGATGCTGGTTAACTCGGAAAGTGCAATCGAGCGTGTAGGCGCCGTAATTTATTTCTTCGGAATGTTTACGATGTTTACCTGCTCCTGTCTTTATCATGCGTTCCGTCATGGCAGTGCGGTAAAAAGACTGTTCAGACGCTTCGACTATTCAAGTATTTACCTTATGATCGGTGCAACCTTTGCGCCGGTTTTGCTCGTTCATTTTGGTAATACCTTTGGTATAGTATTCTTCATTATCCAGTGGGCTGTAATTGCCCTTGGTATTTCTCTGGTTGGAGTTTTCGGCCCTACAAAACTAAGATTCATTCATATTCCTCTGTACGTCGTTCTCGGCTGGAGTGCTCTGATGTTGCTTCCCGGAATGATCGACAGCAAATTCGCAATGGCTATGTGGATACTTGCCGGAGGAATTGTCTATTCGATCGGTATTATTCCTTACGCCATAAAGTATAAGGCATCTCATTTAATATGGCATTTCTTTGTCGTACTCGGTGCCCTTACTCAGTGGATAGGAATATTCGCTCATCTTTATCTAGCATAATTCATCTGTTTGTTTACTTTGACACTAATTATCGTCTTAATGTAAACAAAAGATGTAATTTGGAGTCAAAAAATGGAATTTTTCACAAATATAGCAAAGGGATGTATGCCGTTTTTATACTTTTTGAGAGACATCTCTAATCCCTTCTTTGATTTTTTGTTTGCTCTTATCACCCACCTCGGAGAGGAAACGGTGTTCTTGGTTCTCGCGATCTTTGTCTTTTGGTGCGTGAATAAGAGGGAAGGCTATTACATTCTAATTGTCGGACTTGTCGGAACGGTGGTTAATCAGTTGGCAAAACTTGTCTTCCGTGTGCCTCGTCCTTGGGTGCTTGATAGCAATTTTGAAATAGTTGAGAGTGCAAGAGAGGAGGCGACCGGCTATTCCTTCCCCTCGGGGCATACTCAGAATATTGCAGGAACCTTCGGAAGCATTGCGGCGTACAACAGAAAGCGTTGGATTACACTAACCTGCGTTATTGTTATTGTACTGGTTGCATTTTCGAGAATGTATCTTGGAGTTCATACGCCTTTTGACGTAATAACCTCATTACTTATAGCTCTTGCTTTAGTCGTATTCCTGCGGCCTCTTTTTGCAACCGAGGAAAGCTTCAAAAAATCATTCCCCTTCATTGTAATAGGATCGGTATTGCTCTCGCTTGTTCTTTTGATCTACGTTTTGGCGGTTTCGGGTGATAGCTCTCTCGATCCTCATAATTACGAGAGTGCACTTAAAAACGGTTCAACTCTTTTCGGATGCACACTCGGACTTGTGCTTGTTTATTTTGTTGATACCCGTTACGTCGATTTCAAAACAGACGGTAAATGGTATTCGCAGATCATCAAGCTTCTTGGCGGACTTCTCGTCGTGCTTGGTATCAAAGCAGGTCTTTCTACCCCTCTTGAGCTGCTTTTCGGTAACGAATACGTTGCCAGAGCGGTCAGATATTTCCTCATAGTCGGATTTGCGGGAGCAGTTTGGCCGCTGACCTTTGGCTGGTTTGCACGCCTCAGGATAAAAGCCCTCGATGACCTTGTCGATAAAATAAAGAAAAAAACTGAAAAGACACCTACTTCGAAAAGGATTTGATCAGAATAGCCTCCTTCGGGAGGCTTTTTTATATAAAATAATTTTCCAAATCTATTTACTTTTTTATTTTTTTATGTTAAAATATAATGTAAAAATATTTTGAAAGGCAAATCACTCAAAAAATGAAATGTCCGATTTGTAATTGCCAGGATTCCAGGGTTCTTGACTCCCGCCCCACCAACGAGGGAGCAAGCATCAAGCGCCGCCGTGAATGTCCGAATTGCGGCAAACGCTTTACAACATACGAAGTTATTGATACGGTTCCTATTGCCGTTGTGAAAAGAGACGGAAGAAAGGAATTCTTTGATAAGCATAAGCTTATTCTCGGTATCGAGCGTGCGTGTCAGAAAAGACCGGTCAATCCCGAGGAGATAGCCGTTTCTATTGAAAGCGAGCTTCAGAATTCCATTGTCGGTGAAATATCCTCAAAGGATATTGGCGAAATGGTGCTTTCAAGGCTTAAGGAGCTTGATACGGTTTCCTACATACGCTTCGCATCGGTCTACCGTGAATTCCAGGATATCGACTCCTTTATGGAGGAAATAAAGAGCCTTTCAAAGAAACCGAAAAAGAAGATATGATCCGGAGGATATCAGAGTGATAAAAAGCATGACCGCCTTTGGCAGGGCGAAAAGAGAGGGTGCCGATAAGGATATTACCGTCGAGATAAAGAGCGTAAACTCAAGATTCTTCGACTGTAACGTTAAGCTCCCCAGAGCTTACATCTTTCTTGAGGAAAGAATTAAGGAGCATATCAGAAAAAATGCCGTAGGCAGGGCAAAGGTTGACGTTTTCGTTACCGTCGACCATCACAGCTCAGGGCTTTCAAACGTCGGAATTGATAAGGCGTTTGCGGAGAGCTATATTTCTGCACTTCGTACCCTTCGTGACCAATTCGGTCTTCGTGATGACATAAGCGTGATGAGCGTTGCGAGAAATCAGGATATCTTCACCTTTGACAAGGCGGAGGAGGATCTTGAAGCCGAGTGGGAGCTTTTCCGCTCGGTGCTTGACGGTGCAATAGTCGGCTATGATGCGATGAGAACCGAGGAGGGCAGGAAGGCAGAGGAGGATATCAAGGCTAAGATCGAGCAGGTCAGAGTCTATTCCGATGAGGTCGAGCGTATATCCCACGAGGATACCGTAGGATATCGGGATAAGCTGGAGGCTAAGATCCGTGATATTCTTGATAATGCAGAGGTGAGTGTTGACGAGAACCGTCTGCTTACCGAGTGCGCTATATGGGCTGATAAGATCGCTATTGATGAGGAGCTTGTCAGACTTCGTTCTCATTTCGGAGCGTTCTATGACATAATCGCTTCCAAGGAACCCTCGGGCAGAAAGCTCGACTTCCTTATGCAGGAGCTCAACCGTGAGACGAACACAATCGGCTCAAAGGCGAATAACGCAAGGATCGCAAGACTTGTCGTCAATATGAAGGGTGAGCTTGAGAAGATCCGTGAGCAGATACAGAACGTTGAGTAAGAGGTATTGATATGAAGTTTATCAACATTGGCTTCGGCAATATGGTTTCAGCAGGCAGAATAGTTGCCATAGCCTCTCCCGACTCCGAGCCTGTCAAAAGGCTTGTGCGTGACGCTAAGGATGCGGGTAACGTAATCGACGTTTCCTGCGGAAGAAGGACGAGAGCGGTCATTATCACCGACTCCGGCCACGTTATACTCTCGGCAATACAGACCGAGACTATTACCAACAGACTCTCCAGTGACGGCGAGGTCGATGCCGACGAGAGCGAAGAAGAATAACACAGAATAAAATTTTAGGAGATAAATAAAATGATTTTCCCAACAGTTGATCAGCTTACCAAAGGTGAATTTAACCGCTACGAGCTTGTAGTAGGCGTAGCAAAATGCGCTCGCATCGTAACCGATGAGTATATTGAAATGAGAGCAAAGGCTCAGCGCATGATCGATAATCACGAGACCGAGAAGTCTCTTGCATCTCTTATTGATCCCGAGTATAAGGATCAGAAGGCGGTAAAGATCGCTATCGCCAAGCTTGAGTCGGGTAGATTCAAGCTCCGTCATCCCGGCGAGACAAAGGTGACCGCAGTCGTTACAGAGGACTGATAGAACACGGGGCAGGTAAGATATGTATTGTGAGGTCTATTTGCTTGACGCTCCGTATCATATAGACCGCCCCTTTGACTATTCTTTTGAAGGGGAGGTCGGTGTCGGAAGCATCGTCAAGGTCCCCTTCGGCAGACAGAATCACTTAAGAGTCGGTGCGGTCGTAAGATTGAAGAATAAGCCCGACGGCGATAATATCAAGCCCGTGCATTCGGTCTACGACGACCGCTACTCATTGAGTGAGGAAATGCTCGGGCTATGCCTGTTTTTAAAGGGACATACCCTTTGCACCTTCGGTGAGGCGGTTAAGAGCGTGCTTCCTCCGGGAGCGCTTTCCGATCTGCCTAACGTGAAGCTGAAAAAGACCTGCGTCCTTAATCTTACATCCGAAGCTATCGAGGCTCTTCTTTCTGCCTCGGGCAGGGCGGGTATACGCAGTGAGGGGCAACGGTCAATAATCAAGTATCTTATGGAAATAGGCTCTGCGGATATCGAGCTTATAAGGGATATCCCGGGTGTTAGCTATCAGAATATAAAGGCCCTCGAGGAAAAGGGGATTATCAAGACGGTTTGCTCGGAATGTATACGTAATCCATATGCCGAATACGCAAGGATAAGAGATACGTCCGAAATAATCCTCAGCGATGCTCAGAATAAAGCATATTCCGAGATAATAAAGCTATATGAGGCGGATACCGCTAAAGCCGGCCTTCTTTACGGAATTACCGGAAGCGGTAAGACCAAGGTGATAATGAAGGCGATCGACCGATGCATAGCAGACGGCAAGGGCGTAATTATGCTCGTTCCGGAAATTTCTCTGACTCCGCAGACGGTCAATATATTCTGTCGCCGTTACGGTGAGCGTGTGGCGGTGATACACTCGGCACTTTCAAGAGGCGAGCGTCTCGATGCCTTCCGCAGAATAAAAAGAGGCGAGGTCGATCTTGTCATCGGCACTCGATCGGCAATATTTGCCCCCCTTTCCAATATAGGAATGATCGTTATCGACGAGGAGCACGAGCATACCTATAAGTCCGAGTCAGATCCTAAATATCATGCAAGAGACGTTGCCGCCTACCGCTCGGGTAAGGCGGGGGCACTTATGCTTCTTGCTTCGGCTACTCCATCTCTTGAGAGCTTTTATAAAGCTAAGCAGGGAACCTATAAGCTTATTCCTCTTCGTGAACGCTACGGTGGAGCGAAGCTTCCCTCGGCGGTAATAGTCGATATGCGAGAGGAGATCAGAGCAGGCAACACCTCTCCCATAAGCGACAGACTCCTGAAAACTCTGAATAAGGTTTATGAGGACGAAAAGCAGGCTATCATTTTCCTGAACAGAAGAGGGTATTCCTCCGAAATAAGCTGTAAGGAATGCGGTGAGGTCATAAGCTGTCCGAGATGCTCGGTTTCTATGACCTATCACAGCGACAAGGGCGGAAGGCTTCTTTGCCACCTTTGCGGTTATACCGATAGGGTGATGAAATGCTGTCCCTCCTGCGGTGCGGATAAGCTTTCATTCCTCGGCTACGGAACGCAGAAGCTGGAGGGTGAGCTGGGAAAATATCTTCCCGACATGACGGTAATGCGAATGGATGCAGATACTACGCAAGGCAAGCTTGCTTATGACAAAATGCTGGAGGACTTCAGAAAAGAGCGAGCCGACATCCTGCTCGGAACACAGATGGTTGCCAAGGGGCATGATTTTCCCAAGGTAACGCTGGTTGGCGTTGCCCTTGCCGATACTTCTCTTTACGTCAGCGATTTTCGTGCTTCTGAGAGAACCTTCTCCCTTCTGACTCAAGTAATAGGAAGAGCAGGTCGCTCGGGAGATGAGGGCGTTGCTGTAATACAGACCTATTCTCCGAAAAATGAGGTAATAAGGCTTGCCTGCCTCCAGGATTACGATGAATTCTACGAGGGCGAAATAGCCATAAGGCGTGAGTTGTCCTATCCTCCATTCTGCGATATGGTTACACTTACGCTTACCGCCGACAGTGAAGAAAGGCTTAACGAGGAAGCGAAGCATCTTTCGGATTCGGTTCTTGCAAGGCTGTCGGGGAAGTACGGAAAATATCCCTTTGTTGTATTTGGCCCCTTTGAGGCTCAAGTATACAAGCTAAACGAAAAATACAGAATGAGAATGGTTATAAAATGCAAGCTGAACAGCGAGACAAGAATGCTCTTCCATGAGCTGCTGTGCGAGTTTGCGGCCGTACGAGACGTTATTCTTGCGGTTGACCAGAACCCCTTGACCATGTAATTGAAAGGAAATATAACAATGGCAATTCTACAAATAGTAAAATTCGGCGATCCCCTTCTTCGCAAAGTATCGAGACCTGTGACTGAAATAACGCCGAGAATAACTACTCTTATAGATGATATGATCGATACTATGCGTAAGGCAGAGGGCTGCGGACTTGCCGCCGTGCAGGTAGGCGTTCTCAGACGCATTGCAGTAATCGAGGTAGAGCCCGGTAAGGTATATGAACTCATCAATCCCAGAATAGTTGCCTATGCGGGCGAGCAGGAGGAGTCGGAGGGATGCCTTTCAAATCCCGGTAACTACGGTATCACTAAACGTCCGAAGGCGGTTACGGTAAGGGCAACCGACAGACACGGCAACGAATACGAGCTTAACGGTACAGATCTTCTTGCAAGGGCGATCTGTCATGAATGCGACCACCTTGACGGCAAGCTCTTTACTGATGTGCAGATCCGTCCTCTTACCGCTAAGGAGCTTGGAAGATGAGAATAATGTTCATGGGAACTCCCGAGATATCCGGGATATGTCTTGAAAGGCTTATTGCCGACGGTCATAACGTGACGTCTGTAATAACCGGAGAGGATAAGCCGAGAGGGAGAGGAAATGTTATGATGCCTACCCCCGTTAAGGCTATCGCACTAAATCACGATATTCCCGTATATACTCCGAAAACCTTGCGTGACGAGGATTTTTCACGCCTTCTCTCACAGCTTGATCCTGAAATTATAGTCGTTGTGGCTTATGGTAAAATATTACCCCCTTCGGTACTTGGTTTTCCAAAGTACGGCTGCATAAATCTTCATGTTTCGCTTCTTCCGAAATACAGAGGTGCCGCTCCTATGCAGAGAGCGATAATGGACGGCGAGCGTGAAACCGGTGTAACAGTCATGTATATGGCAGAGGGGCTTGATACCG
>JAZRMT010000162.1:0-28747 GCA_045647805.1 Eubacteriales bacterium | reverse complement strand
CGAGATGGGCTTCAAGGGCTCCAAGAAGTCTACCCCCTACGCAGCACAGACCGCTGCTGAGCATGCAGGTAAGATCGCAGTTGATAATGGTATGAAGACCGTTGAGGTTCTTGTAAGAGGCCCCGGAGCAGGCAGAGAGTCTGCAATCCGTGCTCTTGCAACCGCAGGACTTGAGATCACTATGATTAAGGACGTAACACCGATTCCTCATAACGGTTGTCGTCCTCCTAAGCGCAGACGCGTTTAATAAAAGGGAGGTAAATGTAAAATGGCAAGATATACAGGTCCTAATTGTAAGATGTGCCGTCGTGAAGGCTGCAAGCTCTATCTCAAGGGCGAGCGTTGCACCAACGGCAAGTGTGCATTCGATCACAGAAGCACCGCTCCCGGTCAGCACGGCGCAGCTCGTAAGAAGGTCGGAGAATACGGCAAGCAGCTTCGTGAGAAGCAGAAGGCAAGACGTTACTACGGCGTACTCGAGGGTCAGTTCAAGCACTACTATGAGCTTGCTGAGAAGATGGAAGGTATCGTAGGTCAGAACCTCCTTATCCTTCTTGAGAGACGTCTTGATAACGTTGTTTACAGAATGGGTATGGCAGCATCCAGAAAGGAAGCTCGTCAGCTTGTTCTTCACGCTCACTTCACTCTTAACGGTAAGAAGGTAAACATCCCCTCTATCCTTGTTAAGGCAGGTGACGTTATCGCCGTTAAGGAAACCAGCAAGGAAAGCGAAAAGATCAAGGCTCTCATCGAAGGCCTTGCAACCGTTACCACTCCCAAGTGGATTGAGAACGATGCAAAGAACGCTGTATCCAAGATCGTAGCTCTTCCTGCACGTGACGATATCGACTTCGAGTTCGAAGAGCAGCTTATCGTCGAGCTCTATTCCAAGTAATCCCTCCGATACGAGCGCAAGAATATTGGTGGCTCTGTCATCATTATTCTTCGCTAAGTATCTGTTTACACAATTTCTCCCAAGGGAGAGCATAATTTACTAAAACAAGGAGGTATCCCCAAAATGATGAACGCAATAGAGAAGTTCAATATTACCGCAAGCGAAGTTTCGGAAAGCGGCAATGAAGCGGTATTCGTGGCTGAGCCCCTCGTAAGAGGATACGGTATCACCCTCGGAAACTCGCTCAGAAGAGTTCTTCTTTCCACCCTTCCCGGATATGCGGCAACAAGCATTAAGATTGACGGTGTTCTTCACGAGATCTCCGCTTGTAACGGCGTGAAGGAGGACGTTCCCGAAATCGTTCTTAATGTTAAGGGTATTGTTGCTAAGCTCGAATGTTCCGAGCCCAAGACTGTCGTTATTGACGTTACCGGTCCTTGCAACGTTACCGCCGGTGATATCACTCCCGACGCTGACCTCACTATTCTCAATCCGGAGCAGCACATCTGCACCGTAGGCGAGAATGCACGCTTCTATATGGAGATCACCTTTGACGAGGGCAGAGGATACGTTCCTGCTGACGTCAATAAGCAGAACTACCTTGCAAGCGTAGGCGCAAACGTCGGAGCTCCTATCGGACTTATTTTCGTAGACTCTATATTCACCCCTGTTTACAAGGTTGAGTATAACGTAGAAAATACCCGTGTAGGTAACATTACCGATTACGACAAGCTCACACTTAAGGTTCTTACCAATGGAACCATCGGAGCGAAGGAAGCGGTTTCCCTCGCAGCCAAGGTTCTCAACGAGCACCTCAGGCTCTTCATCGATATGTCCGACGTCGCTAAGAACGGTGAGGATATTATGGTTGAGAGAGCAGAAGTAAAGAAAGAAAAAGTACTCGAGATGACCATTGAGGAACTTGATCTGTCTGTACGTAGCTTCAACTGTTTGAAGCGTGCAGGCATCGACACTGTCGAGGATCTGATCAACCGCACAGAAGAGGATATGATCAAGGTTCGTAACCTTGGACGTAAGTCTCTTGAGGAAGTTATCCAGAAGCCCAACTCTCTGGGTCTCGCTCTGAAGAAAGACGAAGAATAAGAAAGATTTTAGGAGGAAACAGAAATGAGAAAGCTTGGCAGAACTACTGCACAGCGTAAGGCTATGCTCAGAGGCATGGTTACTCTTCTCCTTGAAACCGGCAAGATCGAAACTACCTACACCAGAGCACAGGAAGTTTCCGCAAAGGCAGATGAGATGATTACCCTTGGAAAGAAGGGCGATCTTTCCGCTTACCGCGCAGCTCTTGCTTACATCACCAAGGAAGACGTAGCAAAGAAGCTCTTTAGCACTATTGCCCCCGCTTACCAGGATGTAAACGGTGGATATACGCAGGTTTATAAGATGGGTCCCCGCCGTGGAGACGGCGCTGAGACTGCTATCGTTAAGCTCACCCCCGCAAAGGTAGCTGAGGAAGCAGTCGAGGAGACCAAGTAATATAATCCTCGATAAGGGGCTGTCATATTTGACAAGACGTTTCTTGTCTAAAATTGCTTAGCCCCAAAATAAGGGTGTCTCAAATTTGATGTTTGAGACACCCTATTTATATTTTTCAAATAATTATGTAAAAAAGTCTTGTTTACAATTTATTAATAATTCTCAAACTATTTATAAATAGAAATATGATACAATCGTCAAGTATAATAGAGAAGAATCGTCTTCTAACAAAAAACGAAGGGAGGACGGCTTAAATGGCTAGAATTTTGGTTGTGGAGGATGACAAGGATCTTAACAGATTTGTCACTACCTTCCTTTCCAACTCGGGATATGATACGGCTTCGGCATTCGACGGGGAAGAAGCACTTGAGAAGCTTGAGCTTTCGAGATATGATATGGTAATAACCGATATAATGATGCCGAGAATGGACGGATTCGAGCTTGCAGAGGCACTTCGCAGAACGAATAAGGAAATTCCAATAATTTTCATGACTGCCAAGGATGACAAGGCGTCCAAGATGTTCGGTTTTAATATCGGAATAGACGATTATGTTGTCAAGCCCTTTGATATGGACGTTCTTGTAATCAAGATCAGTGCACTCCTAAGACGTGCTAAGATTCAGAACGATAAGCAGATCACCGTCGGCAATCTGACGATGAATATTGACGAAAGAGTGGCAACCGTTGGAACGGAGGAGATTTCTCTTACGGTTCGTGAGTTTGATCTTCTTTTCAAGCTTCTCTCTTATCCGAAAAAGACCTTTACCCGCTCTGCTCTTATGGAGGAATTCTGGGATTACGACTCCTCGGCTACGTCCAGAACGGTTGACGTGTATATGGTAAAGCTGAGAGAAAAGACTGCGATGTGCGACGGATTCGAGATACAGACCGTTCACGGACTTGGCTATAAGGTGGTATTGAAATGAGAAAAAGACAGAGAAAAGGTAGCTTCAGATATACCGGTGCTCTGGTGTTTTTCGCCATCGTATCCATTATAATATTGATTGCGGTACTGTCATACGACTATATTAATAAACTTACAAGTAATGGTGCAATCATAGCAACCACTATGCTTGGCATCATAATAGTTCTTTCGCTTTTGTGCACTTTAATTGACATTTTAAGGCGAAAAGCGATGATTGAAGGGCCTGTGAACGAAATTCTTCTTGCAACCGAAAGAATTGCCGCAGGAGATTTTTCCGTTAGGCTTGAGATTGTGCGGCCGTATGAGAAATTCACGGAGTACGATCTGATTTTTGATCATCTGAACACGGTTGCAGAGGAGCTTGGTAAAAGTGAGATGCTTAAAAATGATTTCATTTCCAACGTTTCTCATGAGATCAAGACTCCCCTGGCAGTTATACAGAATTATGCAATGATACTTGGTGACAGGTCGCTCGACGAAGATACACGTCAGAAATGCTCTGATGCTATTCTATCTGCAGCTAAGCGACTTTCATCACTGGTAACCAATATTCTCAAGCTGAATAAGCTTGAAAATCAGAAGATTTCTCCCGAATACGGCAAGGTAAATCTTACCGAGATGCTTGAGGAGGCGATTATCGCCTTCGAGGACGTTATAGAAAAGCAGGATCTTACGCTTGAATGCAGCCTGGATGACGTTGTTATCGAGTCCTCGCTTTCGAGTCTTGAGATCGTATGGAATAATCTTCTTTCCAACGCAATAAAGTTCACCGAGCCCGGCGGCCGTATCGGCGTTTCGCTTAAGAAGGAGGGGAGCGGTGCTGTGGTTGAAATTTCGGATAGCGGATGCGGCATTTCCCCTGAGGTCGGCAAGAGAATTTTTGAAAAATTCTATCAGGGTGATACCTCCCATGCGGGAGAAGGAAACGGCCTTGGCTTAGCTTTGGTAAAAAGGGTTATTGATACCCTCGGTGCGCAGATATCCGTGAGAAGCGAGCTTGGACGTGGAAGTACCTTTACTATTAAATTGCGGGGCGATAGGGATGTGCCGGTTTGATCGCTTAAAAGAAAAGCTTATAAGACCTAAGGGAGCCATTTTGGTAATTACCTATCTTATTACCTTGGCTTCTGTAATAGGTTCACTTTTCATGCTAATCGTTGATTTCAGTGCAAGTGTTTCGCTTTCGTTTTTAGCTTATACTCTCTTCGGTATCGCAGCAGTTACGCTCGGTTATACAATTTATACCATTGTGATATACGCTCCGGGTATGAAGGGGCGGATTACAGAGATTCTTGAAAGCAATGAGCTTAGCTCGAGAATGATAAAGAACTTCGGCTTTCGCACCGTTGTGACCGCAACGATATCCTTTGCGGGAAGCATAATTTACGCTGTATTCAACGGAGCTTTGGGAATTATTTACTCATCTATCTGGTATGGGGCTCTTGCGTCATACTATATATTGATTTCCTTTACCAGAGGCGGTCTTCTTCTATATCAGAAGAACAAGGATAAGGCTGAGGGGGACGAGCGCCTTATACAGGCGAAAAAATACCGTAGCAGCGGAATATTCCTTCTCGTACTCAACTTTGCACTTTCCTCTGCGATCGCACAGATGATCTTTGACGATAAGACATTCGTTTATCCGGGTTGGATCATATATGCCTTTGCGGCATACGCTTTTACAAAAATGACTATGTCAATAGTCAATATATTCAAATCAAGACAGCAGGATGATCTGACAATAATGGGCATAAGAGATATCAATCTTATTGATGCCGTGGTTTCTATCCTTGCTCTGCAAACGGCTCTTCTTCACACCTTCTCGGCACCCGAGGATATATCTGTGTCCTCGTTCAATAGCATAACCGGAGTGTTTGTGAGTTTGTTCACAGTGGTATTCTCGATCTATATGATAGTGAAAGCACAAAGAATTATAAAAGAAATAGAAGTATCGGGTGATAATGGAAAATAAGGAATTTAACTATACCTATTCCGCTCCCACCGAGCGGGAAAGAAAAGAAATAGAAAATATTAGACGTAGGTATAATGAGCGTTCAAACGTTGATGTTGCCAAAAGTGCAAGGCTGAAAAAGTTGGACGATCACGTCAAAAATACCGCAACGGCAATAGCGCTTACCGTAGGCGTGCTAAGTACCCTTGTAATGGGCTTCGGTATGTCGCTGATAATGTCGCTCGGTCATCCGATAATCGGTACTATTACCGGTCTTTTCGGAGTTTTGGGAATCATTAGCGCACCGCTTTCGTATTCCTATACGTTGAAATATCAAAAGCAAAAGCATGGCGAGGAGATACTTGCATTGGCAGAGGATATCCTTGCAGGCGAAAAAAATAATGACGTTGATAAAGAGGACTGATAAATGGAGATCTTATATTGTATTTTTATCGGATATGCTCTCGGTTGCTTAAGCCCTGCGGCACTTTTCTCAAAAATTAAAAACCGTGATCTTCGCAAGGAAGGCTCCGGAAATCTCGGTGCCACCAACGTTACGATGGTGCTGGGGCGAGGCTTTGGTATCGCAGTATTGCTCTTCGATGTCGCTAAGGGCGCTCTTGCCGTGATCCTTTGCAGAGCCTTCTTCACCGATGCATTTGCATATGCGGTGCTTGTGGGCGGTCTCTTCTCTATCGTAGGCCACGTTTTTCCTTTCTACATGAAATTCAAGGGCGGCAAGGGACTTGCTGCATTCGGAGGCACCGTTCTAGCCTATGATCCGCTTATGCTCCTCGTGATGCTTGCACTCGGTCTTGTAATAATGTTTATTGTTAATTATAGCTACGTCATCCCTTTTGCGGGCGGAGTTCTTTTCTGCACCCTTGCAACAATAAAAACTCCGGATATCTTCGTATTCTTGCTCACATTTTTAATAGGTGCGATCATAATATGGAAGCATTTTCCCAACTTGTTAAAGGCGAAGGATAAAAAGGATATCAAGGTACGCGACTATATTAAAAAACACATTTTGAAAAAGGGCAATCAGTAATCTGATCGGAGATTAATTATGAAGCTATATCTGATAATTGAGCAGATCTCTTTTTTGGTGATGTTTCTTTGCTTTGCTTCTTTTATAGTTTTGTATATATATTCAAGGAAGGCGGGCAAAAGGTCGTTCAGTCTTAGAGCGAGTGCTGAGAAAACGAGATTTGCAATATTGGTACCCGCAAGGAATGAATCCGGAGTTATAGAAGCGAATATCAAATCTGTAATTGCATCGGATTATCCGAAGGAAAGCTATGAAATATTCGTAATTGTCGAATCCTCGGAGGATCCCACAGCCGAAATCGTAAACAAATACGACAAGGCGCATCTGTTCGTGAGGCGAGACCTTGACGGAAAGCATATGAAGGGCTATGCACTTGATGAGTGCATCAAGGATATCTTCTCGGGGGAGGAGAATTTCGATGCCTTCCTTATACTCGATGCCGATAACCTTATTGCGAGCGATTTCCTATCAAAAATGAGCGATGCCTACCAGGCAGGTTATCATGCGGCATGCGGTAAACGGAATAACAAGGATTGGAATTCCTCGGTTGTATCCTCCGCCTCCGCACTTACCTTTACCGTTATCAATACTCTTCAAAATAAGCCGAAAACCGAGAGAGGAATGAACGTAACCTTCTCCGGCACAGGATTTTATGTAGCTACGTCGGTGCTTCGTGAGCTTGGCGGCTGGCCGTTTGCATCTCTAACCGAGGATTATGAGTTCTCCAACTATGCCGTTGTAAACGAGCTTAAAACCTGCTACGTTGATTCTGCGGTCTACTATGACGAGCAGCCTAACTCTCTTTCACAGTCCATAATTCAAAGAACGCGTTGGGTAAGAGGCTTTTTCCAGGTCAAGAAGGAGTATAGAAATTCTAAAAAGCAATATGCAAAGAAAACTCCCGACAGTAAGGATATCAGAGCAATGAAATACGGTACGACACCGTTTTTGATTCTGGCAATAGACGTGATACTGTATCTTGTAGCCTCCATCGTCGCATTTGTTATTGCGTGTATAGCTCATAACGGCAGACAAGGGGTATACGGTGTTCGCATACTTCTGATTTTCTTTACAGTATATATTTTGATTGCACTTTTCACTGTTTTTCTATTCAGTATTGAGAAGGATAGCATTGACATAACACGAAAAAACAAAATAAAGACCGTGTTTTACCATCCCATTTTTCTTGCTACCTATGTTATCAGTGCGGTTCGCTGTCTGTTCATTAAGAACACCTGGGAAGTTATAAATCACGGAAATTGTGATAGTGATAAAGAATGAAAAAAACATTTATTTACTCCAATGAGCTGACGGATGATTTTGGCTCAACTGTTGAAAAAATAGTGCCGCTTCCCGAGGATTACAAGTACTCGGACGGCAACGTGTTCTTCAGATTTCTTTCCTCATTTTTATATAGAATTGTAGCTCGCCCTCTGGTGTATATCTACGTAAAAGTCAAGTTTTCTCACAAATTTGCAAACAAAAGTGTACTAAAAGGGCTTAAAACCGGATATATGGTATATTCCAATCATACGACAATGATGGGAGATGCCTATGTTCCGAATCTTCTTAGCATAAAGAAGAGAAATTATATTATCACCGGTGCTGAGGCAAATTCTCTTACGGGAATACTTTGGCTTATGAAGTGTGTCGGAAACCTTCCGCTCGGACAGAACACCGCTCAGCAGGTAAAGCTTATGCGTTATATGAAAAAGAAGCTTTCCGAGGGACACAGCATTACGGTTTTCCCCGAGGCTCATATATGGCCCTATTACACGGGAATACGCCCCTTTGGTGAAAGAAGCTTTGGATATGCAGTGTCCGCCGGCGTTCCTGCGGTAGCAATTACCACCTGCTTCCGAAAAAGACGGTTCAGAAAAACACCCGGAATTACAACCTTCGTTGACGGTCCCTTCTATCCGGATCCCACGCTTTCAAAATCGGAGAATTCCAAGATGCTCAGGGACAAGGTTTACTCTGCTATGACGAAGCGGGCAAAAGAAAATTCTACCTATTCGTATCATACGTACATAAGAAAGGATAACATTGATGAAAAGAATGCCGAACGAGAGTGCGAGCTCTCCGTCGCAAAATAAAGGCGGACTTAAGATCTTCGGAGTTGAGTTTTATCATCTTGCACTGTTTGGAATAATTATCGCCGCAGTAGGCTTTATTGCTGAAAATGCGGCAAGACTTGTAGGAATGGGAATACTTGATGCAAGATTCCATATTCTGCCGTTTATTTCTCCGTACGGTATGGTCATCTTTGCATTTCATCTTGTGCTTTCGGATCCCGATGATATTTCCTTCTTCGGTAAGAAGGTGTTTCGGGATGACTGCAAGAGGAAAAAGCTGTATTCCAACCTGACCGCCTATTTCCTTATATGCCTGTTTGTGTTTTTAGGCGAGCTTGCCGTAGGTAATATATGGGATATATTCTTTGGGGTAAAGCTCTGGAATTACACTTCGCTTCCTCTTTCCGTAACCCCTTATGCAGGACTTGTTCCTACTCTCGGATACGGAACGGGTGCATATTTGATCTTTAAATTTGTATATAAGCCTACCCTTGAATTGATCACCAAAAAGGTCAGCTACAAGACGGCAAAAATAATATGTATGACTCTCGGTACGCTCATTGTGCTTGATACTGTCAGACTTATGACAATGATAGTAATTTACGGTGAGGCTCCGATGTATTGGACGGTGAAATTATGGTAACTCAAAAGAATAGAAGATTATATCTTGTGGTCTCCCAGACGGGTACGATCCTCTCAAGAATAGTAAAATACGTGACACGTGATAAATATAATCACGTTTCCATATCTTTAAGAGATAATCTTGACGATCTCTATTCTTTTGGAAGAAAGAATCCCTATAACCCCTTCAAAGGTGGTCTTGTTAAGGAGAGTCCCACCACCGGCACCTTCAAAAGATTCCATAAAACCAAGGCGGTAGTTCTGGAGGTTCCCGTGACAGAGGAGGTTTATTCCTTGATCGATAAAGAGCTTTCCGATATGTACGAGCATAAAGAGGAATACCACTATAATTACATCGGGCTGTTCATTGCCTACTTTGGAAAGACAAGAAGCAAGAAGAATACATACTATTGCTCCGAATTTGTGCAAGCTCTTCTTTCAAAGTACGGACTTGGGCTTAAAAAGGGAGCAAAGGAGCTGGTTTGCCCCAATGATTTCGTAAACGTTCCGGACGGACGTATACTTTATACGGGCAGACTCAGGGATTATAGCTTTGAGGATGTTAAGGCGGCATCCGAGCAGGGAAATATGGTCTGTGCGACGGTTTGATCGAACTTTCAGATAGCTTTAACAAAAGTTTAACCTTTATTATACCAAATGCTTACGAAAAGCTGATTTTCCTTTAACAAGAGGGTGTTATAATAATACCGTAAATAAGACAGAGGAGAAAAACATGAACACAAAAGAGCAGAGAGAAGCAGCGAAAATAATGGAGGGCTACGTAGACAAACCTAAGACCGGTCTTGAACGCCTTAAGGCACTTGATAAGGAAGCACGTCGCCCCGCAGATGTTTTCGCATATATATTCGGATCGCTTGGAGCCTTGATCATGGGAATTGGAATGTGCCTTGCGATGCCCGAGGTAGCAGAGGGATATATTCCTCTTGGAATCGGTATCGGAATTGTCGGAATTGCCATGATGTCATTTAACTATCTTTTGCATAAGCGTATACTTGCAAAGAGAAGAAGCAAATATTCCGAGAGGATCCTCAGTCTTTCGGATGAGCTCCTTAATGAGGATAAATAAAAAATAAGAGCTGATCGGCTTCTGTGTGAGAAGAACGGTCGGCTCTTTTGTATAAAAATTATTTAAATAGGTATTGGGATTTTGCGGGTATAAGCGTTTTGACACCGTTAATGGCTACGAAAAGGTCTAACTCGGAGCTGTTCACTATACTCTCGTTGGTAATTGTAAGAGCCTTTACTGCATCCTCATACTCAAATATCTCTCGGTTCGAGGCGTACCAGAAGTCCTCTGCTCTGTTGCCGTAAAGATCGGCAAACGTTTTAAGATCTTCCCACTTGTTATAGGTTTCAAAATCTTTTGCGTGAACACCTAAGGCGAACATCTTAAGCTGACCGTCATCTGCATAGGCTTCATATTCTGCCATTACCTCGAGCAAGCAGTTGTGGTCTGCGTTGTAGGTCCATGCGTATCTGTCCGAAGGGAGGGCGAATCCGGTGGTTCCCTTTAGATTTCCGGTCTTTCTGGCATAAAGATAACCGGCATCCTTTATGTAGTTTTTAATATTTGTGCTGAGTACTCCGTGGGGATATGCAAACCCGACCACACTGCCCTTACCAAAGACAGCCTCGATTTTATCCGTTGTAAGCTCCAGGTATTTCGTGTAGGTCTCGTCGGTTGCAAGAGGATGCCAGCCCGCACTCGTTCCCGGATGATAAACAGACCAATGGATGTAGTAGAAGCCGTCAACGTACTCTCCGTCAACCTTTCCCGCGTTTTTGTAGATTACCGATTTATCCTGCTCCTCTGCGGGAGGAAGGAAGCTGTCGGAAAATTCCACAGCCGAGTAGTCAAAGGCATCTCTGTACGGAGTGGTGTGGAGAATATGGTGGTTTGCTACCTCGTATCCCTCGTAGAGGGCAAGGTATTTTTCAAGTGTAAGACCGTTATTTCTTGCGGGATCAACAATATTGAAGGTACCCATGATCCCTGCGGGCTTAAGAATTTCAAGGAGTTTGGTATCCATTGCAACAACGCCGTCGTCAATGGTAAATGTCACTGCCTTTCTTGTAAAGCCGGGGTAATAATTGACATCAACTAAGGTTCCGTCGGAAAGCCTGATGCCATAATCGCTTTCTACCGTAAGATCATCCTTATAGCCGATGGGTGTAAGAGCGGAATTATGGCTATTGGAGGTCATTTTTATCTCTGCATAATTTACTCCGTCGATGTCCTTTGCCATAACGTAGGATGTCTTTGTGCCTTGAGCAATTTTTATGAAATGCCAATTTTCGGGAACCTCAACACGTAAAACGGAGGTCAGATTTTCCTTTATCTCGGTTTTGAATTCAACGGTTACCTTGTTGTCACCGTTGGTTGCGTAAATAGTAGCTTCGGATGCGGGAGTTGCCCCTCCGATTATGATCGGTATAGAATCATAGAATTTCGCCACGAGCGTGATGTCTCCCTTCATGTCGCTTCTTATTTCGGATATTTTTTCACCATTCATATACCAGCCCTCGAAGACGGATCTTCCCCGCGTAAGCTCGGGGAGAACAATTACGCCGCTCTCGATGTTGTAGACGTCGGGGAGCTGTTCGGCACACTCTCCGCCGGAGAGATCATAGGTTATGTAATAGTCGTAGGTTTTGTATCTTGCGGTAATGGTAATATCTTCATACACCTTGTCTGTGAGGAAGCTCCATTTTTCATCACCGTAGTACCAACCGATAAAATCATATCCCTTCTTAGAGGGGACGGCGTATGGCTCGGAAACGGTCGAGCCTTTTTTCACTTCCTTAGGCTTGACCTTCGATCCGCCTTGGGTATCAAAGGTTACCGTGCAGGTGCTTTTTGTTTCCTCGGAGCCGCTGCTATTATCGCCGCTTCCGCTGTTATCTTTGTTATCGGACGAGCCGTTTTCGTCGTTTTCGTCGTCATCTTTGCTGTCGGACGAGCCGTTTTCGTCATCCTTGTCGCTATCTTTGTCGGAGGAGTCATTGTCCTCGTTCTCATCCTCATCGGTGTCCCTGCCGTCATCTTCTTTTTCGGTTTTTGAGCTGTCGCTATTGCCTGTGTTCGAAGTGGGCAATGTGCAGGAGAAAATAGTGCACAAAACCGTAAAAAAGCACATCAGAAAAAGTATATAACGCTTCATAATGGTCCGCCTTTCTAATAAATTATATCATTAATAACTAAAAATGTCAACAAAAAACAGCGATGTCAATATTGTTCAATTTAAAACTAAAATAAGTATTGTATTTGTCAAAAAGGGAGTGTATAATATAATTAAGTTAGTAAAATGACAATAGGGACCAATGTCCCTTTATAGGAGGAATTACTTATGGCAAACGTACTTGATGCATTCAAGGAGAATCAGGAGAAAAAGGAGATAGACGTAACCAAGAAGGTCAGAGTAGGTATAATCGGTACCGGTTGGATAGCAGGCGCTCACATCCAAAGCTTCCTTAGGCAGCCTGACGTAGAGATCGTTGCGGGTGCAGACCTTATCCCCGGCAAGGCGGCGGCATTCTTTAAGAAGCACGGTGTCGAGGGTGTTAAGTGCGACTATAAGAGCGGCAAAGAGATGATAGATGATAAGTCTCTTAATCTTGACGCTGTAACTATCTGTACCTATAACCGTCAGCATGCTCCATGTGCAATCGAGGCACTTGAGGCAGGTCTGCACGTACTTCTTGAGAAGCCCTTTACCGTTACTCTTGACGAGGCAATTGAGGTAATGAAGGCTGAGAAGAAGTCGGGAAAGATCCTCTCCATAGGCTTCCAGCCAAGATTCGATCCCAACATGATACTTGTCAAGAATATAGTACAGTCGGGTGTTCTCGGTGACGTATATTACGTTCAGACCGGCGGCGGTAGAAGACGCGGTATTCCCACCCCCTTCGGTACTACCTTTATTGAGGATGAAACAGCAGGTCTCGGAGCTCTTGCCGATATAGGATGCTATTCTCTTGATATGGTTCTCAATGCTCTCGGAAATCCCAAGCCCCTTACAGTTTCGGGCTACAAGTCTGCATTCTTCGGTACCGATCCCAATTATATCGGTTATAAGAATTGCGGTCATCCCGAGTACTACAAGAAGTTTGGTGTTGACGACTTTGCCGCAGCATTCGTAAGACTTGAGGGCGGCGCGATCATCGACTTCCGTATCTCCTGGGCGATGAACCTTGACACCTCGGGCGATACTCTTATTTACGGAACGAAGGGAAGCCTCAGAATTCCTTCCACCGAGTGCTGGAACGGATCTGTCGGCGGCGACCTTAAGATATATCACGAGGTTGCGGGCGAGCAGGTTGAGACGGTTATCCCCTCTCACAAGCCCGGCCCTAACGAACCCTCCAATTTTGACAGAAAGATCAGAACCTTCGTTGACGCTATCAAGCAGGGCGCAAAAGCACCCGTTCCTACCTCGGAGATCGTTTATAACCAGGCTATCCTCGATGGTATTGCACGTTCTGCAAACGAGGGACACGAGGTTGAGATCTTCATTCCCGAAGTTTAAAAAATCAAAAACAACAAACACAATATCCCTCGGAAAGAGGGATATTGTTACGATAAATGCAAAGTGAGGTTTACAAAATGAAGCAATTCAAGGTGGGAATTCAGCTCTTCGGAGTAAGAAATTCCATGAAGGAAGATTTTGAAGGAACCCTTAAGGCTATTGCCGACATGGGCTACGAATACGTCGAATTTGCCGGCTATTACGACAAAAGCGCAGAACAGATAAAGGAGGCACTCGGAAAGTACGGACTTAAGTGCGTATCCGTGCATCAGAGCCTTGATTTTTACGATGAGGATCCCGACTCTGCCGCAGAATTCCTCAAGTCGTTCGGTGTGAAATACAGCGTTATTCCTTGGTATAAAAAAGAGCATCTTGCCGGAAGCGATGAGTGGGAATCCACTGTAAAACGCTTCACCAAGGTTGCCGAGGTGCTTAAGGCGCACGGGATGAAGCTTGGTTATCATAACCATGAATTTGAGTTTGAGACCTATGATGGAAAATATCTTCACGATCATATTTTTGAAGCTGTTCCCGCCGATCTTATTGATCCGGAGTTTGATACCTGCTGGGTTCATTATGCGGGATTGAATCCTGTTGATAAGATCCGTGAGTTTAACGGTAGGGTAGAGGTGGTTCACCTTAAGGATTTTGTTTGCGACAGACTTGCGGGTGGCCCCACCTATGATCTGATTGACAAGGACGGCAATCCGATTAAGACCTCCAGAGAGGATAATAAGTTCGAATTTACTCCTCTTGGTCAGGGCAGACAGAATTTTGCCGAAATACTTAAAGCCTGCGAGGAGTGCGGAACCGAATACGTTATCGTCGAGCAGGACACCGTTTACCGTGGCATGACCGACCTTGAGGCTGCAAAGCTCTCGAGAGATTATCTCAAGAACACCTTTGGAATTTAATAATAAAAAAATAGGAGAGCGAGTCGTTAAGACTCGCTCTCTTTATCTATCAGCTCCTGTGCGTATCGTCTTCTTTCGGTGAGGAAGGGAACGTAGGTCTGATCTAAGAGGAATGGATTTCCTTCACCCTTATAATTCATTTTTTCAAGCGAACCGTTGTTTCCAAGATGATTACCTATATGTATCTTCACAGGCTTGTTAATAATTTTGTCAATTCCTTCAACGTATTGCCGTCTTGCTTTTTTCGTTTTCTCCGGGTCACTGTAAACTTTCCCCTCAAGAGCGGCGTAGCCCGCTCCGCCAAACATTCCGCCAAGATAGGGCACACCGTCAACGTGCAGGGTGAAAAAGATTCATATTACTCCGTCGGACTGACCGGGAGTGCTTACAAACCTGATGTCGTAACTGCCAAAGGATAAAACGTCGCCGTCCTTTATCAAAACGTCGGGGGTAAATGCGATTTTGTCGCCCCATTTATTATAAGGATCAGCTCCTTTGAAATAATCGAGGTCGGCTTCTCCACCGTATGTGGTAGCTCCTGTGATAGCAACCAGCTCGTTAGTGCAACCGCAGTGGTCATAGTGAGCGTGAGAGTGTATTATGTGCTTTACGTCCTTTACGTTATAGCCGAGAGAGGCGATATTTTCGATCAGATAATCGGTGTTATCAGGACAGCTGGTGTCGATCAACACGAGCATCTCTTTGCAGTCGAGAAGATAGCAGGGGCCCTTCTTTCCTCCCACGTGGTAAAGCTCGTCAGAAAGCTTAAATGGTTTTATCGGTGTGTCTTTTATATACATTATATTTCCTCCGTTTTTTTATTGGAATAACATACTATCCCTCAAGTGTCAAGGACTATTACATCCAAAATCTTCAAAAGATGGTAAATATCAAAGAAATAATCCTAAAATAGCGGCTAAAACAGGTATATTTTTCCGCTAAAGTAAAATTCCTTGCATTGAAATGCCTCCCCCCTATGTGGTAGAATTATTCCGAACCAAAAGAAAAGGAAGGTATTTTATGAACGAAAAGAAAAGACGTAAGATTGGAAGAGCAAGATTTGTCGCACTCTCGCTTGCGGCGCTGGTAAGCGTCGGAATGGCTTCGATAAATTCGGCGGCAATAGGAGTACCCAGAGAAGAGGCGAAATACGGATTTAATTATGAAGCATTGCTTGAAGAACTCATTGAGCAGAATAATAATGATGGCTCGGTCGATCCGCAGGTCGGGCATACAAAGTATTATAAGACACTCTCCACGGTGTCGAATAAGAGTGTTTATGCTTATAATAGAAAGGACGTAACCTTAAACGGCAAAACGGTATCCGTCAAGGGGATAACGGTTAACGGTATAGAATACATACCCTTCCGACAGACAGCAAATATTCTCGGAGCGACTTACAGCTACAACAGTGCGGCGGGTACTTCGACGATGTATTGCTCCGGACTTACGCTCAGTGCGACCTCGGGAAATTACGTGGTTTATGCTAATGACCGACCTCTGTTTTTCACTTCTCCCACACTGATAATGAATGACGGAAGAATGTATATTCCCGCAGAGGCTTTTGCAAAGGCGGTAGGTATGAAGCTTTCGGTGAGTGCTTCGACGGTTGCTATTTCGGGCAGCTTGTCTCCTCTTAAGAGCGCATCTTCATTTTACAGATCGGACGAGGTGCTTTGGCTTGCAAGAATAATTCATGCCGAGAGCCGTGGAGAGCCCCTCATCGGTCAGATAGCGGTCGGTAACGTAGTCCTTAACAGAGTAAGATCTTCGTCATATCCCAATACGATCTATGGAGTAATATTTGATAAAAAGTATGGCGTACAATTTAGTCCGGTTCTCGACGGAACTATATATAATACGCCCTCTTACAACTCAACTCTTGCGGCTAAGATATGTCTTGAGGGCTTTGATATATCGGGAGGCACCCTATTCTTCCTCCGCCCCGAAATGTCCACCTCCTCATGGATCCCTGACAGCCGACCTTACGCTTTCAGCATAGGTAAGCACGATTTCTATAAATAATTGAATAAATGGTTACAAAACAAAAGGCGAGCAACAAAACGTTGCTCGCCTAAAATGCTTTTAAAAAACGGAATTTGTAAATAATACTTGTCAAATCTTAATTGAATACGTATTCAGAGTTGGCTTCGATTACAACTCCTACGCCGTCGATCTTGATGTAAACGTCGATATCGGAGTCGTTAACAATCTTCTCCTCAGAGATGGAAAGAGCCTTGATCGCATCCTCATACTCGAAGATCTCTCTATTGGTTGCGTACCAGAAGTCCTCAGGTCTGTTACCGTAAACCAGGGCAAATGTTTCAAGAGTGCCCCACTTAGAGTTTGTTTCAAAGTCCTTTGCGTGTACGCCGAAGGAGAACATCTTAAGCTCACCGTCGTCCTCGTATGCGTCGAAGTCCGCCATTACATCGAGCAGGTCGGCGTGACTTGCGTTGTAGGTCCAGGTAAATCTGTCTTCGGGAAGGGCAAATCCGGTGGTATTCTTAAGGTTTCCGGTTCTTCTTCCATAGAGATAACCTATACTCTTGAGGTATTCAATAACTGCATCGTTGTACTGATTTCCGTGAGGATAAGCAAATCCTACTACGCTTCCCGAACCGAATATCTTCTCAAGCTCGGTGTCTGTCCATTCGAGATACTTTGTGTAGGTTTCGTTCGATGCCATAGGATGCCAGGAGCCACCGATATAAACGTAGTAGAGTCCGGTAACCTTCTCACCGTTGATAGTCTGCGACTTGAGATAAACCTTGGATGTGTCTGCGTCGGAGGGAAGAACGCTATCAACCTTTTCACGTGCGGCGTAGGAATCCTTTTCAGCCACAGCGTGCAGAATATGGTGGTTTGCTACCTCAAATCCATCGTAAATCGTAGGATCGGTTACGGTTTGGGGATTGTTGATATTAAAGGTTCCGGTAAAGCCGTAGGGCTTAAGAATATCAACTACCTTTTTATCATATTCGTACAAACCGTCGTCAAGCGTGAAGGAAACTGTTTTTCTTACGAATCCGGGGAAGAAGTTGACGTCAACGATATGTCCGTTTTCGAGCTTTTCGCCGAAGCCGTCAGATTCAGGCTCCTCGGGAACTTCTATCGATGTCTTGTCGGCCTTAAGGCTGAGGTTGTCAAAGTACATCTTGAAGGTGGCAGATGAGAGCCAGTGGAAGGTTACTCCGTCTACGTTAGTGCAGGGAGTTACGGTTGTAGAGGCTTCCTTGCCGAAGTTTTGGGAAGTGCCGATCTCTGTTTCGTCAACGTAGAGGGTTGCAAGGAAATCTTCTGCTGTGCTTCCGATATTTATCACCAGCTTGATATGATAGGTGGTGTTGTAGCTATATACTGTATCCGAGAAGAATGCCGTACTTACACCGGAGGATTTTGAACGGTCTCCAAGCTTGAAGCCGGAGCCGGATCCTTCAATAGCAAATATATAGGGCGTTTTTGCAAGGTCGGAATGGAGTGCTAACTGTAAAACAAGTCCGGAAGATATAGATGCTACGTTAAGATCAAACTCGAGAACAACGGCCGCCGCATCACTTATGGCGGTGGATGCCTTGAGGGATGACTTTGTGTAGGTCGAGCTTATCGTTTTTGTAGCACAGAGTGCATTGCTCGTACCGCCTGTCGGAGTCTCGGAGGTATAGGTTACATTACCGGCGGAGGAAACTCCTGCTGCACTGTCAAAATTATGGAACATATCAACGTCGGACTTGCCTGCGTTAAACTGCGCATGGGTTCCCGCCTGCATTATCATGTTGTCGAAGTACATCTCGACGGTAGCCGAGGTAAGAGAGCTTGCCTTGAAGTAGGTGATGGTTGTTCCGGGGGTTGCGTCGGTAGCCTTGGTAGGATTACAGAAGTTAGTAGATTCTCCGGTCTGCACGAATTCACCGTCGGCATTCATTACGTACCAGGTTGCAAGGAACCCATTGTCACCGCTAACGGTAACGTCGATCTTAACGGTGTACCAGGTGCCGTACGAAAGCGTACCCGTAAGATTGCCGTTCGTCTTACCTGCTCCGCCTGAGTTGCTCTGGCAGTCTCCGAGAGAATAGCTGCCGGACGCCGCGTTGAGATAAAGCATATAAGGGTTGTTCGGCGAGTCGGCAAAGTAGAAGGTGGTGTTGAAAGCACCGGAAGCCGAGGCAACGTTGATATCAAAGGTGAATATGAAGCGCTCAACTCCGGTAGCCGAGCCGAAGGGAACCGTCCAATGTCCCTGAGAAGAGGTGGCATCCAGCATCTTAAGAGTTTTGCCGCCGTCTCTATTACCGAAAGCTACGGTTCCGTTGCCACTTGCGGAAACGCCGGGGTCGGTTTCAAAATCTATGAGTTTATCAATTGCGAGATTGGGGTTAGAATCATAGCCGTTGTCGGTTTCGCCGTCGTCAGGGGTTTCAGGACCAACGGGAAGCGCGGGGGAGGCGGTGTCCTCCTCAGGAATTTCCGAGAGAGCCACGGGAGTGATAACCGCATCGCCGCCGTCGGGAACGATTTCAGCGTCGATCATGCGATTGCCGTTTAAGGTCTTGACCGTAGCATAGGAGACGCTGTCGCCCTGAACGATCTTGCAGGCTACCCAGGAGTGGGGAGCGTTTATTCTGACCGTAAGAGCGTAGTCGTATATGCTGTCGTCAAGAGTGTCGGTAAGGGTAACGGTAAGCTTGCTTTCGTTTCCGGAAATGCTGACTGTGGAGTTCTGAGCCTCCTTGACGTAGAGAAGAGCATCCTCATAGAATGCGTTCCATATCTTGCCCTCTTTGACGTAAATGGAGAGCATTCTGCCCACGGAATCCATAGCCTCGGGAGTGATCTCACCGTCGTCGGCACAGGTGTGAAGCGATAAGAGGTGGAAGCCTCCGTTTGCCGCGTCGTCAAGTCTTGCTTTGATGTTGCCACTGATGTAGTCGTCGGTGGAAATAAATCCGCCGTTCATATAGTAGAAATCTCTTACGTTATCAACGTATGCTTCGTTACCCGCGAGAATAGAGTCATATCTGGCACCTACGTAGTTTTCTGCTATAAGCGCTCTGGACTCGGGGCTGTAAATAAACTCAAGGATCTTGTTATATTTATCTGTGCCCATAGCCGGAGCATAGGCTCCAACGTATGTGTTTTTCTCTGTTGCAAAGCCGGGATATACGAAGGCAAGAACCTTTTGACCGGGGAAGAACTCACGAAGCACTGCCTGAGAGTTCACGATCTCGTCATTCATCTTCGTCTCGTTATCCGCGAAGGTGTATGTGCCGTCACCGTTGTCCGTAGCGGTACCCCACCAGGTGTGGGTTGCGGAATGAGAAGCAACCTTCCATCTTCCCGTAGCAAGTACCTCGTTCCATTTTGCCACGTTGCTTGTGGTCTTTGAGTGCTTGGACATAAGCGCGAGGGTGCCGACCAAGTCGTATTTATAAAAGATTTCTTCAAGATTGTAAACGGTAGAAACGTTTCCGTCGTCGTGAACGATAGAAACTATACCGTTTGCACCGCCCTTAACGGGAAGAACCTCGGCGGTGGGATTATAATTACCGTACACAGCTGTGTATACCTCCTTGTCAGAGTCCTCGGTAATTTTAATGACGAACATCTTATCGGTGGATACGGTCTCTCCTGCGGAATTTACCCAGTGAGAGAAGTAAAGGTCGCCTCCCATATCTGCGATCAGTGTCAGCTCATCACCTTCAAGATAATAACCGGAGGTAAAGCCGTCGGTAATATGACCGCCTTCGATAGAAACGTAGGAAACCTGAGAGGTTACCAGTCTGTTGGTCTTGTAACCGAGAACCTTCTGTGCGTTAGCACCGTGCTCGAGAATTTTGGAATAGAGCTTTATCTGCGAATCGGTGACCGCATTTCCTGCTTCCTTCAGTGCATATCTTGAATAAACGTACTCGAGAACGCTGTATTTTGTAACGTTACTGTAATACTCGTTGCCCTCCGCGTCGGTCAGATAGGCTCTTGCGTAAAACGTATCGCCGGTCTCCTTGGGAGCGATGGCATGAGAGGTGAAGTTAGCACAGTCGCTGTAACCGACCTCTCCGTCAATGGTAATATCATTTCCGAGAGTGTTTTTTTCTCCGTCAATATGGGAAACATGTGTATGCGTTCCACTATCAATAGTGTAGGACTCTTGAGGAGAATTCCAGAAGAGCATTTTTATGTTTTCTGCCTTCATCTGCTCATCAAGATTGAGGTCTACGGCATAATATATGTATATGTAGTCGCCGTACATAAGGTTGGTTGCGACAATATTCATATATTTATCACCGTCTTCATTCTGGGTGGCGGATATATCGGGTACGGTGGTCTGTGCCTCAGCCTTTGTACCGCCTATAAAGAAGAAACTTATGATTATAGCCGCAGCTATCAGCAGAAGCGTAATAGCAGAGCCGAAAGCAACTCTTTTTTTGATCTTTGTATTCGTCATAACCGAATCTCCTTTGATTAAATAAAAAAATGTGCAAGCTTGGTTCTCGCACGAAAATATTTTATTACACGCATAATTATATCATATTATACCTTGAAAGTCAATTAATTAGCAATTTGTAAAATATTTTTGTATAAATCACTAAGTTTTAAATTCACATTTTATGCACATTATCCAAAAAATAAAAAACTCATGCTAAAAACTTAAAACGTATTGAAAAAAACAGGAAAATATTATATAATAAAACAGATAATATACCTAAAGGAGAAACTGTATGTTTTACAAACTTAAGGTTGCGGGTATTGAAAGAGATCTGAAGCTTTGTCCTATATCGGATGAGCTTAACATAGCCGCATTCGTGCTTTTTGGTGATATTGAGCTGACCGAGCGCTGTGCCGAGGCGCTTTATGAGCGTGCTCCCGAGCACGATGTAATGATCACTGCTGAATCTAAGGGCATTCCGCTTATCTGCGAGATGTGCCGTCTTTCGGGTAGGAATCGATACGTTCTTGCGAGAAAATCCGTTAAGCTGTATATGAGTGACGTGGTTTGTTGTGTCACTAAGTCGATTACCACGGGTGCAGAGCAGAATTTGTATATCGACGGCTCTGATGCCGAGTACCTTAAGGGAAAGCGTGTTCTTATCGTTGATGACGTAATAAGCACCGGAGGTTCTCTCGCTTCGCTTGAAAATCTTGTTAATCAGGCGGGCGGTAACGTGGTTGGAAAAATGGCGATACTTGCAGAGGGAGATGCAATTGAGCGTAAGGATATAATTGCTCTTGAAAAGCTTCCCTTGTTTGATAAATTTGGAAAAGAAATATGATTTTTGAAAGGACTGTCTAAAGATGAATACCGAATTTTTTAAGAATAATCTTGAAACCGCAAAGGCGATAGCACTGAGAAAAATAGACGGACTTATGGAGAAGTTTGTTACCGATTTCCCAAATGCATCCTCGGTAAACGGTGTTTATGCTCATTCCGAGAACAGAGGCGGCTGGACACAGTGCTTCTATACCGGTATGCTCTTCATTGCTTATGAGCTCTCCGGCGACAAGAAGTATCTCGAGCATGCCGAGCCTCTTGTTGAGACCTTCATCAAGAGAGTGGATGAGAACCTCGGTATGGGAGATCACGACATAGGATTTGATTTCTCGCTTTCCACCGTTGCGGCGTATAAGCTTACGGGTAATGAAAGGTACAGAGAGAAGTCTATTGCGGCTGCAAGAGTTCTTGCTAACCGCTTCCGTGAGAAGGGTGAGTTTATCCAGATCGCCGGGGAGGCTAATTGCACGGATCCCAAGCTTTACCGTCTTATCATCGACTGTCTCATGAACATTAATCTTCTTTACTGGGCGGCTGAGGAAACGGGCGAGGAAGAATTCAGAAGACGTGGCTTCGCTCACTTTAATACCACAATGAGAAACGTTATTAGGGAGGACGGCTCTTCCTTCCAAAACTTCTATTTTGATCAAGCGACGGGTGCGCCTCTTGGCGGTGGAACCAAGCAGGGACTTTCTGCAACCAGCTGCTGGTCGAGAGGACAAAGCTGGGGTGTAACTGGCGTTCCCTTTACCTATTCGTATATGAAGAATGATGAGATTCTTGAAAAGTACTACAAGATAGTTGACTATTATCTTGGTAATCTTCCCGAGGATAAGGTTGCGTATTGGGATCTTGACTTCACCGAGGGGGATGAGCCGAGAGATACCTCTGCGGCGGCTATTGCGGTTTGTGGACTTCTCGAGGCGGTAAGAACCATGCCCCTTGATGCAGAGCATAAGGCTCGTTACGAGGCATCTGCTTATGAGATCATGGGTTCGCTCTTAGAGAAATATATAACCCGTGACGGTGACGGCAAGGAAGGACTTATGAATGCCGGAACCTACTACTATGCAGGTAATCTCGGAATCAATGAATGCTGTATATTCGGTGATTACTTCTATATGGAAGCACTAATCAGATTTATCAAGCCGGATTGGAATAAATACTGGTAAAATGCATATAATGTAAATAATTATTTGAAAAAGCAGGCTTTTTGGGCCTGCTTTTTTTGTTTTTTAAAAAATGAAACGATTGTTTAAATTCGACATAAATGGCAATACTAACCTCACAGCAAGATAAAGTGGGGTGGATTATGCGAAGCGGAAAGGTTGAGATCTCGGGAGTAAATACTTCTAAGCTTGTGACGTTTAATGAGGACGAAAAAAGAGAGCTTTTGATTAAGGCAAGGGCGGGGGATCAGGAGGCGAGAGCTGCTTTGGTAATGGGGAATTTAAGACTTGTTCTCAGCGTGGTAGGAAGGTATAATCAAAAGAAGGAAAGTGTAGATGATCTGTTCCAGGTTGGTTGTATCGGATTGATCAAGGCGATAGATAACTTCAACCTTGATCTTGACGTTAAATTTTCAACCTATGCAGTACCAATGATAATAGGTGAGCTAAGACGCTATCAGCGTGATAATAATGCAGTCAGAGTTTCACGAGGAATGAGGGATCTTGCGTACAAGGCATTAAGCACAAAGGAAGAGATATCCCGCACCGAAGGCCGCGAAGCAACGGTTGCCGAAATTGCAAAAAGGCTTTCTGTCAGCGAAAAGAGCGTAGCCGAGGCGATGGAGGCGATAGTTGAGCCTGTTTCGCTTTTCGACTCTGTGTATGGCGAGGGCGAGGATACCGTTTACGTTATAGATAAGCTTGCAGATGAGAATGAATCGGATGAAAGCTGGGTGGAGAGCATATCGCTGCGAGAAGCATTGAAGAAGCTTTCCCCAAGAGAAATGAACATTATTGAAAGACGATTTTATAAGGGAAAAACGCAGATGGAAATATCTGCCGAGATAGGTATTTCGCAGGCTCAGGTATCCCGTATAGAAAAGGGAGCGATAGATAAGCTGCGCAAATATATGGAATAGTGAGGAGAGGCTGCTCGCCTAACGCGACCTGAAAATTTGCTTTTTATTCGATGATGAACAAAAAACAAAACTGCGGATTTCTCCGCAGTTTTTCTAATAATTATTTACGTAGACCGGATTATTTAAGGATTTTTCAGGCTTCTGTAAAAATCCTTAACCGTTCCGTAAGCAAGCTTCGGACGTCTGTACTCGTTTAAAAGTCCCTTGTTGTTATAGCTTCTCGCTCGGTTTAATCCTGCTTCCTTTGCCGTTCTAATGTCGGAGAACTGCCAGACGTAAGAGCCGATATATCCCTGACGGTTAAAGAATAATTCAAGGCAGCTCTTGATAAGCCCCGACTGATATTCCTCTGTCCATTTCAGATTGTCAAAGGTGTGGTGTCCGTAGATCGCCGCCGCTCCGAATTCGCTCATCACAATAGGCTTGTCGGATACTCCTACCTCATCAAAGTACTTGTCCATTACGTCGAGTGCGCTTTCCCAGGTATCGAATCCCTTTTCGTCTGAATCATACCAACCGACGTAAAGATTAAGTGAGATAAAATCGCAATGCTTTAAGCAAATATCCTTATTGAGCTTGTTTGTGGCGAAGGTCACGAGCCTTCCGCCGCCCCCCGCTTTGAGAAAATCGTAGCAGCTTTCGCAGAATTTGCGCGTTGCCTCAACCGTTGTGTCTGTTTCGTTGAATATGCCCCAAATAATAATTGAGGGATGATTATAGTACTCTTTTACCATTTCACGGTGCATATCCATTGCTCGCTTAACGAACAGCTCGTCGCTGAAGCACTTTTCACCGTACCCCTGTCACCACATCGGTACCTCCGACCAGAAAAGGATACCTCTTTCGTCCAACATATCAATAAAGACCTTGCTGTTGGGATAATGCGAGCCTCTAATGGAGTTGCAGTTCATTCCTTCGATTATGTCCAGATCTCTGCTCATAAGAGCGGCGGGAAATGCCATTCCGAAATCGGGATGATCCTCGTGTCTGTTTACTCCGCGAATAAGAGTCTCTTTTCCGTTAAGCAAAAATTTCTTATCTCTGATCTCAAGGGTTCTGAATCCGATTCTGTCGTAAAGATCGTCGGTAGACGTTTCTGTGCGAAGCTCATACAGCTTGGGGAAATCGCATGACCATCTCTGAATATTTTGCAGCTTGAAGCTATATTCATAAGATTTGGTTTCGTATGCCTTTAGACTGACAACACCTTCACACACCTTTTCAGAATCAATAAATGCGTGAAGCGTATCGGCAATCGGCTCGTTTTTTGAATTGTAAAGCTCGACTCGAAGTTTGCAATCTGCAGCATCTCCTTCGATTGAGTAATCAAGGAAGGAGTAAAGCACGGCGATTCCCGACAACCTCTCGATAGTCACGCTTCTTGTTATTCCGCCGTAATGGTACCAGTCTACGACCGAGTGCGGAATAGACATTTGATCAAAGCGGTTGTCTACTTTGACGATGAGCTTGTGGTAGCCCTCTGAGACGTCGCATTTTGTAAAGCTGGATTTGCAAAAACCGCCATAATGCTCGCCTAAGAGCTCTCCGTCAAGATAGATTTTTGCTTCTGTCATAACTGCACCGAATGAAAATCTGAGATTTCCGCCCTTGGTGAAAAAGTCCTTTTCATACCAGACGGCACCCTCGTATTCAAGCATTCCGGGTTCGTTATTCCATACCGACGGAACGATCACTGTGTGCGAATCGACTAGTCCGTTTGCGTAGCCCTTCTTTTCGCCTATATCCTCCTTGTCCGCTACCGAGCGCCAAGCTCCGTCGAGGCAATTATGTTCTCGTTTTACGTGTTCGTGAAACAGGCGTTTGCATAATTTGCTCCTCCAAAAGGTTAGATGTGAAATCTACATATTAAATTATAAGTATTATACAACAAAAAAATCGGCGGTGCAATGCCTTTTGGCAAATTGACCGCCGAAAAAAATTATTTTACCATAAGGTCGGAGATGAGTTCGCACAGCTCTCCGGGATCGTCAAGGCTGATTCCGCCGATAAGGCATGCCTCGGCGTAAAGGATCTTCGAGTAATTTTGGAGCTGATCCTTATCACTTTCGTAAAGGCTCTTAAGCTTCTCGGCGATGGGGTGATTAAGGTTTATCTCCATTATTACGCTGGCTTCGGGAGCACCCTCTGCTCCGGGCATCTTTTTAAGCGTTTTTTCCATCTCGACAGACAGCTCACCCTCGGAGGAAAGACACACGGGGTGCTTTACAAGAGTGGTGGTAAATCTTACAGAGGAAACCTTTCCGATTGCATCCTTTATTGCCTCAAGCATTTCCTTGGATGCCTCGTTTTCGCTCTTGATCTTTTCCTTTTCCTCGTCACTTGCAATGTCAAGTGCCTCTGCGGTGACGTTCTTGAACTCCTTGTCGGCATATTTTCCGAGCATCTTGAGTGCGAATTCGTCTATGTCATCGGTAAGGTAAAGAACCTCGTAGCCCTTGGATTTTACGGTTTCTACCTGAGGAAGCATCTCGATCTTCTCAACCGATTCGCCTGCCGCATAGTAAATAGCCTTCTGCTCGTCCTTCATTGCATCGGTGTATTCTTTAAGCGAAACGTACTTCTTCTCGCCCGAGGACTTGAAGAGCAGAAGATCCTGGAGAACGTCTTTGTGAGTTCCGTAATCGGAGTAAAGTCCGTACTTAAGCTGAATTCCGAAAGCATCGAAGAGCTTTTCGTACTTTTCTCTCTCGGATTCCATCATCTTTGTCAGCTCTGATTTGATCTTCTTCTCAATAGCTTTAGCCATAACCTTAAGCTGTCTGTCGTGCTGGAGCATTTCTCTGGAAATATTCAGCGAAAGATCGGAGGAATCGACAATACCTCTGACAAATCCGAAATAGTCGGGCAAGAGGTCACCGCACTTTTCCATGATCATAACACCGGAAGAATACAGCTCAAGCCCTTTTTCGTAATCCTTAGTATAATAATTGAAGGGAGCGTGCTGAGGAATGAAGAGCAGTGCAGAATAGGTGGCTGTTCCTTCGGATTTTTGAGTGATGACTCTTGCGGGAGCCTCAAAGTCGAAGAACTTCTCGGTGTAGAACGCCTTGTATTCCTCGTTTGTGACCTCGGACTGGTTTCTTTTCCAAAGCGGAACCATACTGTTAAGCGTCTCGATTTCGGTGTAGCTTTCGTACTCCTCGGAATTTTCCTTCTTTCTCGATTTCGTTACCGCCATCTTGATGGGATAACGGATGTAATCGGAGTACTTCTTGACAAGAGAGCGAATTCTGTATTCCTCAAGATAGTCGGAATACTTTTCGTCATCGGTATCTTCCTTAATATAAAGTATGATCTCTGTTCCGAATGTGGACTTGTCACATTCCGAAACGGTATAGCCGTCAGCTCCCTCGGAAATCCACTCGTTTGCTATGGGTTCTCCGTAAACCTTGGAACGGACAACAATTTTATCCGCAACCATAAATGCCGAATAGAAGCCAACACCGAACTGACCTATAACGTCAATTTCCTCTCCCTGCTCGTTATCTCTCTTGAAATCAAAGGAACCGCTCTTAGCGATAGTTCCAAGATTGTTCTCAAGCTCATCGGCCGACATTCCGCAACCGTTGTCGGTAAGCGTAAGTGTACGCTCCTCCTTGTCTATCGAAATATTGATAGCGTAATTGCTTCTTTCGAGGACGACGCCGGAATCGGTAAGAGAACGGAAATAGAGCTTGTCCAGTGCGTCACTTGCGTTGGAAATAAGCTCTCTTAAGAAAATTTCCTTGTGGGTATATATTGAATTGATCATCATGTCGAGAAGCTTTTTCGACTCTGTTTTGAATTGCTTTTTTTTCATTATTTATATTCCTCCGTGTATATGCGTTAGCACTCTCTAGCTTGGAGTGCTAACTAATTATAGCACCTTATATTTGACTTGTCAAGAGTGTTTTTTTATAATTTCTATATTTATTATTAATAATTTGTTTTCTATATACTATCTTCCCGCTTCTCGACAAAATTACCGTCGAACTCTAGGAGCACAAGCCACTTAATACTAATAAGGAAGAATTCGATTTCTGTAATGTGAAGAACAAAATCTCCGGCGAAAAACTATGAGTAGTGGGGATTTTTTGGATGGTAAATAATAAAAAACTAAATATGCAGCAATCGGTACGTCGCACGTTTTTTTATATATCAGGTATGTTTTGTGGTAATATTGCACAAAAAAAGTGCGTAAAATTCGTAAAAACAAGACAAAAAATAAAAAACGAAAAAAACTTGAATTTTTTTTAAAAAAGTACTTGACAATTTGGAATGAATCGTGTATAATAGACGAGCCGACTTTCGAGGAGGCACTTGATCATTGAAAATTGAACAACACGAAATTTGAAAAGCACAAGATTGTGCATTCTCGTTAAGAACACATTGAGAAACTCAAAAAGTAAGAAGAAAAGCTAGAATTTTAACGAATTCTAAGAAATAGGTATTGAGTAGCTTAGAGCTATTTAGTATATAATTTTTTAGAGAGTTTGATCCTGGCTCAGGATTAACGCTGGCGGCGTGCATAACACATTCAAGTCGAACGGAGTATAGAAATATACTTAGTGGCGGACGGGTGAGTAACGCGTGAGCAATCTACCTTCGGGTGAGGGATAACAACCGGAAACAGTTGCTAATACCTCATGAGATAGTAATCTCGCATGGGATAGCTATCAAAGGCTTGCTGCCCGAAGATGAGCTTGCGTCTGATTAGCTAGTTGGTGAGGTAACGGCCCACCAAGGCGACGATCGGTAGCCGGACTGAGAGGTTGAACGGCCACATTGGAACTGAGATACGGTCCAGACTCCTACGGGAGGCAGCAGTGGGGAATATTGGGCAATGGGCGAAAGCCTGACCCAGCGACGCCGCGTGAGGGAAGAAGATCTTCGGATTGTAAACCTTAGT
>JAZRMT010000161.1:0-9378 GCA_045647805.1 Eubacteriales bacterium | reverse complement strand
CTACCGTATCAAGATAGGTATTGCTAAAGGGCAGCCCCTGCCTTTCTGCGGCAACTCTGATAAAGCCAACGTCAAAATTCGCATTATGGGCAATAAGAAGCCTATTTCCTGCGAAAGCAAAGAATTTTTCAAGAGCCTCTTTTTCCTTAGGAGCCCCTTTGACGTCATCGTCGGTAATAGAGGTCAGTTTGGTGATCTCCTCGGGAATAGGGCATTCCGGATCAACAAAGATATCGAACTCGTCGATTATTCTACCACCGCATATTTTGACCGCGCCTATTTCTATTATTTTACATACCTTATTCGAAAGTCCGGTTGTTTCGATATCGAAAACGATCATCTCGTCTTCAAAAGCCGGGTAACAGGAGCCGAAAACACATCTTTCGGTATCGTTTACAAAATAACATTCAATTCCGTAAAGGATCTTAAGGTCGGCACCCGAGCCCTCTAAAGCAAGCATAACCTCGGGGAAGGACTGAACGTTTCCGTGATCGGTAACGGCGATAGCCTTATGTCCCCAGCGTACTGCGGTGTCTACAAGCTCAGCCGGCGTAATGACCGCATCCATCTGCGACATATTGGTATGCAGATGAAGCTCTACCCTCTTTTCGGGATAACTATCAATTCGCTCTTCCTTCTTAATCCTCTTTATTCCGAGAGGAGAAAGGAATGGCTCATTATCAAATCTATCCATCTGCACTCTGCCACACACCGCAACAGAAAGCATTTTTTTCTTTCCTTTTTTAACAGCACCTGCAAGGTCTTTTACCCAATCAAGTTCCTCGTTAGGTAAAGTTTTCTTTACATATATACCTGATGCACCATCGGAAATACCAATAGAACAGTTCGTTTTATCGCCCGCTCTTGTTTCCTTGGTAGTAACCTCGAACACAGTACCGAGAAAGACGTTTCTGCCCTTGGATCTGTGTGCTTCGGCAAGGGGGGTAGGCTCATATATATCAAAGTCCTCGCCATAGACCGCTTCCGATTCGGAAAAATCGTACACACTCGCCCCCATTAAGCATTTTGTATCGCTTATGGATTCAAAGCTTCCGGTTGCGGAGGAAATACCGGCTCTTTGTTCAAAATCATATGTAGGATCGGCGGCACGTGCGACTTCCTCCGCCTTTTGTCTTGCCTCGTTACGCTCACGGATAAATTTGTCTTTATTTTCCGCCTCTACTTCCTTGATTATCTGCTCACGACGCTCGGCAAGCTGAAGACTTCTGTCAAGCGAGCCCTCGCCCTCAGCAATAACCACCTTGCGAAGCACTCCGTATCTGCTGAAAAGTATATTTTTAAGAATTTCCTCGGTGTTTCCCTGCTTTACAAAGTCAACACCGAGCTGTCCAAAGGGAATCCTAACGGTAATCGTTTGTCCGTCATCCTCATATTTTGCATCGCTGAAAAATCCGTTGGTGACAGCACCGCACGCCGCCGCCTCATAGGCTATTTCATCAAAATATGAGACACTGAAGATTTCGGGTGGAAAGTGCGGAAGAATCTTGAAGGATTCGGCATCATATAGCGCTCTGCATTCGTCCTCTATTTCATATAAAAGCTCGGCATCCTCGTGAGCGTCAAAGCAAAGCTCGACCTCGACACGCATCGGGGCCTTAGTATATCGGAATTTGTTTGAATGTGCTCTCAAAAGAAGCTCCCTCTTCTCATCCGATGGCGTATATCTTTTGAAAACCTCAAAAAAGCTTTTTTCTTGCATATCACTCACGTCATTTCATAAGTCTGATCTCACGGATAAGCTCGTCCACAATTAAATGCTCGTCAACCTTGCGGATGATCTCTCCTTTTTTAAACAAAAGACCTTCTCCATCTCCGCCCGCAATTCCGATGTCCGCCTCTCTCGCCTCACCCGGCCCGTTGACCGCGCATCCCATAATAGCGACCTTGATGTCCTTATCTTCTATGCCCTCTTCTGCCGCTCTTTTCTCAAATTCAGAAAGAAGCGATATAAGATCTATTCTCGTTCTTCCGCAGGTGGGGCAGGATACAACGTCCATGCCGCCCCGTGGTAAGAGCTCTAATGCTCGAAGTATATCCTTGGCACATTTAATCTCCTCGATCGGATCATCGGTAAGAGAAACCCTGAGCGTATCTCCTATTCCTTCCGAAAGAAGCGTACCTATTCCGATACTACTTTTAATCACCGCTTTGGTTCGCGCACCCGCCTCAGTAACACCTAAATGCAACGGATAGTTTACTTTTTTCGCCAATATTCTGTTTGCTTCGATCATCGTAGGCGTGTTTGATGCCTTAACCGAAATCAAAATATCGTTAAAATCGAAGTCCTCAAGAATCGCTGCGTGGCGAAGGGCACTCTCGGCAAGAGCTGCCGCCGTGGGAGCCCCGTGCTTTTCCAAAATGTCCTTTTCAAGTGAGCCGGAATTAACTCCTATGCGGATAGGAACTCCCCTTTCCTTGCAGGCGAGAACTACCTCTCTGACTTTATCCTTAGAGCCGATATTCCCGGGATTGATCCTTATTTTATCAACTCCTGCATCCACCGCACGAACAGCGATTTTATAGTTAAAGTGTATGTCGGCTACAAGCGGAACCGAAATTCCTCTTTTTTTAAGCTGTGAGAAGGTATCGACCGATTCAACGTCGGGTGCGGTTATCCTTACGATATCGCATCCCGCATCTTCCAGGGCCATTACCTGCTTATAGGTAGCCTCTATATCGGATGTCAGAGTATTCGTCATTGACTGTATCGACAGCGGATAATTTCCGCCTATTCCCACCTTGCCTACCATTACGGAGCTGGTTTTTCTCCGATAATCGTTATAATTCATACGAAACCCCTTTCCTTCCGTTTTTTTAGAAGAGTCCGATAATATCCTTGACCATTATCACCATAGAAAGCCCGAGAAGCAGCATAAGTCCAACCGCATTCACGGTTGCTTCGACCTTCTTTGGTATTCTCTTCCTTGTTATCATTTCTATCAATATTGTTATCATTCTTCCGCCGTCAAGCGCCGGGATAGGCAGAAGATTCATTACTCCGAGATTTATACTTATAAGTGCGGTAAGATAGAGCAGATTAAGCGTTCCCTGCTTTGCTGCATCTCCAAGTGCCTCGGATATACCTACCGGACCTGAGACCGCCGCAACCGTATACCTTCCCGTCAGAAGATCGTATATAGATTCCCAACACATTCTAACGATTAAGAAGGACTTTCTCAACGAATACTCAACAAAGCTTCCGAAGGTCTTTTCGGTTTCATACACCTTGAAATCCATAACTCCAAAGCTTTGACCTTCTTCTACGGCTCCCGGGAATACTACATCCTTTATAAGCTCCTCCCTGCCCTCACGCAGGACAAGGACGTCGACCGGCTCATAGCCGCGTCTCATTATTTCATAAGAAAGCTCGTCGGCAATTTTTACCCTTTTGCCGTCTACCTCAAGTATTTTATCACCTATCGCAAGTCCCGAGGACTTCGAGGAAATGTCATAGCCGCTGGTTTCGGTAGGAATAAATTCGCCTACCGTGGTGCCGCCTATTTTTACCATTCCGGTAAAGATGAATATGGCAATAAAGCCTGCTATAATATTTATCGACGCACCCGCAACCGTAATTATAAACCGCTGCCAAGCCGCCTTCTTATCAAAGGAATTCGGATCGTCGCTCTCCTCGTCCTCTCCTACCATCGCAACATAGCCGCCGATAGGTATCATTGAAAGAGCGTATCTTATTCCTGTTTTTTTAGAATCGTACCAGACCAGCTTTGGCCCCATTCCTATCGAGAACTCGGTTATGGTTACATTAAAGAGCCTTGCAAAAATATAATGTCCGAACTCATGGATAAAAATCAAAAAACCAAAGACGAGAACTGCCGTTAATACGGTACCTGCTAATTCCAAAATATCATTCTCCAATCTTCCCCGACGACTCGGGGGTTCAATCTATGTAGCCGCTTGCTACGGCTCTTGCCTCCCTGTCCAGAGCGATAATGTCCTCGAGCCTTTGCGCATTAGCAGCGGCAGAGCTAAGCTTATCGACGGTTTTTTCAACTACCGAAGAGATGCCCATAAAGGACAGTTTACCGTTAAGAAAGGCGGATACCGCCACCTCGTCAGCCGCATTTAGGGTTGCGGGAACCGCTCCACCGAGAGCTATTGCTCTTTTCGCAAGAGAAAGGAGCGGAAACGCCTCGGTATCAGGCTTAGCAAAGGTCATCATCGAAAGTTTGAAAAGATCAAGCTCATCAATTATTCCCCTGCAACGCTCGGGATAATCAACCGCATATTGAACGCAGGCACGCATATCCGGAGCAGAGAATTCTCCGATGACCGTATTATCAATATATTCGACCGCCGAGTGAAGTATACTCTCTCTGTGTATAACTACCTCGACCTTATCCGCAGTAACGCCGAAGAGATGCACCGCCTCGATTATCTCAAAGCCCTTGTTCATAAGGGTTGCACTGTCCACGGTGATCTTCCTGCCCATTTTCCAGGTAGGATGAGCAAGTGTCTCGGCTAAAGTCACTCTCGAAAGCTCCTCACGGCTCTTTCCAAAGAAGGGCCCCCCTGAGGCGGTGAGAAAAATTCTCTTTATCTCCGAGGGACTGCCGGACTTAAGCGATTGAAAAATAGCAGAATGCTCGCTGTCAACCGGAATTATCTCGCTACCGCAGCGACGCGCGGACTCCATTACTATATCGCCCGCAATAACGAGCGATTCCTTATTGGCAAGAGCTAGTCTGTGTCCTGCTTCAATAGAAGCAAGAGTAGGCAGAAGCCCCGCTTCGCCGAGTATGGAATTTACCACCGTACATTTTTCAAGCGAGCGAATCCCTTCGATTATTCCTTCTGCTCCCGATAACACTCTTACCGACGTGTCAGCAAGGCGTGTTTTGAGCTCCTTTGCCGATGCTTCATCAGCCATAGCTACTGTTCGTGGATTAAACTCACGAGCAACTTGTTCCATAAACGAAACATCTTTATTGGCGGTAAGAAATCCTATTTCATAGCCTCGGGCTCTCGCAACGTCAAGTGCTTGGGTTCCAACCGAGCCGCTGGCTCCGAGAACCGCAATTTTCTTTTTCATATGCCGTTTCCTTTACTGTTGTCTTGTGGGCGTACTTTGCCCTTGGTCTCAAAAACCGCCACGCTTGAACGTAGGCGGTTTTTGTAAATATTATGCAAAGGTGAATGGCGGAAATACCATACAAAGCATCAAAAGTATGGTGGATACCGCAAGAATAGAATCAAATCTGTCCATTACTCCGCCGTGGCCGGGGAACAGCTTTCCGTAATCCTTTATGCCATGTTCTCTCTTAAGAAGAGAGGCAATCAAGTCTCCAATCTGAGAAACTATTGCAAGAATGAAACCAAAGAGTGCAAGCGCTAAGTAATTAACGGTAACATCAGGCTCGATAATGCTGACTATAAGACCGTATAAAAGGAAGGCTAATGTAGCTCCCAGAACTCCTCCGATAGCTCCCTCAACCGTCTTCTTCGGGCTGATCTCGGGAATAAGCTTATGCTTACCGATGAAGGTACCCGTAAGGAAGGCGCAGGAATCACTCGACCATGCTACAATGAAGGAAAGGAATACAAGATACTTACCCGCCTCAAGGAATCTGATAAGAGACATAGAGGTAAATGATACCACAACGTAGGTAATCATCATAAATATCGCGGCAATCGACGAGAACGGGATTTTTCCCTTGCAGAACACCGCAACTCCCATTATGTAAATAAGGTAGCTGAAAATAAGTGCCGCAAGGATAAGAAGAAATAGACTGGGATCATCCGATGCAAAGTAAGAGGAGAAAGGAAGGGCTGCACCGAGCAAATATGACGGCACGGAGATAAACCAACTCTTCTCTATTCCAAGAACCTTCATTATCTCATGAACTGCTATAAACGAAAGCAATGAAAGGGCTATTGGATATGTGATAAAATCAGAAAACACAAGCAGCGGAACAATTATAAGAACGAGAACCGCCGAGGTTATCAATCTTTTTTTCATTTCTCTCCCTTCGTTTTACGGCTCTTGTCCTCATCGGGATCCAGACCGCCGAATCTTCTATTTCTAGAATAGAATTCACGTACGCACTTCATTATTTCCTTCCTGCCGAAGTCGGGCCAGAGAGTATCCAGTATAACATACTCGGAATAGGCACTCTGCCAGAGAAGGAAATTGGATATTCTGAAGTCTCCTCCCGTTCTTATAACAAGATCGGGATCGGGTGTTGCGGAGGTGTACATATAACCCGAAAGTATATCCTCGGTAAGAGTTGTGTGTCCGTCGGCAATAGCCGAATTGGCTGCATGGACTATCTCATCTCTGCCGCCGTAATTTAATGCGACGTTACAGACGAAGGGGCGATCCTTAGCCATCTCTTCAACCTCAATGCACTTATTGCGCACCTTTTCCGAGAGCACGGATTTATCCCCGAGGAATTTCATGGAGAAGTTTTTGTCCTTCTTTATCATATCTATAACGACCTCATCAAGGTATTTATAGACAAGCTCCATCAGGACGTCAACCTCCTCCTTAGGTCTTTTCCAATTTTCTGTGGAAAATGCGTAAAGAGTAACGTAATGAACGCCTATTTCGCGAAATATTTCAAGTATTCCCTGTACTATTTTCGCACCGGCAATATGCCCGGCGCTCCTCTTAAGACCTCGCTTCTTCGCCCATCTTCCGTTTCCGTCCATTATGATAGCAACGGAATCAAGACGGTCGTCGGTCATTATTGTGTCCTTCTTAAAAAAACTCAAAACGCATCCTCCAACGTGAGATTTATATCTCCATTATCTCCTTGGTCTTAGCCGCAGTTAAGGTGTCGATCTCCTTGATGTACTTATCGGTGAGATCCTGGACAATCTTATCCGACTGCTTTGCCTCGTCCTCGGTCATGGTAGAGTTCTTCTTCTCTACCTTAACCTTATCGTTTGCATCACGGCGGATGTTACGGATCGCAACCTTTGCATCCTCGCCAAGCTTTGCAATCTGCTTGGAAAGGTCCTTTCTTCTCTCCTCAGTCATGGGGGGGAAGGTAAGGCGGATGCAGGTACCGTCGTTCTGGGGATGGATACCGAGGTTGGGATCGGTAAGGATAGCCTTCTCAATATCACGCATAGCACTCTTATCCCATGCGGTGATGGTAATAGTACGTGCATCGGTAACCTTGATCTCCGCGATAGAGGATATGGGGGTAGCACTGCCGTAATAGTCAACGCTTATTTTTTTAAGAACGTCGGGATTAGCCTTTCCCGCTCTGATAGTGGAAAGGTTCTCCGAATAAGAGGCAATGGTTTTTTTCATCCTTGCTTCATAATCTTTAGTATCAAGCTTCATAATAAAACTCCTGTTCTTTATTTATTCGGGTATAACCACGGTTCCCGAAACCTCGCCGAATACCGCCTTGACGATATCGGAGGGATCGGAAAGACCGAATACACGAATAGGCATATTGTTCGAGAGGCAGAAGGCGGTGGCGGTGGCATCGATAGCCTTAAGGTTCATAGCCAGCACCTCGGATGCCTTAACGCTCTCCAGCTTCTTAGCATCGGGATTTTTTCTGGGATCGTCGGTGTATATGTAATCAATATTCTTAGCCATAAGCATTGCATCAGCACCGATCTCAGCCGCTCTTACGGCTCCGGTCGTATCGGTCGAAAGGAAGGGGATTCCGAGTCCTGCTCCGAAAATAACTACCTCACCCGCCGACAGTGCCTGCTTTGCAACATCAGAGGAAAAGCCCTCTGCAAAAGGAGACATAGGAACCGCACTCATAACCCTGGCACTAACGCCTACACGGCGGAGCGCATCCTTAAGACAGATAGAATTCATAACAGTACCGAGCATTCCCATACGGTCTGCGGCAGTCCTGTCCATATCTCCTCCCTGTCTTCCACGCCAGATATTACCTGCTCCTACAACAATGGCGATCTCGGCACCGCGCTCGGTGCAGGTCTTTATAGCATCGGCAACCCTCTCAACAAAGGCTACGTCATACATTTCACCCGTTCCGTTGGCAAGAGCCTCACCAGAAAGCTTCAACAATACACGTTTCATACCTTAGAAATCCCTTTCAATTTTATCCTAATATCAAAGAACGCCGTATTAATTCTTCTTAAGTGCTACTGCGGCACGAGCCTTAGCAGCGATGTTAGCAGCGGTAAGGCCGTACTCCTCGAGAAGCTCGGGAACCTGACCGCTCTTACCGAAGCGATCCTCAACGCCTACTCTGAGAACGGGAACGGGGCAGCTCTCAGCAAGAGCCTCGCATACTGCAGCTCCGAGACCGCCAACAATGCTGTGCTCCTCTGCGGTAACGATTGCGCCGCTGTTCTTAGCAGCCTTGGTAAGAAGCTCGGTGTCAAGGGGCTTGACGGTATGAATGTTAATAACACCTGCATCAATGCCCTCAGCCTTGAGGATCTCAGCAGCCTCAACTGCAAGGTGAACCATAAAGCCGGTAGCTACGATGGTAACGTCCTTACCCTCCTTGTATGTAACGCCCTTGCCGATCTCAAACTTGTAATCGGGAATGAGCTCGGGAGTAAGGTTCGGAACAGCAAATCTGCCAAAACGAAGATATACGGGGCCGTAGAAGTTGATAGCCGCCTCAACAGCAGCGTAAGCCTCGGTAGCGTCAGCGGGGTTGATGATAGTCATACCGGGAATGGTACGCATAAGTGCAAGGCCCTCGTTGCACTGGTGGGTAGCACCGTCCTCACCGACAGTGATACCTGCGTGGGTAGCTCCGATCTTAACATTAAGGTGGGGGTAACCGATGGAGTTTCTTACCTGTTCGTATGCTCTGCCCGCCGCAAACATTGCGAAGGAGGATGCGAACACTACCTTGCCGGTGGTTGCGATACCTGCCGCAACGCTCACCATATTGCCCTCTGCGATACCGCAGTCAAAGAATCTTTCGGGATAAGCCTTCTTGAAGGCTCCGGTTTTGGTCGCTGCCGCAAGGTCAGCGTCGAGTACAAGGAAATCATACTTTGCGCCAAGCTCAACGAGAGCTGCGCCATAGCTTTCTCTGGTCGCTTTCTTATCTGCCATCTCTATATCCTCACTTAATGCTTTCTTCAATCTTGCCTAGTTCTTCCATAGCTACAAGGTACTGATCCTGCTTGGGAGCCGCACCGTGCCACTCACACTTGTTCTCCATATAAGAAACGCCCTTGCCCTTGACCGATTTTGAGATGATTACGGTGGGCTTGCCCTTGACCGTTTTCGCCTCGTTGAATGCCGCCTCGATCTGTGCAAAATCGTGACCGTCGATGGTAACAACGTGCCAACCGAATGCGCGGAATTTCTCGTCGTGAGGAGTGGGATTCATAACCTCAACTACGGGGCCGTCGATCTGAAGTCCGTTCCAGTCAACG
>JAZRMT010000160.1:0-3253 GCA_045647805.1 Eubacteriales bacterium | reverse complement strand
CTTCTTAGCCTCGAGAACTGCGTTTCTCTCCTTGCGAGTGTCAACAATAAATACTGCGGAAGGAAGTCTCTCCATCTCCTTGATACCGCCGTAAGAGCGCTCAAGGTCTTCGATTTCCTTAATCTTCTTAGCTACTTCCTTCTTGGGAAGAAGATCGAAGGTTCCGTCTGCCTGCATCTTTTCAAGCTCCTTAAGACGCTTGATGGACTTACGAATGGTGCCGAAGTTGGTAAGCATACCGCCGGGCCAACGAGCGTTTACATAGTAAAGTCCGCATCTTTCAGCCTCTTCCTTAATGGTGTCTGCTGCCTGCTTCTTTGTTCCTACGAAGAGAACAGTGCCGCCTTCCTGAGCGAGCTCGGAAACGAAGTTGTAAGCCTCCTCAAACTTCTTAACGGTCTTCTGAAGGTCTACGATGTGAATACCGTTTCTCTGGGTGAAGATGTACTCGGACATCTTGGGGTTCCACTTCTTGGTAGGGTGACCGAAGTGAACGCCTGCTTCAAGCAACTGCTTGATCGTGATTTCGAACATTTTAATGTTCCTCCTTTTGGTTTTTCCGCCATAGCAACATAATACTGCGACGCACGAAAGTACGCACCGGCAGTAAACCTACTTGCTATGTGAGATATTGTTTTGTCTGTCGAGTTGACAGCCTTAATATATTATCATAAAAAAAATAAAATATCAAGTATTTTATTAAATTAGTAGTTGCTTGTTTAATAAATTTACAGAAAGTTCATATTTATATTGTTCTTAGATAGTAAAATTAGGTTACTCGGACTTGAAAATTACCGAATTATGTGATACAATGTCATAGAAAGGATGATCACAAGATGACTAAAAGAAAATATATTGGTTTAAGTGCTACGGCACTGTGCTTTTTATATCTGCTCGTATTCGTATCGTTTTATATCACTGCCTATTTACCTTCGGTAAGGCTTCTTTCACTCTCCGGTACGACTTACGACATTATTTACAATACGACCTCGGTCGTGGAATACTGCCTGCCGATTCTGGCGGCGGTAACGGTTTTCGCCCTTGCGGGAGCTTGTGTTAAAAGAGCAATACTGTATTCGGTTCTTCTCTCTTTGCCGAAATTTTTGTACCTTCTTCCCTACTACTATCTTTACGAGATAGCCTATGGCTACGATTCGCTGGAGAGCCTCGGACTTTCCGCTCTTATATCGCTTGGTTTTATCGCACTTCTTTCGCTGCACGTAATGCTGCTGTATCTGCTTATGTACGCCGTATCGAAAAAGCATTATCAAAAGGAGCTTATAGCCGAGCTTCCCATATACAAGCAAAAGGCATTGCCCGAAAATGATAAAAAGGAGCTTAATCTCCGAAGCAAGCAGGAGCTCTCCTCGGTAATAAGTGCCGGGGGCATTCTCGACCTATCCGTTCCCGTTGTAGCCGGAATATTCGCCGCCGCATTCCTTGATTTTCTATATCTCTTCATTATAGAATGTATAAACGCAGTGATATATCTTGTGAGCTATGCCGGCACATATACGGTTGACGAGATAATACTTATGGTTGCTTCCTTCATATTTATACTTATCAAGCTTTTAATATCCCACGTTCTCGCCGTGTTGGTAAAAAATCTTGCGGTGAGGGCTACAAGCCAAAGTGCACAATAAAAGACGGGCCGTTACGCATACCGAGGATAGCGTAACGGCTCGCTTTATATCTCTTCGTCGGAAAGAATTATTTTTCCAAAGAAGGAGGGCTGATGATAGTCGGGCTTTTCAAGCAGAACGGGATTCCAGGTTGAGTAGTGAGGCAGATCGGTTTTATCTCCGCACTTATAGAAGTTCGCACGGAAGGTCTTCTCTACCTTGGAAAAATACTTTTCCGCAAAGCTATACGGGACGTAGAGCATTACCTCCCAGCCTCGCTCAGGTCTAATCAGCGTCTCAACGATAACTCCCTCGCCTTCGATGTTCAGTCTCGGACGGTTTCCTCTCTTCTCACCGATGCAGGTAAGAGAAATTCCCGCTGCATTCATTTCAATATTTATATAGTCCTTATCCACCGTATTGGGAGTAAAGAAAAACTCCATGCAGCTATCGGCACAAACGGCGTCGTTCAGCTTCATCGCCGTAATGCGTAGCGGCCACTCATCGGTGGTCATTTTTATTGCAAATCCGTCGTCGCCATGTACCATTCGTGCAAAGGTGTTGTAGGGTGTGGGAAACAGATCGTTCCACGCATGATCCAGCTTCACCGCGGATGCCTTGTCCCATCTTTCATCGCAAATGTTCATCGGAAGCTCTGTCTTTTTAGATACGTATTCCTTCATTTCCAGCTCCTTCTTGTCATTTTTGTAAACTTTACTTTTCTTTATACGGTGTTGTTCTAGGTGTTTTCTCTACGAGAAAGAAATACGGAGAGGTAGGAGAATTGAGTATTCTGAACTCGGAAGCGCAGATCTTGAACCTTGAAAGAGTGGCAAAGTATTCTCTGAGCATATCGCCCTCCAGGGCTCCCTCCTCGTGTCCGGGATATATCGCAATGATCAACGCTCCGTCGGGAGCAAGCAGATCGATAGCCGCCTCCACAGCAGGCATAGTAGTCTCTCTCATAGTGTAAAGCGTCTTATTACCGCTTCTCGGAAGATAGCCGAGATTGAACATTCCCGCCTTTATCGGCTCCTTGACAAACTCCTTTACTCTATGATGTGAGGCACAGATAAGCTGATAGTTTTCGGGGGCACCGTTTTCCCGAAGATGCTTCTCAGTAGATTCGAGGGCAAGAGGTTGAATATCAAAGGCATAAACCTTGCCCGTCTGTCCGACGGTCTTGGAAAGGAAGAGGGTATCTCCTCCGTTTCCCATAGTGAAATCCACGCAGGTATCCCCTTCTCCGAGATGCTCAAGTATAAAATGCTTATGAAGTCCGGTTAAATCAACCATTATTTTATCCTCATTTCCCTCGCCCTGTCCTTATCCATTGCCGAAACGAAGGCGGTGAAGTTTGTCTTGTATATGACGAAGCCCGGCTTTGAGCCCTGGGGCTTTTTTATATTCTTGACTCTCGTATAGTCAACGGCGATGTTGTCACCCGTCGCCTTTGAGTAGAGCGCCGCGAGAGACGCGGCCTCTGTATAATCGCTATCGCCCGGCTCCTCGCCCTCGCAAAGAAGTACCGCGTGAGATCCCGGGAAGCCCTTGGTATGGAACCAAATGTCGTTTTTATCAGCAATATGCAAAGTTATGTTGTCATTTTGCGTATTATTGCGTCCTACGAC
>JAZRMT010000159.1:0-13013 GCA_045647805.1 Eubacteriales bacterium | reverse complement strand
ACCGCTTGGCCTCCGACTTCTATCGACATATTCCAGGAGCACGTTATCCGTGTGGCAAAGATGTGTGAGGAGCTTGGGCTGAAGCCTATGATGTGGAACGACATGGTGTTCTGCTATTGCTCGAAGAATCATACAAAGTATGATCTTGACACCGAGCTTACTCCCGAGGTAATGGCTCGTATACCTAAAAATATGGATCTCGTCCATTGGAACTATGAGGACGTGAACTGCAACCTTGCATACATCGAGAAGACCAGAAAGACGGGCAACAACGTGATCTTCGCAGGCGGTGTATGGATCTTCGGCGGAATTCTTCCCGATAACGTTTGGTCGGAGTACTTCCATGAGAGAGCTATCGCTGACTGCAAGGCGGGCGGTCTTGACGAGATCTGTATGACCGTATGGTGTTACGGTACAACTATCTACCAGACCTCGCTTCTTGAGGCAGCGAGATTTGCTGAGCATACCTACGAGGATAATGCGGATAAGCTCCGTGAGCGATTCGAGTTCATCACCGGTGCATCCTTCGATGCCTTCTACGATATGTCTAACTTCCACGCACAGTATAAGGAAGGCAAGATCGACTACGACTCCATGTCGTATGACGAGCGCTTCTACGGCAACAAGTTCATGTGGCAGGATATTATGCTCGGTGTGTTCGACGAGAAGCTCTTCCGTGAGCCCAGGTCTGAGCATTATAAGATGATGGCGGACCAATACAGAGAATACATCACTCGTCAGGACGATTGGTGCTGGCTTTACGAATTCTGCTATGCGGTATTTAAGATGCTTGCCATCAAGTGCTACGTAGCCGAAAGACTTGTTCCCGCATACAAGGCAGGTGACAAGGAAACCCTTCGTCTCATTCTTGAGGAGAAGCTTCCCGCTCTTGAAATTTCCTGGCTTGAGCTTGCGGATGCTCACATGTATCACAAGGACGAGTTCATGAGACCTTTCGGTCAGGAAGTAAACGACAGAATGTATGGCACCATGGTGATGAGAACAAGATATGCTATGCACCGTCTTAACGATTACCTCACCGGCAGAGTTGATTCGCTTCCCGAGCTTGAAGAGCCTCGCTATGACGAGGGTGCATCGGCATGGGGTTGGGGCTACGAGAACCTCACTATGTTCTGACGGGTAAATTTCGGTACTTTTTCCCGTTTCCTTCCGCTCGACATAGGTAACTATGTCTTCGGGGCGGAGAACGAAAAAAATTCCACGAAATTTACTCCGTCAAGGCTGATGCTTTGGACTAGGGTACTTTTCCCCGTTTATTTCCGCTCGACATAGGTAACTATGTCTTCGGGGCGGAGAACGAAAAAAAATCCACGAAATTTACTCCGTCAAGGCTGATGCTTTGGACTAGGGTACTTTTCCCCGTTTATTTCCGCTCGACATAGGTAACTATGTCTTCGGGGCGGAGAACGAAAAAAATCCACGAAATTTACTCCGTCAAGGCTGATGCTTTGGACTAGGGTACTTTTTACGCATTTTCTTACACTTGATGTAAAATAAAAAGGAGAAAAACAAGGGTTTCCGCCTTGCTTCTCTCCTGAATCTATCAACGGAAGGGACTCTGTGTTAGCCCTTCCGTTTTTTGTTTTTGTTAATTGTTAGAATAAGCAGCTCCTTTATATTATCCATTCGATCTGGCTTCCCTTATTCCCTCCATAATGAAACCTTTGGCATCCAGCGCCTTTTGCTTTTCAAGCGGCGGTATCCCCTCCAAAGGGTATGGAATTCCAAGCTCCTTGTACTTTGACTTTCCGAGAGTGTGATAGGGAAGTACGTCAAGCGCCTTGAGGTTGGAGAGCCCTCCGATGAATCTTCCGAGATTTCTAAGGTTCTCTTCGTTGTCGGTATAGCCCTCAATGACTACGTGGCGTACCCAAAGAGGAATCCTGCGTTTTTCTAGGTGCTTTGCAAAGGCGAGAATGTTGTCATTTGAAACACCGGTCAGCATCTTGTGCTTTTCCGAGTCAATGTGCTTTATGTCAAGCATAACAAGACTTGTGTTATCGAGAATTTTGTCGATTGATTCGATGTTTTTCTCGGAGAAAGTAACACCCGAGGTATCAAGAGCGGTGTGTATGTTCTTTTGGCGTGCAAGTCGGAACAACTCTGCGACGAATTCTGCCTGCATAAGCGGCTCTCCGCCCGTAACAGTAATTCCACCCTTGGAATAAAACTCCTTGTTTTTCCAATATTCAGCTATTATCTCATCAGTGCTTATTTCTTCACCGCCATGTGTTGCCCAGGTGTCGGGATTATGACAGTAAAGACAACGTAACGGACAACCCTGCAAAAATACGACAAGCCTTATACCCGGCCCATCAACCGTGCCGAAGCTCTCTATTGAATGAATCCTGCCCTTCATACGCTGCCTCCTCGGATTATTTTTATAATATTTTAGCACATTGAAAAAGAAATTGCAAGAATTTTTTGAGCAAGAAACCCAGAGAACCCCAGATCTTCCGACCTGAACAAAAAACGTTTAAACTAGGATTTTTTGAGCAAGAATCCCCGATCTTCTGACCGATAGGCGTACAGGAGTACGACGAGGTGGAAGAACGGGGATAGGAAAAAGATAAATGAATATCCGAATTTTGCAAAAATTGTATCGGGTAACCTTTTCCGGTCTTGACAAAAAATACAGTTTAAATCTTGGAGTGGAAGGTTCGGGATATTACCTCATCCTGCTGCTCCTTCGTGAGCTTAATAAAGTTCACCGCATAGCCGCTTACGCGAACTGTGAGCTGAGGATATTTTTCGGGGTGTGCCTGTGCATCAAGAAGCGTTTCCTTAGAGAAAACGTTGACGTTCAGGTGGTGTCCGCCCTTCGCGACGTAACCGTCAAGGAGAGACACAAGGTTATCTATCTGATTATCTGTTGCTGCCATTTAATGTTTCCTTTCTTTGGATATTGCTTTGTATGCAAACAATTGTTTGCATACATGATCTAATTATCGGTTGTCGCACGCCTCGCCGTCGCTGTCAAGTCCCTCGAAGAGAGTGGGAGCAAAGCAGGCACCGCCTGCACATTCAATATCAACCTCTAAGTCACCCGCAAAGATCTTGTCATCCTTGCCAAGAGCACCGGGAATGATAGAGAAGGTGTTGGAAATACCGTCTTGAGCATCGCGGAAGGGGAGTTTGGATACCGATGCAAGGGAGGCTATTGCTCCGTGAGTATCTCTTTTGTGCATGGGGTTGGCTCCGGGAGCGAAGGCTTCACCGCGCTTACGTCCGTCGGGAGTAGCACCGGTGTTCTTCCCGTAAACTACGTTTGAGGTAATGGTAAGAACCGAGGTGGTAGGAATACTCTCACGGTAGGTTTGTTTCTTTCTGATATGGTTCATAAAGATGGTGATAACGTCGTATGCGATGGAGTCAACTCTGTCATCGTCGTTTCCGTACTTGGGGAATTCACCCTCGATCTCGAAGTCTACGGCAATGCCACGCTCGTCACGAATAGGCTTAACCTTTGCGTACTTGATAGCAGAGAGAGAGTCGGCAACTACCGAAAGACCTGCGATACCTGTAGCGAACCAGCGGGTAACGTTCTTGTCGTGAAGAGCCATCTGTATCTTCTCGTAGCAGTACTTATCATGCATATAATGAATTATATTCAGAGTGTTGACGTAAACCTCGGAAAGCCACTTGAGCATATCGTTATACTTATTCATAACGTCGTCGAAGTTAAGATACTCGCCCTCCACCTTGCGGTATTGGGGACCGATCTGCTTGCCGGTGATCTCGTCTACACCGCCGTTGATGGCGTAGAGTAGGCACTTGGCAAGGTTGGCTCTTGCACCGAAGAACTGCATCTCCTTACCGATCTTCATAGAGGAAACGCAGCAGGCGATGGCGTAGTCGTCACCGTGGGTAAAGCGCATAAGATCGTCGTTCTCGTACTGGATAGAGGAGGTTTCGATAGAGAGCTTTGCACAATAGCGCTTGAAGTTGTCGGGAAGTCTTGTTGACCAAAGAACGGTGAGGTTGGGCTCGGGAGCCGCACCGAGATTCTCAAGGGTGTGAAGATAGCGGTAGGACATCTTTGTTACCATGTGTCTGCCGTCGATGGACATACCGCCGATGGACTCGGTAACCCACTGCGGATCACCGGAGAAGAGCTGATTATACTCGGGTGTTCTGGCGAATTTAACAAGTCTGAGCTTCATAATGAAGTGGTCAACCATCTCCTGAAGCTCCTCTTCTGTATATTTTCCGAGCCTGAGGTCACGCTCTGCATAAATGTCAAGGAAGGTGGAGGTACGTCCAAGCGACATCGCCGCACCGTTCTGCTCCTTGACTGCTGCAAGATAGCCGAAGTAAAGCCACTGGATAGCCTCCTTGGTATCTCTTGCGGGGAGGGAAATATCGTAGCCGTAGAAGGATGCCATTTTCTTAAGCTCCTCAAGGGCTCTGATCTGCTCGGAAAGCTCCTCTCTGTCTCTTATGTTGTCAGCCAACATAGTGGAGCGGGAGGTATCCTTTTGAAGCTGCTTGTCCTCGATAAGACGGTCAACACCGTAGAGGGCAACTCTTCTGTAATCTCCGATGATTCTGCCTCTGCCGTATGCATCGGGAAGTCCTGTTATAATATGGCTGGAGCGGCAGGCACGCATCTCGGGCGTATAGGCGTCAAAAACGCCTGCGTTATGAGTTTTTCTGTGAGTGGTGAAGAATTCCTTGACATCGGCGTCCAGCTCGTAGCCGTTATCGTGACATGCCTTCTCTGCCATACGGATACCTCCGTAGGGCATAAGTGCACGCTTAAAGGGCTTGTCGGTTTGGAAGCCGACGATCTTTTCCTTATCCTTATCAAGATATGCGGGGCCGTGAGAGGTTATGGTGGATATTATTTTCGTATCCATATCAAGAACACCGCCTGCCTCGCGCTCTTTCTTCGACAACTCGAGAACCTGAGCCCAGAGGGCCTTCGTATCCTCGGTCGCATCGGTGAGGAAATCTTCATTTCCGTCATAGGGAGTATAGTTATGAGTAATAAAGCTTCTTACGTGGATCTCTTTGGTCCACTTGCCGTCTTCAAAGCCTTCCCAGCCTTCATATTTAAATTGCATTTGTCGTCCTTTCTTTAACCAATAGGTTTTAGAGTTATATTTCGCCTTTTTGTCGGGAAATATACCTTTTTTAAGAGGCATTCTGTTTTAGCTATATAATTATACAATAAATGTATTTAAAAGTCAATAAGTAACAGCACTCTTTGGGGTGCTATATTTTTCTTAGCTTTTTCTTAGGCGGTAGGCTTTTTCTCTTTTTTGTATGAAAGAGGAGAAGAGCCCGAGTAAGTCTTAAACGCCTTGGAAAATGAAAACTGATCGGAATAGCCAACCAGCTCCGCCGCCTCTCTGACAGATGCCTCGGCACAGAGCAGCTCTTTTGCCTTTTCCATTCTGACTTTTACAATATATTCCTTAACTCCTATGCCGTAACGCCTTTTGAAAATACGGTAAAGATAGCTTCTTTCGAATCCGAAAATATGTGATATGCTGTCTACGTTAATATCCATCATATAATTGTACTTTATGTATCTTTTTACGTTGGAGAGCTTGTCGGTGGTCTTTTCTGCCCCTTCTGTCGAACAGAGGTGCAGCAGCTCGTAAAGGAAGGCACAGTATATGTTGGGATCTGTTTCGTTTTCATCAACTGCCGCCTTTATCCTAAGGAAAAAATCCTTGTTGCCACCGATTACAGATGGCAGATCCTCGAGCGTGTCGGCAGATTTGCCAACGGTTGCGATCCAAAGATAGTGCCACGGATCGACCTCATCAGCTTGGTAGGTGGTGGTTTCGCCCTCTCTGATTATGAACAGCTCGCCCGCACTGATTCTGTGCTCGCCGTATTTGTCATGGAGTATCCCTCTGCCAGATAGGCAGAAGTGGATCAAATAGTAGTCTCTTACGAAGGGGCCGAAGGTGTGTGAGTTGGCGCACTGCTCCTCTCCCGAGAAAAGCGGGATAAAATCTCTGCCGGGAGCAGACTTGTCGATCATAACGTTTTTCAAGATGTTTTCTCCGTTTTCTGACATTGGCAACATTTTAACATAAAAAACACATAAAATTCAATGGTTATATTGTTAATTATGTGTTAAAATGATAAAAAACGATATAGGAGGCTTTTCTATGAAAATAACATTTCTTGGTGCGGGCAGTACTGTGTTTGTAAAAAACGTAATAGGTGATACGTTGATGACACCGGCTCTCTCCGACTGCGAGGTTGCTCTTTACGACATTGACGGTGACAGACTTGAGGAGTCGAGAATAGTTGTCGAGGCACTTAATAAGAAGTACAACGGCGGTAAGGCGAAGATAAGCGTTTATCTCGGTGAGGAAAACAGAAAAGAGGCTCTCAGAGATGCTCGCTTCGTGATTAATGCAATTCAGGTGGGTGGATACGAGCCCTCTACCGTGATTGATTTTGAAATTCCTAAAAAGTATGGACTCAGGCAGACTATTGCGGACACTCTCGGCATTGGCGGAATTATGCGCGGACTGAGAACCATTAAGGTGATGCGTGAATTTGCAAAAGACATTGAGGAGGTCGCTCCCGATGCACTTTTTCTTAACTATACAAATCCCATGGCTATACTCACCGGATTTATGCAGAGATATACCAAGGTAAAGACGGTAGGTCTTTGCCACAGCGTTCAGGTATGCTCGGATTCTTTGCTTAAGGACGTTGGTATGGAGGATGTGAAGGTTGGACGTGAGCTTATTGCGGGAATAAACCACATGGGCTGGCTTCTCGACATTCATGATGAAAACGGTGTTGATCTCTATCCCGAGATCAAGCGTCGTGCCAAGGAAAAGAATGCTACCGAAAAGCACAACAACATGGTAAGATTCGACTACATTGACAAGTTTGGATATTACTGCACCGAAAGCTCGGAGCACAATGCGGAATACAATCCCTTCTACATAAAGTCCGGATATCCCGAGCTGATTGAAAAATTCAATATTCCTCTTGACGAGTATCCAAGACGCTGTGTCGATCAGATAAATAAGTGGGCAGAGCAGAAGGCTGCGCTTCTCAATGGAGGCGATATTGAGCACTCAAGATCCAGAGAATATGCATCACACATTATGGAGGCGGTAGTGACTAATAAGCCTTATACTATTGGCGGAAACGTGATCAACGAGGGGCTTATTGATAATCTGCCATTCGATGCTTGCGTTGAGGTTCCCTGCCTTGTTGACGGCGAGGGAATTCATCCCACGAGGGTTGGTAAGCTTCCGCCTCAGCTCGCAGCTATGAATATCACTAACATTAATCCCCAGCTTCTTACCATAGAGGCGGCGGCTACCGGCAAAAAGGAGCATATCTACCACGCTGCAATGCTTGATCCTCATACTGCCGCAGAGCTTTCTCTTGAGGATATAGTGAAGATGTGCGATGAGCTGATAGAGGCGCATGAGGCAGCCGGTTTCCCTGTGATATAGCATAGATGCTTGTACCGCATAAGAGTACAAAGGTTTCGCAATGCAACCAAAGTCGGAGTGGTACGAAAAAGCGATAAGGTGGTTTATCAAAGAGGTGTATAAATGACGAAAGGAGCTCCGGAAGAGCTCCTTTTGCTGTTGCAAAAATACGTGAGTTGTGGTATAATAAACTCACCGTTAAATAAGAATTTGAAGAGGTGCTTTAAATTGTTTGATTACTCCAATCTTATTGTTGAAGCAATGAAATACATTGACGAAAAGATAGAAAACCTCAACCCCAATAGTGTAAACAAAAGCAGATTACACAGCAAGGTTAATATAGAAATAGTAGCTAATATCAAAAAAATCGCTTTGTTGGAACATACTGATGCATATAAAGCGATTGATAATATTTATAACATTCAATTACGTGAAGAGCTTTCACGACATATATAAAATCCAATTTGTCGGGCGAGAAATTTACAGCCTATTCATTGACAATTATCGAAAAATATGGTACAATAACAGAGTTCATCGGAGGATGTTGTAAATCGTATGTACAACGCCGGATAAGATGTCGCACAAGACCTTTGTCGGAGGGCAAGCACAGCGTAGTGGTGATGCCGGATTAAGACAAAGGCTTTTGAGGTTTGTCTTATCGGCGTTTTTTGTTTGCCACAGGAGGAGAAAATGAAACAGTCAGAGAATTTTACAGAAGGAAGAATATTTTCGCCACTCATACGCTTTGCCTTGCCTGTGCTCTTGGCACTCTTTTTACAGGCAATGTACGGTGCGGTTGACCTTCTTATCGTAGGTCAGTTCGGTGGTGACCTTGCCGACGTGTACGTGTCTGCGGTATCTACGGGAAGTATGGTCATGCAAACGCTGACGTTTGTTGTAACAGGTTTTGCTATGGGACTTACCGTTTTTGTCGGAGAAAAGATCGGTGCAAAAGAACCGGATGAGGCGGGAAGAATCGTCGGCAGCGGAATCTGCTTTTTCGGCGGTATTGCGGTAGCACTTACTGCTGTTATGATCTTAGCCGCTCCAGCGCTCTCTCGCTTGATGCACGCCCCTCTCGAAGCCTTTGACGAAACGGTGTCCTATGTCGTCATCTGCTCGGCAGGTATGGTGTTTATCGTTGCCTACAATCTGCTTGGTAGTATTTTCAGAGGTATCGGTGATTCTAAAATGCCGCTCATTACAGTTGCAATCGCCTGCGTGATGAATATTCTTGGTGACCTCTTGCTCGTGGCGGTATTTCATATGGGAGCAAAAGGTGCGGCAATCGCAACGGTGTTCGCACAGGCGGTCAGCGTAGTGCTTTCGCTCATTATTCTTCGCAAAAGAGAGTTGCCGTTTTGCTTCAAAATAAAAGAGATTCGCCCCGTGGGTGACCATATTAAAAAGATATTGAAGCTCGGTGCACCGATTGCTTTTCAGGATCTGCTCGTAAGCATTTCTTTCCTCGTCATCATAGCTCTTGTCAATAGCATTGGTTTGACCGAATCGGCGGGCATTGGTGTTGCGGAGAAGGTTGCAGCTTTCATTATGCTTGTACCGTCTGCGTTTATGCAGTCGATGTCGGCATTCGTTGCACAGAACTTTGGTGCAGGAAGACTTGACAGAGCGAGAAAGGCTCTGCGGTACGGTATTGTTTCTTCGCTTGTCGTGGGTGTTGTCATGTGTTATTTCACCTTCTTCCACGGAAATCTGTTGGCAGGAATATTCGCAAAGGATGCGCCTATCATCGCACTCGCTTGGGATTATCTCAAGGCATATGCCATCGACTGCATTCTCGTTTCCTTCCTTTTCTCGTTCATGGGATACTTCAACGGTTGCGGAAATACCACTTTTGTTATGATGCAGGGCATCATTGGCGGTATCTGTATCCGTTTGCCGCTGTCTTGGATATTCAGTAAGATCAAACCCGTGTCGCTATTCCGAATGGGCCTTGCAACACCGTCCTCAACCGCTGTGCAGATCGTACTCTGCGTGTCGTTTTATATGTTTGTTCTGCACAGACAAAGAATAAGGAGTACGGAAAATGAAAAAAGACGGTGAACTCTCACTTGAACAGCTACGGCAAAAACAACACATAAGCAAACGCAAAGCAGCTTGAATGCTACAAAACGGTGCCATGCCGTGTAGAATTGTAGATACTCGGGCGCACCTCAGATACTACGTTAAGGAAGAGGATTTGAGGGAGTATATGAAAGGGAGTATAACCGAAAGCAAGAAGGAGTCCACCCGAGGACAATTCTCCTCCCGTAAAGAAAAATCTCTGCCACTCGAAATGGGTGGCAGAGACCATAATAGTGTAAATATAACGTTGACGAGCGAAGAACGAGAGTTGTTCGCTCACCTGCTCGAAAAGCGAATGGAGATATACCCCGATGCGATGGACATAAACCGAGTTGCAAAAATAACCGGTTATTCGCGCACTACGATACTAAGGAGAGTCGGAGGCGGTGACATCTTCGCAGTGATGATGAATGACGAGTATATCATCTCAAAAGCGAGTGTGATAGAGTTCTTCGCAAGCGATAAAGCGTTTAGGATTTACGATAAGTCAAAGTGGCATGAGAAGGCGATAAATCACTTCGTCAAAAACTCTTACTTAGTTTAGAGTTTACTGTGTACTAGGTATTAAAACTTCATTGTAACCCGCCTAAAACATAGGGGAGCACAGCCATTCCAACTTCAAATCCTTTATCTAGAATCTGTTTTAATACACTTTTGGATTTTTCCCAAAACTTACTCTTGTCTTTTGTCGACTTAATACCTTCCAATGTATATAACAACTCTTTTATAGCTTCTTTGTCTTCTTCAGATAACTTTTCTGGTGTAATTTTGTCAAGCTGTTCTATGATGTTCGTTAGGGATACTTGAACGTTATTATTTACTATAGGATTAGATTCGGCTGAGGCGGTAACAACAGGTTGCGAAAGACGTGCCATTTCTAAAGCATGCTCTCTTTTTGCATTTTCTTCTTGAATGTTAAAATAATAATTTTCAAGTTTCTTCTTAAGTAATTTCAAATCTCCCAAAAAATCAACAGTTCTATTTTCTTGGTAAAAACCCGATAACGAGTAATTATCCAATTCACCCCTTATGCTTTGTATCTCGTTTTCGAACGTGCCAATAATCTCTTTTTGCATTTTTTTAGCGGCACCATAATCATTGGCCGTTATTATTTCTTCACAACGTTTAATATAACCTTCAATAAAATCAAGTTTGCTCATATCAAATCCTTTAATGGTTAATTTTTCGATTTTGCATCTTTTGCAGATTCTATAATTGCTTTTGCTTCACTGAGTCTAAGATCCCAATATTTTTGTAGCATACTAATTATTTTTTCGTCTGAAACATCACACTCAAGCATAGAATCAACAGCTCTGCTCATTCCCCAAATTTTTTCTTCTTCAATCGCATCGTCAATTAATTTATTTCCAGCATCTCGCGCTGTTTGAAACAGTTCAGTTCCAACTCTGGAAATAAAAGATCTATAATCCCACTTCATCTCTCAAGCTCCTTTGGGTAGTTTGTTATATCATATTTTATCATATTTTGGAATTAATGTCAATAAAACACGGTGACTTGAAAAAGTCTTCGAATTATGCTATAATATATCAAAACATATAACGAGGACTTTTTCATGAAAGGCAACGAGAAATTTTTATTCAAAAATGAAAATTTGGATTTCGATTTTTGTGATTTCTGGAGATTTCAATATTCAAACATATACAGCCTTCACGGTGAAATAGCCGAGTTTATTGTGGCGAGGGCATTGGGAGTAAACGAAGCGCAAAACAGCGCATATTGGACTCTTTGGGATATAACCTATCGCGATGTAAAAATCGAAGTTAAAGCAACCGCCTATTACCATTTGTGGAATGACGAAGCAAAAATATCAAAGCAAAGAACATTCGGTATCACCAAGGCTAACGGAGCTTACGATTCCAGCGTGTGTGGAAACAACGAGTTCTGCCGACAGAATGACATATACGTTTTTTGCTTAAATACCGGTGAAACAAAAGAAACATCTTATCCGTTAGACCTTGATAACTGGGAATTTTACATAGTGCCGACATCGTTTATAAACGAGCACTGCAAAGACAACAAAACTATATCTCTCGGAAGAATAAAAAGCTTTGGCTTTGAAGCTAAAAAATACGACCAAATAAAATCCGAGATTGACTCTATTATAGATTCGGGGGCAATTAAATGAACACTCAAAACCTACATAGACTTATAGAAAAATACGAAGAGAATTTTTACAAACTTAATAGCGGTAACCCCGGTGAACCCGACGAGATTTTTAAGTGGAAAGCAGCTAAAACTTTCCGCGATGTTTGGTTTTCGGAAGAAGCTAAAACAATGTCCTTCTCGGAGAAATTCAACCTTGCGAAGAAGAACTTTGACATTCTTACCGATAATAGCTACGTGTCCCCTTCAAACGGTATAGTTAAAGTTGCCGAAAAGAACCAGGAAGCAGTGGAAACACTATTCGAGACTCTTCTTTTTGCAGACGATTGCGGTGACCTCGAAGCAAGACAGAATAATATGGAGAAGTTTCTCGAAGAGTTTGACAAGCTCCGCGCGGAGTATTATCCCCAAAGCTTTAAGTTTAAGCAAGAAAGACACTCCGTGTCGTGTTATCTTGCGTTTTTCGCTCCAGATGTAAACTTTATTTATCGTTTTAGTGATGCAGAAGAGTTTGCAAAGCACGTTGAGTACGGCAAGGATATCGGCTCTGGCGGAGATTTCAGACTCGACCGCTACTACGAGCTTTGCGAAATAATTGTAGAAGCTCTTAAGGAGCACCCCACGCTTCTTGAAAAGCACGACAATCTTATAAAAGAGAGAAATGCAATTGCAGACGAATACTACGTTGATGTGACAAGGCACTTTCTCGCTTTCGATTTGATGTACTGTTGTCGAACTTATAACTTCTATGCAGGTATGACTCACGCCTCAAAGAAAGACAGCATAAAAGCGTTTGTTGAAGCTGAGGCGAGAGAAAAAGAGCGACTCGAAAGAGAGGCTCGCATCGCAAAGCTTGAAGCCGAACTCCACGCACTTGAAATAGAAGCCGAGAAATATACGTACATATCACTTATGAACGTTGAGGTTTATCAAGCGACATACGGCAAAGGCATTGTTATTGCTCAACAGAATAATAAAGTAACGGTGAAATTCGAAACATGTGAAAAAGGCTTTATCATAAATAAGAAATACCCGGTAAGACCTACTTTTGAAAATGATACTGAAATCGTAGAAGCCTTTACCGAGTATGATTCGCTACTTGAAAAGATAAAAGTTTTGAAGAACAAAATAGCGTTGATATGAGGCTTGGAAGATGGGTATTCACCAAAGGTGAAGATACCCACACCCTGCGCCTGAAGAGCGAGCTCTTCGATCTTCGAGTGGGGTATGCGAACCCCCGTGCCTTTTGGGCAAACGGTTTTCAAGACCGCCTCGTTGTGACCGCAAGTCGGATCGTAGCCATGTCGTTCTGTGAGCCAAGGAGTTGGAGAGATATTTTGTCTTCCTAAGACCGCTTGG
>JAZRMT010000158.1:0-8406 GCA_045647805.1 Eubacteriales bacterium | reverse complement strand
CATTGCGCCCCGTCTCGTCGTGCGAGACAACTCGGTTAAAGTGAGGAAGGAATAACCCAGGCGCAAAATTCCCGCAAGAGCACCCGGTTTGGGTGCTCTTTTTGTGCTTCTGCGAGGAACTCGGTCCCGTTTCGTGCAAAGCACGAAAGGGATTCGCAACATTGCGCCCCGTCTCGTCGTGCGAGACAACTCGGTTAAAGTGAGGAAGGAATAACCCAGGCGCAAAATTCCCGCAAGAGCACCCGGTTTGGGTGCCTTTTCTGTTGGTGCTCCCGCTTACGAATCCCGTCATCAAAGGTAAGGGATATTGCCGCTCGCGCCGATGTATCATCTGATTGCGTGAGTAGATCTGATGCATATTATTTCTGCTCGCCATGGCAAGATGCCGCCTTTGGCGGAATGCGCAACATTGCGCCCCGTCTCGCCGTGCGAGACAACTCGGTTAAAGTGAGGAAGGAATAACCCAGGCGCAAAATTCCCGCAGGAGCACCACCCCGGGGGGCGTTCTTTTTGTAAAAGATGCACAACTATAAAATATATTTTTTAGTCAACAATAAATTATTATTTTAATTTCTCAGATTTTAAGCCTTTTCTCTATTTACACAGAGAAAATTTGATGCTATAATCTATTCGTAAAAATTTCATTAATTAGAAAGGAAAGAAAAATGAAAAAGCTTTATTCTTTCATAGCGCTTCTCTTGTTATTCGTTATGCTTTTGACCTCATGTACCATGGTTTCAGATCCAAACAATGGTACCGATAAGGACGATAGCAGTGACTCTGATGACGACAAGAAGAACGACAAAGACGACGACACCGCCGACAAAGACGACGGCAACACCCACGACGGCAACACCGACGACGGCAACACCGATGACGATAACACCGATGACGATAACACCGATGACGATAACACCGATGACGGCAACACCGATGACGGCAACACCGATGACGATAACACCGATGACGATAACACCGACGACGGCAACACCGATGACGGCAACACCGATGACGATAACACCGGAAAAGATGAACCCGTAGTTCTCCCTGACAATTTTATATACAATTTCGAAAGCGAGTTTTATATCGTTTACGACTCAACCAAGACCTCTACGGTAAGGATTGAAGAGCTGATATATCTTTTTGTTAATGAAAGTATCTATCCTCGTCCTATTGACGTTTCTGCCGAGACGTATGACGGTGCGATGTATGAGCACGAGCTTGTAATCGGAGAGACTCCCAGAGAGATATCCGCTACCGCATATCAATATTTGGAACGTAACGATAAGAACGGCGATGAAATTACGAGATATTGTATTTACTCAAACGGTTCATCTATTGCCATAGCCTTTGATGCGGATTACGGTGATTTCACCTTGGATGCTTCTCTTGACCTGTTCTCTGAGAAATATATATGTGAGCAACTTTGTCTTGCTAAGGGGATTGCAGAAAACGCTTCCTTTAATTTGTATGACAAGCTTTTGGAGGACGATACCAAATATTATGAGAATGCATGGAACAATCTTCGTACCAAGCTTGGCGAGGGCAGTGATGGGATCATAAAGGCTCTCCAGTCCTACTACGGTCTTTACGAGGGCGAGAAGATCGTGCTTTGGCTCGCCAATCTTTACGACAACAACATCTGTGTTTGTAAGTCAATTGACGGAAAGCTTGAGTGTGAGAAAACTGTGTTCTGCGGAACCGGCGGATTCTATTATTCAAATTCCGCAAGAGATAATGCGGGATTCCTTCCCGATGCCGAGAGTATTGCTCAGGCACTCTCCATTATCGGTAACTGCGGAATAAGCTACGGATTGCCAGGCGGCGGATATTCCGCAGTTCTTCCGGATTGGATGGCTAAACAGATCTGCGACTACATTTACAATATGCAGGAGTCCGACGGCTTCTTCTATCATCCTCAGTGGGGTAAGGATATAACCCTTTCACGCCGAGGAAGAGACTTAGGTTGGTGCGATGGCATCCTCGACACATACGGTGTAGGTAAAAAATATACCTCCGCATCAAGCTCTTCCTTTGAGTACAATACAGAGTCCGGAATGACCGAAAGGCTCGGAGCATCTGCCGTTAAAGCTGTTTCCAAGGTCATAAACACCGCCTCCGTTGCTGTTGCTCCTCATCTTGAAACTCCCGAGGCGTTTGCTCAGTATCTCGAGGATCTTGACATCTATAACAATTCCTATTCCGCCGGCAACACCCTCTCGGCTCAGGGCTCACAGATCAAGGCACGCGGTCAGGAATATGGTGATATCCTCATCAATAAGCTCAACGAAGTATATAATTATTACGGCAACGGCACCTGGCATCATACCGTCAATTATTACGCCATCAACGGAGTAATGAAGATTTCCGGTTCCTATGCAAGGTGGAAAACCGAGATTCCCGACGGTGAACGCACCTGTATCGCCGCCTTCGAGGCCATTGGCTCCAACGAAGCGGTCAAGGATGTAGTCGATATATGGAATCCTTGGGTTGCTGTTAATAACGTTCTTGATAACATAAGGAGTTACGCCGCAAACGGAACCGAGAAGGCTGAGCAGCTTCGCTTGGGCTTCTACGACGAGTTTATCGATGCGATAATACATACCAGAGATAAGCTTGCTCTCTTCAAGAAGCTTGACGGCTCCTTCTCTTATCAGCAGGACCATTCCTCCTCTACCTCTCAGGGCTCTAACGTAGCCGTTCCCGGCTCCAACGAGGGAGACATTAACGCTACGGTAATAGCCACTAATAATTTTACCTATGAGATTTTCCAGATCCTCGGTGTCAGCAGAATACCGTTCTGTAAGACGAAGGATAGATTGGTATTCTTGAATGCTGTTGAGAGTCTTGCTCCCATAGTCAAGCAGGGCGGAGCCTCCTCTATCGGTGATCCCATCGATTTCGATTGGGATGATCTTGGAGAAGCACCCTATGACGTTGCAGTCAGCGAAAACCCAGATATTGTTGTTGTCGAGGATAAACGAGAGGGCAGTGACGGTAATCAGCTGTTAAACGTTACCTCGAAAAAGGGCAAAAGCGATTATCTTACCGTCAATTCCACCGGAGCGACAATGGGAGCAACCTGTCAGGTATTTACCGGTGACTTCTGCTTTGAGAAGTTCGCTAACTCCAATCAGCTCTTCCGTATAGAAATGGGACAAGGCGGCGATAACATTAATGTTTACAGATTGGAGCTTTGCGCTTCTAAAGGTAAGATAACCTTCTGGGATAATTCTTCCAGAGACCAGAACCCCAAGATCCGCAACAATCTGGGAATTACTGTCAATACGGGCGAGTGGTTTAATCTCCGTCTTGAGTATTACACCGGAACTCACGATACCGTAAGACTCAAGATATACATCAACAACGAGCTTGCTACCGTAGTTGATAATTACTACGATTATAAGGGTGTTAAGGTTACCGAAGGCGTAGGCGTTCCCGGTAATAAGCTGAAAAACGTCAGGCTTTATATGCTTAAGGATGCGGATGTAAGCTTCCTTTGCGATAATCTTCATTGTTATAATACCCGTGATTCTTACAAGCCCGAGAATCTTGCCGAAAAGTATAAGAACAACAAAAACGTTGATTACAGAGAGCTTATTGAGTTCGGTTCCGACGTCGGAAAGCGCGTTCCCGTGATGGATCTTCCATACACGCTGGACTCCGAGGAAACCGTAAACACCGAGGATTATCTCAATAAGATCGTTGTTGTTAATTTTTGGGGAATCTGGTCTGCCACGAGCAAGGAAATGCTCCCCGAGCTTAACCGTATAGCAGAGGATTACGGAGAGGACGTAGCCGTTCTTGCCATCCATTCTACCCATAACAAGGGATTTGGACATGTCTACAACAATTGCAAGGATTACAGTATAAACTTCCTTGACGATACCAGGGCAGAGGGGGCGTTAATCGACGATTACTTTGCCGCTGTCGGAGGAACGTCCGATGACGATTATCCCAGAACCCTAATTCTTAACGGTGACGGAGTTATTATCCACGCTCAGAATGGCACCATGACCTATGATGAGCTTAAGGAGATAATCGACAAGGAGCTTGCAGATTAAAACTTAATATATTTGCAGGTGCCACTTCTTAGAGGCTAGCCTGAAAAGAGCGAAATTACCATATAAAAAACGGTAGTTTCGCTCTGTTTTTTTGCTGTTTTTTTAAAAAAACATTGAAAGTCCTATTTATCGTACACCTACTGCCGTATAATTAGAGCACAAAGCAAAGAAAAAGGAGATTTCACTATGGACTACAAGTATGCGGTAGCACTTATTTCGGGTGCTGATGAGAGGATTATGGGAATATTTGATACCAAGGAGGATGCCGACGAATTTGGCAGAAGAAACGTTGTACCCAAGGAGATGGGACTTCAGTATTGCTTTTCATCGCTTTTTACAAGAAACGGTAAGCCCAGAGGAGACGTCCGAATTTACGATTACTATAACCGTGCTCAGCCGAGCGCGTAATATCCTTTAAGCGGGCGGAACGTTATCATATGTCTCGCCCTTAAATCTGTGCAAAATAAACAAAAAATCTATTCTATTTTTTACGCATCAAGAAAATATTTCGATAAACCTCGGTTGACTTGATAATACATTTATGTTAAAATTGAATTATGAAAATAATATGTATTTTAAAAGGAGACCGAAGAAAATGAAAAAATTGATAAGTCTTATCGCGGTTTTGATTTTTGCTTTATCAATTTGCTTCACTCTCGCTTCTTGTGCGATTGCAGCACCGCAGAACGGTGACTCGTCGGACAAGAATGATAAAGACAACGAGGACGACGAAAAAGACGACGAAAAAGACGACGGCACTACCGACGACGGCAAGGGCGATGGCACTACCGACGACGGCAAGGACGATGGCACTACCGACGACGGCAAGGACGATGACACCACCGACGACGGCAAAGACGATGATACCACCGACGACGGCAAAGATGACGGCAATAACGGTGGCCCCTCCGGTGGAGACGATACCGATAACAGCGGTAACACAGGCAACACCGACGGAAATGATAAGCCGGGCGAAGAGGTCGTTGAGAAGGAGAATCTTATTTACGATTCAAAATCCGAGCTTTACATAGTTCTCGGTACCGATGCTATCGATACTCTTGCATTTAATCTTATGAATTCGGTTGATGCCGCAAGAGGTAGTGAAAAGCCTTCGAATTTTGCTCCCGTAAGCTCTGAGGCACACACTCACGAGATCGTAATCGGAGATACCGACAGACAGATTTCCAAGACTGCAAAGGCACATCTTGGCAGAATCAATAAAGCGAAAGAGACCGATCTTGCTTTCCTGATATATTCGGACGGCTCTTCAATAGCTATTGTATTTGATTCCGATGACCGTGATGTAACTCAGACAATGGCTGTTGAGTACTTCATAGACAACTTTGTAATCGGTGAAGAGCTTATTGCTCCCAAGAGTGACCTCTATTCCTACTACTTCGATCTTGTTGAGTATTATAGGGAAGCGGATAACGAGTACAGAACCGCGCAGTGGGAAACTCTCAGGAACGTCCTTGATGATGAATATGCCGATGAGTTCGTTTTAGCTCTTAAGCAGCTCTATTCGCTTTATAATCCGGATGTTGTAACCTGGCTTGCTAACCTATACGAGCCTAACATTTGTATCTGTTACGGACTTTACGGGGAGACAGAGTGCTCCGGAACTAAGTACTGTGGCACCGCAGGATTCTATTACTCTAATTCAGGTAGAGATACTATCGGCTATCTTCCCGACGTAGAAAGCACCTCTCAGTCTCTTGGCGTACTTGAATCCTGGGGAATTTCATACCTTTACGGAAATAAGCCCTCTGAATGGCTTCCCGAGGATATGAAGCTTAAGATGGGCCTTTACGCTCAGGCACTTCAGGATGAAAACGGCTTCTTCTATCATCCTCAGTGGGGTAAGGACTTTATTGAGAGCAATAACAAGGATTCCAGAAAGGCGAGAGACCTTGGTCACGCCACCAGTCTGCTTAAACTTGCGGGCCTTAAGCCTCTCTATACTACTCCCACCGGAGTTCAGGGCTCAGAGGATCTGGAAATTTCGGCACAGCTTACCGAACCCTTTGGCAAGAGCGTGGTTTCCGCCGTATCCAGAGTAATTCTCACGTCGAGCGATAATTATGCCTCTCATCTTGAGAGTGCCAAGACCTTCCGCGAGTATCTGGATTCCTATGACATAAGACATAACTCCTATTCTGTAGGTAACAGAATAGGATCCCAGGTAAGCCAGATACAGGCGAGAGATAAGGTTATCGGCACCGATGACGATCCCACTCCTTTAATGGATGAGCTTATTGAGTATCTTGTTATTAATCAGAATCCCGAGACCGGATGCTGGAACTGGAATTATAAGGAAAAAGGACTTGAGCACACCGGCTCTGAGCTCTATGAGAGTGTAAACGGTCTGCTTAAAATAGGCGGTGACTTCACCGCCGCAGGCGTCGTAATGCCTTATGCGGAGGAGGCGGCGATGACGGCTTTAGCCGCTGTAACCGATCCCAAGCCCCTTGACGCGGTAACCTCTCTTTACAATACCTGGTTCGCCTTCCGCAACATTCTTACCAATCTTCGTACTTGTGGCGGAGTTGAGGGTAACGCAAGAGCGGATGCTCTTGTTGTAGAAAGCCGCGGGATGGCTATCGAGGGTATAAGAGCATCCAGAGCAAAGATTGCGGTCTTCCAGAAGCTCGACGGCTCATTTTCCTACGCACCCCAATACTCTGCCCAGACCTCTCAGGGCTGTCAGGTCGCTCTTCCAAAATCCGAGGAGGGAGACGTTAACGCTACCGTAATATCCATTATGGGTATTATCAGCAATACCATGAAGGCACTTGAATTAAGTGCTTATACGCCCATCCTCTTCGGTGAGGCGGAAAGACTTATCTACCTTGATATAATCGAGAACGCAAACTCGGTAATAAAGAACGAGGTTCAGCTTTCCGGCGAGCCCATCACCTTCGACTATGATGATATTGGCTATGAGTCCGAGGAGCTTATATTTAACCATACCGACGGCACCGGAACGGGATTTGTCGTTGCGGATCCCCGCGGAGGCGACGGTAACGTTACCAAGATCGTTACTCACGCGGGCAACGGTGATTACATTACCGTTCCCAATCAGTCTAACTCAGCTCTTGCCGAAACCTTTGTATTTGAGAGCGAGTTTATGCTGGAAAGCTCCAGTCTGCAGAACGACGCTTACTTCGTGCAGTTCTACATGGGTAGGAACAATTACACTTGCTACTTCTTCACCCTTACCTTAAAGGATAACGGTGATATAATAGCCACCGAGCATTCCTCTTCCTCTTGGTCTACCTCCGTTACCGAAACGCTCGGTAAGGTAGGCAATCTCGGAGAATGGTTTAAGATCAAAGTAGAGTATTACTATTCCGCGAGCATGGATGACGTAAGGATCAAGTTCTACTACGACGATAACCTTGAGGACGGCTCGGAGAATATGACTCTTCTTGCCGTAACCGACAACTTCTATGACGCAAGCGGCAATAAGTATCTCATTGGCTCGGGTAGCCCCTGTAAGTACTATGAGTACACTAAGTTCTATATGATGAAGGACTGCGAGGGTGTGCTTTATATGGACAACTGCATGTCCTATAAGGTTCAGTCCCCCTACGTTCCCGTAACCGATGTGAACAATCAGCCCGCCATCAATATCGATCCTCCCGATTCTCCCGAGAAGATCTACGATTTCGGCAGCACACAGATCGACGCCGATATCACCGTTACCGAAAATAACGGAAGCGTATCGGTAACCGAGGATAATGCTCTCGGCATTATTGCGAGCGGCTCAGGCACGCAGCCCACACTCAGCGTTCCCGTGAATACTCTTACCATGGGTTCGAAATGCGTAACCGTATCCTTTGATATAGAGCCCACCGACGCAAAGGTCAATTCCACGGCTATGCGGCTCGTTGGCGTAGACGGTAAAGCCAAAATGTTCGGACTTAACGTTGTCGCAAGGGAGGACGAGAACGGCAAGTATCTCACCCTTGTTGAATATGATTCAAAGGCAGAGGGCGACGAGCTCTCGGGCGTAAGGATTCCCTTCGGTGAAAGCAGTAATATCAGACTTGATTATTTCCAGAAAGAGGATATGATCATTGTCTACGTTGAAGGTGAATTCGTTGCCGCCACGAATCTTATGTACCCCGACGGAATCAAGCGCACTATGGACAGCCTCAGTATTGATGCGTTGAATGGAGCGTCCTTCGATTTCACCATTGATAACCTTAAGGTTGAGAGGAACACCGGTCTGTTTGCCGATGCCGTTGCTCCCACCCTCCCCTCGGCTCCCTATGATTTTGAGACCGAGAACGAATCCGTTGTAACCAAGGGCAACGTATTCCTTTCCTCCGGTGCTCTT
>JAZRMT010000157.1:0-46612 GCA_045647805.1 Eubacteriales bacterium | reverse complement strand
GTATCGTATGCTTTGGCAAGCTCGTCGATCTTGCTCTCACCGTAAGGACGGATAACCTTTCCGCAATCGGGGCAAACAATATAGCTGTAATTTTCAACAAGACCGAGGATATTGACGTTCATAAGCTTTGCCATATTAACAGCCTTTTCAACTATCATAGAAACAAGATCCTGAGGGCTTGTAACAATGATGATTCCGTCAAGAGGAAGGCTTTGGAATACGGTAAGAGGAACGTCACCTGTTCCGGGAGGCATATCGACAAACATATAGTCTACCTCGTTCCAGACTACGTCGGTCCAGAACTGCTTAACTGTTCCTGCAATAACGGGGCCACGCCATACAACGGGCTTGGTTTCATCATCAACAAGAAGGTTTACACTCATAACCTCAATTCCCGTCTTAGTCTTGGGCGGGAACATACCGAGATCGCTCCCCTCAACGCATCCAGGCTTAAGTCCGAAGGACTTGGGGATAGAGGGGCCGGTGATATCGGCATCAAGGATAGCGGTCTGATATCCTCTTCTCTGCATTGTAACGGCAAGCATAGAGGTAACGAGCGACTTACCTACACCGCCCTTTCCGCTTACTACACCGATAACTCTTTTTACATTGCTCGCCTTGTTCTGCGGCTCGAGAAGAGATTCCTTCGAGCACTTAGACTTACAAGTCGAGCAATCATGCGTACATTCTGACATTTTATTTCTCCTTTGCTTTTGCTATTTATATAGATTCGGTTACTATTTCTCCATCCTTCACGGACAAAGAAACGCCTATAAGAGGCTTCTCATAATTCTCGATGAAGAGGGCGGCAAGCTTATCCTCGATCTGACGCTCGATATATCTTCTCATATTTCTCGCACCGTATTTCTCGGAATATGACTTTTCCGCAATAAACTCCATGACCTCCTCGCCGTATACCAGCTTGGTTCCGTTATCAAGAAGATGCTCCTTGAGCTTACCGAGCATAAGGGCGGCAATCCTCTTAAAGTCTGATTTATCAAGGTGACGGAAGGTGATTATCTCATCAATTCTGTTGATAAATTCGGGACGAAGGAAGCTCGAAAGAGCTTTTTCGGTTTTATCCTTATCTCGCTCGTCACGCTTCTCGGAAAAACCTGAGATAGACGAGGATCTATCACTTCCCGCATTGGTAGTCATGATAATTACGGTATTTTCAAAATTGACCTGTCTGCCCTGAGCATCGGTAATTCTGCCGTCATCAAGCACCTGAAGAAGAATATTAAGAACGTCGGGATGTGCCTTCTCTATCTCGTCGAAGAGAATAACTGAATAGGGACGGCGACGAATCTTCTCGGTAAGCTGACCTGCTTCATCGTAACCAACGTATCCTGGAGGGGCTCCTACTATTCTGGAGACCGAATGCTTCTCCATAAATTCAGACATATCGAGTCTGATAAGCGATTCGGGTTGCTTGAAGAGATCGTTTGCAAGAACTTTAACGAGCTCGGTCTTACCGACACCGGTAGGCCCCGCAAATATCATGGAAACGGGATTCTGCCTATATGAAACCCTAGCTCTTTTACGCTTTATGGCACGGACAACGGCAGAAACCGCCTCATCCTGGCCAACGATCTTGGAGGATATTCTTTCATAAAGACCGTTAAGCTCGCCAAGCTCGCCAATGCTAAGCTGTGCAGCAGGAATACCCGTCCATATTTCAATAACCTTGAGAAGGTCCTGAGTCGTTACCCTCAGATCATCAATAACCGGAGTTATTATCTTCTGTCTTGTTTCAATTCTGATACGTTCAACCTTAAGGTCGGCTGCTTCCTTGTAGTTCTCTTCAATCTGCCCCTCGGGAGTCTCGGTCTTGGTTTGAAGCTCCGCCTCTCTCGCCTCTATCTCGGCAAGACGCTTCGTATTCTTCTTGAATTCGTTAAGCTCGGGAGAGGTCAAAGCCACTCTTGCCGATGCCTCGTCTATAAGGTCTATCGCCTTATCGGGAAGGAATCTGTCGGTAATATAACGCTCTGATAGCGTTGCGGCAAACCGTGCAACCTCATCCGAAATTCCAACTCCGTGGAAGCCCTCGTAATACTTCTTTATCCCCTTTATAATATCAACTGTCTCATCCACCGAGGGTTCATCGACCTTGACGGGCTGGAAGCGACGCTCAAGAGCTGCATCCTTTTCAATACATTTACGATACTCCTTAAGAGTTGTTGCACCTATTACACGAATCTCACCTCTGGAGAGAGCAGGTTTAAGAAGGTTAGCGGCACTCATGCTTCCGTCGGAGGTCTCGCCCGCACCTGCGATATTATGAACCTCGTCTATCATAAGGATGATGTTACCGTTTGCCTTGATCTCCTTAAGAAGTCCGAGTATTCTCGACTCAAACTGTCCTCTGAACTGCGTTCCCGCAACAAGAGCGGTAAGGTCGAGCATCCAGATTTCAAAGCCCGAAAGATTCTCAGGTACTCTGTCCTCCACTATTCTGACAGCAAGCTCCTCTACGACAGCGGTCTTGCCTACGCCGGGCTCGCCTATCAGACAGGGATTGTTCTTCTGACGTCTTGAGAGAATCTGAATTATTCTGTCGATCTCACGGTCTCTGCCGACTATTCTGTCAATCTTCCCCTCTGCCGCCTTTTTATTAAGGTTGGTGCAGTAGGTTTCCAGAAGCTTCTTTGAAGGAGGCTCTTTTTTTCCGTCGGAACGCTTTTTTGAGCCTGCATCCTTTTCGCCCTGGGGCTTCATAGGCATTCCGAAAATCTCACCGAGGTTAAGCGTGGGAACCTTGCTGTCCTGACCGTCTCCATCGGAATCTACCTCCATAAGTCCGCTTTCCATAAGTCCGTTTATTTCCTGGGACATATTCTGGATAGCTTCCTCGTCAATACCCATTTTTTTCAAAATATCGTTTACCGGCTTGATACCAAGCTCGGAGGCGCACTGAAGACAGATGCCCTCCTGCACGCTGTTACCGTTTTCCAAGCGGGTAATAAACACCGCTGCCGGTCTTTTTTTACATCTTGCACAAATCTGAAATTTCATTTGCTAATTCACCACCGAAAAATTAAAAACTAAGTAAAAGTTCAATAGGGTTATATTTATTAAACAGCTTATAGAAAAATCCGCCCTCAAAATCGGAAAATTGGGGATTCGATTCAAACGCCGCGCTATGGAACAGAAGCTCAAGCATCACGGCAGCCGCCCATGCCATCATAATTGCAATCACGGTAGCAAAAATCACTCCGAGTAGCTTATTTACCGCACCAAGCACACCGTTGTCAAGCAAGGTGTTCACAACACCGAATACAATCGAAAGAGCGATCCTTGCTAAAATATAGAGGGCAAAAAAGGCAAATATAACCGAAATTATGCCGATTACCGGATCAATAAGGGCATCTACGAGATTTGCTATTACATCGCCCTCGCCTGCCGCCTCAGAAACGTCAATGCCTGCGGCTCCGGCGGCGAGTTTCAGCAACGTGGGGAGCTCCTCCTCGGCATTCTCTGCGGTAATATCACCGCAATTATCATAAAGATAATCGCTGACGTAGCCTGACACCGGAGTATCTATGATCGGAGCAACTACCGATTCGCCGACAGCCGAGCAGAACGAAAAGGCAATGATCAATGCCAAAATAAACTTAACCGGCTTTGCGGCAATCTTTACAAATCCGAACTTCACACCGAAAAGAATTCCTGCCGCTATTATTGCACAAAGAATAATATCAATTACGATCTTCATTATAAGCCCTCCTTACTGTTTCAATACAACATTATCACGTGAAAAAATTTCCGAAAGCCTTGAAATGACCTTTTCGCTCGGATCAACAGACACATCCTTCATCGCCGAATATTTTCTTGTCGATTCATCAAATATGACTATCCGTCCTTCTCCCCTGTTCAGGGCGGCTATGCGATATATCTTATTTATCCTTTCATCTTTTAGGGAAGGAAGCTTGATATATATCCGAGCCTCCTTTTTGTCAGACTTAACAAAATCCGAATTTGAGATCAAGGGCTCGAGAGACTCTAGCAGAATCCGCGGTGCCTCACCGTCCTCGGTTGAAATAGTTCCGACAGCCTTTACTGCGGTTTCCTCAGCGGTATAGTCGGAATACTGCTTATACTGTCGAGCGAACACTATAACCTCGATCTCACCTAGCTTATCCTCAAGTGAAAGGAACGCCATAGTATCGCCGTTTTTGGTAATTTTAGTAGTTTTGGCGGTAATTATTCCGCAAACGGTGACTTTTGACCTATCCGAATAACGAGGCTTGCCATCTGTAACAAAATCCTCCGAAAGCTCTTCTATTATATCGGCTATACTATCGGGTGAGATTGTTTTTATATGCTCGGAATAGCTGTCAGCCATATGTCCCGAAAAATACATTCCCGAACTTTCCTTCTCCAAAAGAAGAAGCTCTCGCTGAGAAAACTCCTCATATTTGGGGTAGGTGTAGCTCACGATATCCGAGCTGCCGCCCACGGCAAATGAAAACATATCGGTCTGCCCCGAAACATTGTTACGGATCTTATCATGCTCGGAATCAATTATGCTCTCATAAACCGATATGAGCGAGCTTCTTGTTACACCGAGCGAATCGAATACTCCGCACTTTATCATTGATTCCACAGTGCGTTTATTGATATCCGAGTTTATCAGCCTTGAGACAAAATCGTCAAAGGAGCTGTATTCTGACTTTTTCCGCTCTTTGATAACGGAAGAGGCAAAAAGTCTGCCTACGTTCTTGATAGCCAAAAGTCCGAAGCGTATATTTTCGCCGTCGATGGTAAAGGTCTCACCGCTTTTATTAATATCCGGAGGAAGAACCGCAACCCCGTGACGCTGAGCGTCAAGAATATATGCCCTAACCTTTGCGGTACTGTCAAGAACGCTGGTAAGAAGCGCGGAAAAGTATTCTGCGGGATAATGAGCCTTTAGATACGCCGTTCTGTAAGAAATGATACCGTATGCGGTGGCATGGCTCTTATTAAATGCGTACTTTGCGAATCCGACCATTTCGTCAAATATGCTGTTCGCCGCATCACTGTGTATGCCGTGCTCGGCACATCCCGAGATGAAGTCATCACGCTCTGCCTGCATTGCCGAGGTTTTCTTCTTCGACATAGCTCTTCTTACGATATCGGCTCTGGCAAAGGAATATCCCGCAAGCTTTCTGCATATCTGCATTACCTGCTCCTGGTATACTATACATCCGTAGGTAACATCGAGTATATCCTTTAGCTCCGGTACTGCATAGCTTACTGTTTCTTTGCCGTGCTTTCTCGAAATAAAGCTATCTATGGAATCCATTGGTCCCGGACGGTAAAGAGCGACACAGGCGATAATATCCTCAAGGCATCCCGGCAAAAGCTTTTGCAGAACCTGCTTCATTCCTCCCGATTCAAGTTGGAAAACTCCATCGGTTTTAGCTTCACAGAGAAGCTCGAAGGTCTTTTTATCATCAAAGGGGATCTTTGTAATATCAAAATCCGGAATACGGAATTTGACCGCATCCTCTGCATCCTTTATTACGGTTAAATATCTAAGCCCGAGGAAGTCAAACTTTACAAGTCCGAGCCTTGCATCGGTATTCATGTCAAACTGAGTAACTACTCCCGTTCCGCTGTACGAAAGAGGAACGTATTCGTAGGTAGGCTTCTCGGTAATTACAACGCCTGCGGCGTGAGTTGACGCATGGCGAGGCATTCCTTCAAGCTTTCTGCTCGTGTCGATCAGCTTGGTGATCTCGGAATCCTTTAGATAAAGCTCCTTAAGCTCGGCTGTATTAAGCGCCTCGTCTATGCTCGAGGAGGCGAAAGGAATGAGCTTAGCAACAGTATCGACACGGCTGTACGGCATTCCGAGAGCTCGTCCAACGTCTCTTACCGCCGCTCTGGGAGCAAGAGTACCGAAGGTTACGATCTGAGCGACCTTATCGTCACCGTATTTCCGCTTGACGTACTCTATGACCTCCTCGCGTCGGTTGTAACAAAAATCGATATCGAAGTCGGGCATCGAAACTCTTTCGGGGTTGAGAAATCTCTCGAAAAGCAGATTAAATCTTATCGGATCAACATCGGTTATTGCAACAAGATATGCTACTAGACTTCCAGCACCCGAGCCTCTTCCCGGGCCTACGGGAATACCGTCGCCCTTTGCAAATGCCACAAAATCACTGACTATAAGATAATAGGCATTAAAGCCCATTTTATCAATTACCGAAAGCTCATATTCTATTCTCTCCTCATATTCTTCCCTACTATGCTCGGAAAAAACAAGCTTGCCCTCGGAAATTTTTCTTTCAAAGCCGAGATAGGCATCCCTTCTCAGCTTGTCCTTATGGGTTACTCCGCCCTCCGCCTTAAAATCAGGAAGATGGAGCTTGTCAAATTCAAAATCAAAATTACATTTCTCGGCAATTCGTACCGTATTTTCAACAGCACCCTCAAATCCCGAGAACAAAACACGCATCTCAGCGGCACTCTTAAAGTAAAACTCATCGGTCTCGAATCCAAAAGGTCTGCCGTCGGTGATTACGTTGTTGGTTTGTATACACATCAGAGTCGCCTGCGTATTTGCATCCGAGCGTTCAAGATAATGAACGTCGTTGGTTGCGACCATGGGGATATTCAGCTTCTGGCTGATGAGCTTTATGCCATAGGCTATACGCCGCTCGTCATCAAGGCCGTGATTTTGCACCTCAAGGTAAAAATCATCACCAAAAATCTTCTTCATTTCAAGGGCATAGCTCTCTGCCTCTGCCATGCTTCCTGCTAAGATGTACTGCGGAATTCTGCCTGCGACACATCCCGAAAGAGCTATTAACCCCTCGCTGTGAGCAGAAATAAGCTCCATATCAACACGCGGTTTGGAATAAAATCCGCTTGTAAAGCTCTCGGAGACCATATAGCAAAGGTTCTTATAGCCTACCTCATTCTTACAAAGTAAGATCAGATGGTTTCCCGAGGAATCACCCTTGCCCTCCTTCTGATGTCTTGAACGAGGGGCAACATAAAGCTCGCATCCGATAATGGGCTTTATCCCCTTTTCCTTAAGAGCTGAGTAAAACTCTACCGCTCCGTACATTACTCCGTGATCGGTAATGGCGACAGCATCCTGACCGAGCTCAATCGCTTTGTCGGCAATGGAGGAAATTCTCGTTGCTCCGTCGAGTAGACTATATTCGGAATGTAAATGTAAATGTACGAATTCTCCCATTGCGACCTCCTTTCACCTTGCTTTTAAGTTTCGTCATTATGCAATAAGGAATTGCCAATTTCTATTATTTTTTTTAGTCTGTGGGAAAGCCCCGGCTTTGATACCTTAGGCACAGATATTGCGGACAACTGTGCTAACGAAAGATCGGGGTATTCCAGCCTTAGCCTCGCAGTCTGCTCCAGCTCCTCGGGTAAAGAGGAAAGCAAATTGGCTTTTTCAAGAGCACCTATTACCTTAAGCTGAGCTGAAGCGGCATCTACCGTCTTACTGATATTATTGGTATAGCAGTTAGTTACACGGTGAATATTGAGCTTTGCTTCACCGTTAAACCTGGCTTCGATAACCGAGAACATTGCACCGTTCATTCCCGCATTGGCAAAGAATTCCTCAATGCCGGCACTGTTTCTGAAATATACCGCCTTTTTCTCACTTCCCAAAATTCCGGGATTCATACCAAGCTCGGTTAAAAATCCAAAGAAAATTTCTGAGCGTCCGTCAAGCGAAAGCTCCAGAATATATGATTTGGATGGATCTCCGACACGCCCTGCCGCAAGGAATACCCCCCTAAGAAAGGAGGAGCGGCAATTTGCACATCTTTCAAGTAAAATATCGGTGTTATTTTCTATATCCGATATATATTTGCGGGCAGAATCCGATTCAAAACCGATAACCACTCTTCTGCCGCCCTTGCTGTCACGAATCCTTTCGGCATCGGTATTATAAAATTCACGAATGAGCCGTGATACAAATTCCGCCGTTTCTGTCTTATCAAGAGAAATGCGTATCCCCTCGTCAGTCGGGTATCCCTTTGCAAGAAGAACACCTAAAAGCAGTGCTCTGCGACAGCATCTTGATTTATAAACGCCGTTGATTATTTGTTCTTTCTGCTCAGATGAAAAGGACATTTACTTCTCCATTCCTCCGCCGTAGCGGCCAGCTTATTATTCCTCGAGATATTCTATCTCCCTTTCAAGTACAATGCCAAACCGCAAAAGTACCTGCTCCTCTGCAATACGAGCAAGCTGCTTCACGTCTTCTGCCGTTGCATTCCCTTTATTGACTATAAAGCCTGCATGCTTTTCGGAAATTGCGGCACCGCCTACACGCCTGCCCTTTAGTCCGCACAGATCTACAAGTCTTGATGCGAAATAGGTCTCGCCCCGCTTAAAAACACTGCCCAGCGACGGCTCGTTTGGTTGAGTGCTTCTCCTTATCCGAGCAAAATCCGATATTCTTTCGTATATCTTCGCTTCTGTGCCGTGGGCAAGAGCAAGCTCGGCACTAAGGAGTACATATCGCATATCCCGAAGGGAGCAATGACGATAAGAAAAAACGAGCTCGTTTTTTGATAGATGCAGTATTTTTTTCGTTTCCAGATCGTAAACCGAGACACCAAATATGATATCCGATACCGATCTTCCGAATGCACCGGCATTGCCAAGAACCGAACCTCCGACAGAGCCGGGTATGCCCGACAGCTCCTCAAAGCCGCTCAGGAATGCACGTGCGGCAACTCTTGAAACGCAAGGAAGAGAGGCTCCCGCCGGTACAATGAGATGATTATCCTTAACCGATATGCCGCAAAGTCTGTCCGTCCTTACAATAGCTCCGCAAAAATCGGAGTCGCAGGGCAAAATATTCGACATTCTTCCAACTATCCTGTATTTTACGTCACTTTCCTCTAACAGACAGACCGAACAGATAAGCTCTTCCTCGGTTTTCGGAAAAACAACCAGCCTTGCCGCTCCACCTATGCCGATTGGGCTGATGGAGGACATTTTTATATTTTCTTTATTTTCGACTTCCTTTTTGTTGAGATACTCCAAAACGGTCTCAAACATGAAAGCCTCTTAGAATTTATTTGTAATTTTCCCTCTCGGCAAGCATATCGAATGCCGCCGCTCTCTGGGAATCGGTAATATCTATTCCGCCGAGAATTCTCGAAAGCTCGGAAATTCTGCCGTCCTTATCAAGTGTTCTTACTCTTGTTTCTGTCTCACCTGAATAATCGTTCTTACTGATAAGGAAATGAGTGTCACCGAGAGATGCTATCTGAGCACTGTGAGTTACGCAGAACAGCTGTGTAGTCCTCGAAAGCTCCAGCATCTTAATTCCGATCTTTCTCGCCGTCTTTCCGGAAACGCCTGCGTCGATCTCATCGTAGATCACCGTGGGAACGCCGTCCTTGTTGGCGATAACGCTCTTAAGTGCGAGCATAATTCTCGAAAGCTCACCGCCCGAGGCAATCTTCGACAGCGGTTGAGCGTCTGCTCCTCGGTTAGCGCTGATATAAAATTCGACCGAATCCGAACCGTCTTTATTAAGAAGCTTCTCACCGTCCTTAAAGCCCTCTTTTATGGAAGCAAAGAACACTACCTTAGGCATATCAAGGAATTCCAGCGTTTCCTTTACTTTATTTTCAAGACTTTTAACGGCACCGGTTCGCCTTTCGTGAAGCTCGTCGGCAATAGCAAGTGCCGACTTGTACGCATCCCTTTCCTTTTTCGAAAGAGACTTAAGCACTCCGTCGGAATTAACGAGAGTTTCAAGCTCGGCTGCCGCTTTATCCCTAAAGACAAGGACATCCTCTACGGTAAGTCCGTATTTTCTCTTTAACTTGGATATTTTGTCAAGGCGGGATTCTATCTTATTAAGAGTCTCGGTAGGATCCTCGTCAATATCGCCAAGAGTATCGTAAACAGTCTCGGCAATATCGTCGATCTGATACATTATCTCACGAAGTCTGTCAGAAAAATCTCCAAATTCCTCGACTACGTCGGATATTTGTGACAGAGCGGTAACGCTCCTATCAAGGAGATAGGATACGCTTCCCTTTTCGCTCCCCTTAAGAGCTCGGTATACGAACTCGGAATTCTTTGTTATTTTCTCGCTGTTACGAATCTTGACCTTTTTATCAACCAGCTCATCCTCCTCGCCCGAATGAAGGGCGGCAGAGTCTATATCCTTTATCTGATATTCAAGAATCTCCTTAAGTCTTTCGCTCTCGTGTGCTTTAGAGGATATTTCGGCAATTTCCCTTCTTATTCCCTCAAGCTCCGCATACGCAACTCTGTATTTTTCGAGCAAGCTCTCATTTTCCGCATAAACGTCAAGAAGCTCAAGATGATTTCGCGCATCCATTAAGGATGCGGTATCGCTCTGACCGTGTATGCTTACGAGGTATGGAGTAATGCTTTTAAGCATTGTAAGACCAACGCTTCTGCCGTTGACGGTTATTTTCGTCTTACCGTCGGCACTAAGGCTTCTTTCAACGAGTATGGTTCCGTCCTCGCCCGCATAAACTCCAAGCTCGGCAAGCTTTTCCTTGATAGGATCGGAGAGCTCACCGAAAAGTCCGCTTACCATAGCTCGTGCGGCACCCGTTCTGACCAGCTCTCGCTCTGCCTTGCCGCCGAGAAGGAGATTAATACTGTCGATGACGATAGACTTACCCGCTCCGGTCTCTCCCGTAAGAACCATAAACCCCTCGGAGAAATCGAAGTCAACGCATTTTATAACAGCGATATTCTCTATGTGAAGTGAAAGTAACATAATCGTCCGTTCCGCCGTAAAAACGGCTTATTTTTTTGAGAATGCGTATTATTTACCGAAGGTGGTCTTAAGCTCGTCGGCAAGTGCCGATGCCGCATTCTCGTCCTTAATTACAAGAAGGATAGTATCATCGCCCGCAACGCTTCCTACGATATCGTCGTGATGAAGCGAGTCAACGCATACCGCAATAGCGTTTGCCATTCCCGAAAAGGTCTTTACAACGACAATGTTGCCTGCCGCCTCTATCTTAACGACAGAATCGGTGATCGCAGAATTCAGAACAGGAACATTATTGGCTCTGCTGATCTCGGGAGCCACGTACTTGTATGTACCCATAGCTGTAACGCCCTTGACGAGATTGAGCTGTCGAATATCTCTCGAAACTGTGGTCTGCGTTACGTTATAGCCTACCTCCCTGAGCCTTTTTATAAGAGTGTCCTGAGTGTCAATGTCATACTTCTCAATCAGCTCAAGTATTTTTTGCTGTCTTGCGTTCTTCATTTTATTTCATCCTTTCATATCATTCTTCCAGTGTTTTTATTTTGTTAAACAAAGCGGAAAACATATTGTTTTCGCTGAATGTTACAATTTTAAGCCTTTTTGAACTTCTTTTTACGGTACAAACCTCACCTTTTTGCAATTGAGTGAAAAGTCTGCCGTCTACGCTTATATTAAGCGGTGCATCACCCGAATTGGCAATACTTATACGCTCCTTGGCATCATAGACCACCGAGCGATTGAATAGCGAATGTGGACAAACCGGTGTTACGGTTATGGAATCAAGGCTATGAGAAATTATCGGGCCTCCCGCAGAGAAGGAATATGCGGTGGAGCCTGCCGGAGTGGAAACAATAACACCGTCAGCACGATATCTAACCATATCTCCTCTTCCGTTCTCTACCCTAAAATCAGAAATGCCAAAGTAGTTATCATGAGAAATTACCACGTCGTTTACGGCAAGCCTTGCCGAGATCTCACTTTCCCCGCTTGCATCGGTCTTCTCGGCTGTAAGAAGCATTCTTTCCTCTACCGTAAACTCACCCTTTGCAAGCCGCGCAAGCGAATCGAGTTCATCCGGCTCGATCTCACTGAGATAACCAACCTTACCGAGATTAACTCCGAGAATGGGAATATCGAGAAGAGTGGCAAGTCCCGAAGCATCAATCACCGAGCCGTCACCGCCGACCACGATTATCATATCCGCATCCTCGAGACGCTTCTCACACGGAACTAAGGAGAGGCTTGAAGAATATTCGGTATCAACAATTGAGGCTATACCGAGACATTCCAGCTTTTCGACTATTTCGTCGGTAACCTTAAGCTCCTTATCCTTATTTGAGTTCGGAATTATTATTACTTTCTTCAAAAGGAGCCTCCTTTCTGAAATGTGCAAGATATTCGGTATTTCCGTCGCCACCCTTAATGGGAGACTCTATTATTTTTTTAAGAACGAAGCCACAGGATGCCGCATAGAGGGTTACCTTTTCCACAGCCCGCTCTCTGTCCTTTTCATTTTTTACTATTCCACCCTTACCAATGGCCGCTCTTCCCACCTCGAACTGAGGCTTAATCAGACAAATGAAATCGCCTCCGTCTGCAAGGCAATGAGAAAGCGGCCCTATAAGATAGGTTGCCGAAATAAATGAAACGTCCATAACAGCGACAGAGGGCACGAAGCAAAAGTCCTCCGGCTTCATATATCTGGCGTTGTATTTTTCGATAGAAATTACTCTTTCGTCGAGTAAAAGAGTGCGAGAAAGCTGTCCTTCGCCCGAATCAACCGCAATAACGCGCTCCGCTCCGTGCTTCAACAGACAATCGGTGAAGCCACCGCTGGAGGCACCGATATCAATCGCCAGCCTTCCCGACACGTCTATATCAAAGGCATCAAGGGCGCCTTCCAGCTTAAGGCCACCTCGGCTGACGTATTTTTTTGCTTCCGAGTCTACACCAATCATTGCATCATCGCAGACCTCAAAAGAGGGCTTAGTCACAGTTTTCCCGTTCACCGTTACCTTCCCCGAGGTAATAAAGCCCTTTGCCTCGGTTCGGCTCTCGGCATAACCTTTATCGGCAAGAAAAACGTCAAGCCTCATTTTCTTTATCAAAGGGGCGGTCGGTAACCGCTCCGTCCTCGCCCTCGACGAGCATTCTCACCCTCGCCTCGGCATTTTCAAGCTTCTCGTTGCAAATCCGTGCAAGCTCTATTGCCTCTTCAAAAGCCTTAAGCGAATCGTCAAGGGACATATTTCCGCTCTCAAGAAGCTTTACCTTATCTTCAAGAGCGGTTATCGCATCTTCAAATTTAATTTCCTTTTTCATATTCAACCTACGATCTCGGTAACCTTTGCCAAAGCCTTGCCGTCAGACAGCCTGAGCTCCAACAGGTCGCCCGTATCAAGCGACTCTACCCGGTTTACCGTAGCTCCGTTTTTTTCTATTATAGAATATCCTCTGGTCAAAACAGACAGAGGATTCATACCGTCAAGTCTGCCGGCATCTACCGCGAGACGTCCCTTCAAGCTATCAAGAAGTCTTTCGACTGCTCGGTGGGCATCGTGAGACAGATCGGTGGCGATTTTCCTTTTTTCATCCAAGTAATCAACAAAGCTGTCAACCGACACCGCCTCGGTAAGCCTTACGAGACGCTCTCTTGCTCTTTCGCTTTTTCTTAAAAGTGCCGCAGCACCTCTCTCAAAAAGATTATCCACTCTCACAAGCAGCTCTCTGGTGTCGGGAACCGCAAGCTCGGCAGCCGCCGACGGAGTTGGTGCACGCAGATCGCTGACAAAATCGGCAATCGTAAAATCGGTTTCGTGACCGACTGCGGATATTACGGGAATCTCGGTTTCGAATATCTTCCTCGCAAGAGCCTCGGAATTGAAAGCCCAAAGATCCTCTATTGATCCGCCGCCTCTGCCGATAATGATAACGTCAACGAGCTTTGACGAATCAAGATAATCAAGAGCACTGATAAGAGTTTGCTCAGCCCCCTCACCCTGAACCAAAGCCGGGTACAGATATATCTTTGCAAGAGGAAATCTTCTGCCCGCAACGTTGATAATATCTCTTACCGCCGCACCCGTCGGAGAGGTTATTACTCCGATGCGCTCGGGATATCGTGGTATCGGCTTCTTGTACTCCTCATCAAAAAGACCTTCCTCGAAAAGCTTAGCCTTCAGCTGCTCGTAGGCAAGATAAAGAGCGCCTATACCGTCGGGCTGCATAGAGTTAACGTATATTTGATAGGAGCCGTCCCTCGGATACACCGTAACAGAGCCGTGAACGATAACCTTCATACCCGATTCGGGCATAAATCTGAGGCTCATTGCCCGTGAACGAAACATCACCGCTCTTATCTGACCGTCCTCATCCTTAAGCGAAAAATACAGGTGCCCGCTTCTGTGGTTGGTAAAATTCGATATCTCGCCCTTCACCGTTACTGCGGCAAGGGTACGGTTGGTCTCAAAAATATTCTTTATATAATTGTTCAGTTCGGAGACAGAAAATGCCCCGATGCTGTCTCTTTCCCTTAAGGAGCTGATATCCATCAGACTTTATTCTCCTTTTTATACGCTCTCAAAGCCAGAGCCGCCGTACCGACCGCATTATCGCTTGAGAGTACGGGCTCGGCAAAATAAGCGGTAAATTCTTCGGAAAGCATCCTCTTAATTATAGAGTTTGACATTACTCCTCCGGCATAAACGAAGGAGGTTTTGCCGTATTGCTCTTCGTAAGCTTTGCTTAATGCTATCAATGCCCTGCCTAAATAGTCAAAAACGAATGCTGACGTAAGCAATTTATCATTAGTATCGTCATATAGCTTCTTTGCAAGATTCTCAAGCCCCGAAAGATTGGCGTTTAATCCGACTACCGAAAGCTTTTTATTCGGTATTTTCCCGATATTACGTAGAGCAAGCCTCTCCATTTCCGCTCCGGAGGGAAAACCTAAGCCCATATAAACACCGATACGGTCGATTATCTGTCCGGCATTCAGGTCGGCTGTGCCGCCAAGCAACTCGGCATCGAAGGAATCCCCCTTATCGGTGACACGGACGAGCTCGGTCGTTCCTCCCGAGACGTGGAAAGCCGCAAAAGGCGAATTAAGCAGCTCTTCTCTGCCGGATGATAGCACCGCCGCCATTATGTGACCGCACTGATGCGAAAATCTGTAAAGCGGTACTCCGAGCGATGCGGCAATTCCCTCTGCAACCGACACTCCCACAAGGAAGCAAGGCATATACGAGCCCTCTTGATTACGAGGTCTTTCGCTGACGCCTACGGCAAGGATGCGTTTATCCTTAAGGCAAGGAGCGGCCGCCTTCATCAGCTCCGGGATATTCACCGTATGAGAAAATACGGCATCGGACTGCCTCAGTCCTCTCTCCCCGGCTTTTACCGAAAGAAGTTTCTTGATATTTGCAACAATCCCGCCATTTTCATCAAGAATTGCCACAGAGGTGGTGTAATTGCTTGTATCAATGGCAAGTATTACGTTTTCGGTACTCATTTTCCCTTATATTCGTTCGCAAGGGCGTTTAGAACGCCGTTAATAAAGGAATATGACTTCTCGTCGTCATATTTCTTAGAAAGCTCTATCGCCTCGTTTATGGATACCTTACCCGGAATATCCTCCATAAACATCATCTCATATCCCGCAAGTCTGACAAGAGCACGAGTTACGGGAGAAAGCCTTTCCTTCTTCCATCCGGTAAGGTGCTTCTCCACTGCGGAATCTATGACCTCGCGGTTTTCAAAGGAGCCGAAAAATACAGTCTTCACATAATCATCATATTCAAGTCCTCTGATTTCTGTCGCCTTGAAAAATATCTCCTCGGCGGTCTCATCATTTTTGCAAACGCTCTCGAATATCAGTATAAAGGCATTTTCTCTCGCTGTCTTTCTTTGCATTACTGGTCTCCCTTAATTAAAAAATATTTAATATTTATATTATAAACTTTTATTTTAAAAAAGTCAACCGCAAATATTCAACAAAAACCATTTTATTTGTGAATTTATGCAAAAAATATTCACTTTTGCATTGTTGGAGCATTTTCCCCGGAAATTTACAAAATCGACTTGCAAATTTTAGCTTATTATGGTATGATATAATGAAAGCCTTCAAACATAAGGTTCAATTCGGTATTGCCTAACCCCGGCAGAGCGATTTGTCGTGAAAAATTTGTACCCTCAGTTTTTTTAAATACATTTCACAGCGGAAATTTTGTGGCGGTGCAAAAATTCAACAATGATTTGTGTGCTCGCCCATAGGCGATAGAATGGAGATTGATATGAAACGACTTGAAAATCTTTTACTTAAGGCATGTGCCTTTACGGTACTGATAGTTCTGCTCTTCTTCCTCTTTACACTTGCAACCGATTTTACCGAGGCAGCGATCACTATCGGAACCTTTATGATTATACTTGCATTCGGAATTATCGTGGCGGTTGCCAATCTTGTTCTGGACATCAAGCCACTCAAATTTATTTACAGACTGCTTATCCATTACGCGGTGTTGCTGATTGCATTCATCATAATTTTCGTTATCAACGGCAAAGTTTCAACAGGCGGTGCCGCAGCGGTATTCAGTGCCGTGGTAATCTTCACGCTTCTTTACGCAGTATTCTTTATCATCGCTCATTTTATAAAGCGTTCGATAAGCTCTGCCGATAAGAGATTGGACAAAAAGCATCCAAAAAAGGTAGTGAAAAAGAAGGAATACAAATCTCTTTACAAGTAAAAACGACTTTTACACTGTATTGAAAGGGGCTTTGATATGCAAATAATCAGATTTGGCGTCGGAAGCCGTCTTCAAATGAAAAAAAAGCATCCCTGCGGAAGCGAGACCTTTACGGTACTTCGGGTGGGGAGCGACGTCAGGATATGCTGTGACGGCTGTAAAAGAGATCTGACACTTGGTAGAGTGTCTCTCGAAAAAATGATCAAAAAAGTTATTGAAGAAAATAATCCTTAAAACGGAGTCATACTATGTTTTATTATCTTAAAGGCGAGCTTGCTTACAGAGAGCACGGGCTCTGCGTTATTGATTGCGGCGGAGTCGGATACAAGCTTACGGTCAGCATGAACACCTCGGATGCACTTATATCAAAGCTTGGAAAGGAAGTTAAGCTTTTCACCCACCTTGCCGTAAGGGAAAACGAGGTTGAGCTGTTCGGTTTCGGATCCTCCGAGGAGCGTGAATGCTTCAATCATCTTACTAGCGTAAGCGGAGTAGGCCCTAAGGTTGCTATGAGCATCCTTTCTACCATGACACCCGACAAGCTGGCACTTGCGGTATGCACCGAGGATGTCAAGGCAATTGCGAAAACTCCCGGAATAGGAGCAAAAACGGCAGCGAGAATCGTTCTGGAGCTTAAGGACAAGTTCTCCAAGGACGTTATTGCAACTGCCGAAGCGGCAAAGCTCGAAGTTTCTATTGCATCCGTATCGAAAAATTCCAACCTTTCCGAGGCTGCCGAAGGTCTAATGGTTCTCGGATATGACAAAAATACCGTTTTATCCGCACTTAAGAACGTAGACACCTCCCTGCCCGTAGGAGAAATCATCAGACTTGCTCTTAAGAACCTTGCAAGATAAGCCTGAAAGGAAAGACTTATTATGATGGAAGAAGTAAACGAATTCGACTTTGAAAGCCGAATCGTATCAAGCGATTATGACTCGATCGAGGACGGCGAGGTAGAAAACTGTCTGAGACCGAAGGCTCTTGACGAATACGTTGGTCAAGAAAAGGCGAAATCCAACCTTAAGGTCTATATTGAGAGTGCAAAGCTTCGCTCCGAGGCTCTTGATCACGTTCTCCTTTACGGCCCTCCCGGTCTTGGTAAAACAACGCTGTCAACGATCATTGCAAACGAGATGGGGGTAAACATAAGAACCACCTCCGGACCTGCTATTGAAAAGGCGGGGGATCTTGCCGCAATACTGACTAACCTTGCTCCCGGTGACGTTCTGTTCATCGACGAGATACACCGACTTTCCCGAGTTGCGGAGGAAATACTCTATCCTGCGATGGAGGATTACGCAATAGATATTATTATCGGTAAAGGCCCCAGCGCAAGAACTATTCATATGCCTATACCGAAATTCACGCTTATCGGCGCGACTACAAGAGCCGGTCAGCTTACAACTCCCTTACGAGACCGCTTCGGCGTGCTTCTTAAGCTGGAGCTTTACACCCCCGAGGAGCTTGCTACAATAGTTAAGCGATCTGCAAGCATCCTTGATATTGCTATAACCGAGGAGGGTGCATACAGTATTGCATCACGGTCGAGAGGTACTCCCAGAATCGCCAACAGACTGCTTAAGCGAGTAAGAGATTTCGCACTCGTCAAGGGCGACGGAAGAATAACCTCGGATATTGCAAAATTCGCTCTCGAAGCCCTTGAGATCGACGAGCTTGGACTTGACAACATCGACAGAAGAATGCTGGAGGCTATCATTAAATTCTACTCCGGTGGCCCTGTCGGACTTGATACTCTTGCCGCAACAATAGGCGAGGAGGCCGTTACGATAGAGGACGTTTACGAGCCCTATCTTATGCAGATCGGTTTTCTCTCGAGAACCCCTCGCGGCAGATGCGTAACGAGGCTTGCCTACGATCATCTCGGTATCCCCTTCGTTGCAGGAGCGAACAGCTCTCAATCGCAAGTGAATGGTCAAAAAAACTTTGATTTTGAAAGTTAATTTCAAGCAGAACTAGTTTTCCAAAAAAACGGCCTTTGGCACGAACGATGCCAAAAGCCGTTTTTTTGTTATTTTCGAGATGAAATTTGCTATTCTCGGTTCTATATTCCGAGGGAAGTTTTGACGGTATCTTTTATGTTAAAAAAAGAATTATCAAGTGCGATTTTTTATCTAAGTGCATCAATAGCCGCCTTGCGATCAGCAGCCTTGAAAACAGAGCTTCCCGCCACGAGAACATTCGCTCCTGCCTCACGGCAGAGCTTGGCGGTTTCGGGATTAATGCCTCCGTCAACCTGAATATCGAGATCAAGTCCTCTTCTTGTAGCCTCTTCCCTTATCGCCTTTACCTTAGGAAGCATATCGGGCATAAAGGACTGACCACCGTATCCCGGCTCAACAGTCATTACAAGAACCATATCACACTTATCAAGAAGGGGGAATATCTCTTCGGCAGCGGTCTTAGGCTTGATGGATATAGCCGCCTTTACGCCTCTCGCTCTGATAGCATCGAGAAGAGCCGCACTATCCTTGCATGCCTCGTAATGGAAGGTGAGAATATCGGCACCCGCATCGATAAAGCGATCAGCGTACAATTCCGGCTCAACTATCATAAGATGAACGTCGAAGATTATGTCGCTCTTGTTACGCATTGCCTCGATAACGGGCATTCCGAAGGACATATTGGGAACGAATCTTCCGTCCATTACGTCAAGATGTGCCATTTCGGCTCCGCACTCCTTAAGCTCAACGACTGCGGAAGCGAGATTTGAGAGATCGGCGGCAAGCACCGAAGGTGAAATTTTTACCATTTTAGTAATTTCCTTTCAATATATATAATTAGATATAAATATGTATTAATTATTAGTGTCTTAAGTTTATAAACTACATAGAATAAATAAGGAGCCGTATTTCGGACAAAAACGGCGGTGTGGACGGTCTAGACATTTAAAGTAAAAGAGGTTCAGCGGAAAACGCCGTATTCTGCCGTCTTATGATTGGGGCTGTTGTAAACAAAGGTTTACGGCAGCCTCTTATACTTCTATCATAGCAACAGCGTGAGCAGATATTCCCTCGCCACGTCCGGTGAAGCCAAGGTGTTCCTCGGTAGTTGCCTTCACGTTTACTCTGTCGGGATCTATGCCGAGAGTTACGGCAATATTGTTTTTCATATCGTCCAAATAAGGCAGAAGCTTTGGCCTTTGAAGAACTACGGTAGAATCTATATTAACTATATTGTAGTGTTTTTCTTTGAGAAGATCTCCGACTCTGCCAAGAAGCAGGAGGCTAGAGATACCGCAAAACTTGTCGGAGGTGTCCGGGAAATGTCTGCCGATGTCGCCAAGTGCCGCCGCTCCGAGAAGGGCATCCATCACCGCATGAAGAAGCACGTCGGCATCCGAATGACCGAGCAACCCAAGCTCGTACGGAATATCCACTCCTCCGATTATCAATTTTCTGTCGGAAACGAGGCGGTGTACGTCGTATCCGTGCCCTACTCTATACTCACTCATTTCTCATTCTCTTTCCAATAATATATTCTGCAAGATCAAGGTCACTGCGCGTTGTTATCTTCAAATTTTCCGAGCCTACGTCAACGCAAAAGACTTTTTCGCCAAGCTTCTCAATCATCATATTATCATCGGTAATTGTAACATCATTTTCCGTAATTTCGAGCGCCTTTTTATACAAATCCACCAAAAATACCTGCGGAGTTGCGGCGGCATACAGTTTTTCTCTCGGGAGAGTTGCCGTAATAAAACCACCCTCTGTCAGCTTGACCGTATCAACTATCGGACTGACGGCACTTGCCGCTTTGTGAACCGATGCAAAAGCGACTACCTTTTCTATCATTTCCGGCGTGACAAGGCACCTTGCCGCATCATGTATCGCAACAAGTTCAGTCCCGCTCGGAACGGCATAAAATCCTGCCTTTGCAGAATCCCTTCTGGTGGCACCGCCAATGACAACCTTTCTTACCTTTTCGAAGCGGGAGAGGCAGGTCTCTGCATCCTTCTTTTCGCCCGCTCTTGCCACGACAACGATATTATCGACAGCGGCACACTCCTCAAAGGCTCTCACGCTTCTTTCAAGTATGCTTTCACCGAATATTTCAATATTCTGCTTAGTTTTATCACACTGCATCCGACTGCCGCTACCTGCGGCAAGAATCACAGCAGTAGTGATCCTTCTGTCTTTGTTATCCAATTTAACCTCACAAAATCATTTTCTGTAATAGACGAAATGTACGGTTATAGTTCGCATTTTGCCGTCCTCAAGCAGGTTTGGCCCTTTGACGATAACACCGTCGCCGCTCATCAGAGTCGAAACCTCCAGATCCTTTACGTTACAGGAAAACAAACGGTCGCCCGAGGAATCAACTATAAAGGTGTCCTCGTGGAGAGTAAGAGCTCCCCCTCTGCCGATAACGTCCTCGTTATCATTCCGATGCTCAGTTACGTATTTGATGACCTGACCGTGAAGCTCTCTCGCCTTTGAAAGACGGTACTGATAGCTATCAGGGTTCTTTCCTTTGCCGAATATTTTACCGAATATTGACATCAGCTTCTCCTTTTTTCAAAAAGCTCAACTGTTTTCATCTATTGTAGCACAAAAAGCCACCAAATGGAAGTCTTTTTTGCATTTTTGAGGACTTTTTTTCTCTTTCAATTCAAAAATTCAAAAAAAATTTAAATTTTTTCATTTTTTTTCGCAAAAGGTATTGATTTTTTTGAATAAATGTTTTATAATAGTAGCAAAGTGGGGCAAAGTGGAGTATCGTGTGGTGTTTTCCCCATTTTACCCCGTCAAAATCCCATTTTCAAGGCAAAATGGAGCAAACTAAGTAAAAAGGAGGTAGTTGTTATGTCTTTCGTAGGCTCTTATTCCCACTCGCTTGATGCAAAAAAGCGTGTGTTCGTTCCTGCAAAGTTCCGCGAAGATCTCGGTGAAGTATTTTACATCACCAGAAAAACAGACACCTACCTCTCCATATACACAGAAGAAGAGTGGGCGATCTTCCTTGATAAGATCGAGAAGCTTCCCGAATCGGTGGCGGCTGAGATACACGAGTTCATCCTCGGTGGTGCTCAGAAATGCACTCCCGATGGAAGCGGAAGAATAATTATCGATGACAAGCTTCTTAAGCATGCCGGTATAAATAAGAACGTTGTTTTTGTAGGTGCGGGCAAGCAGGTTCGTGTATGGGCCGAGGAGCTTTGGGAAGAAAGAGAGAAAAACAGAGACTTCGAGAAGATGCGTGCAGTTCTTCAGGAGTTCGGACTTTAATACCCTATCGGGAAGGAATATTGATTATGGCGAAGATAGAATTTTCACACGCATCCGTACTCCTTTTCGAATGTATCGAGGCTCTGAACATACGAAACGGTTACACATACGTTGACTGTACCGCAGGTGGCGGAGGACATTCGCTCGAAATTGCAAAGCGAATGGGAAAGGATTCAAGGCTCATATGCTTTGACAGAGACGAGAACGCAATTGCCGCCGCAACCGAAAGACTTAAGGATTATCTCGACAGAGTGACCTTCGTAAACGATAATTTTTCAAGTCTTGACAGAGTCATAAAGGATTACGGAATAGACAATCTCGGAGGAGTGCTTGCCGACCTCGGATGCAGCTCCCATCAGTTTGACACTCCGGAAAGAGGATTCAGCTATATGCACGATGCTCTTCTGGATATGAGAATGGACGTCAATGCTCCCCTCTCGGCTTACAACGTAGTAAACGAATACTCCGAGGCAGATCTGAGAAGAATAATTTATGATTACGGTGAAGAGCGTTTTGCTCCGAAGATCGCTTCAGCAATAGTAAAAAGACGTGAGCAGGAGCCGATCAAGACAACACACGAGCTTACAGACATAATAAAAGGTGCGATCCCCGCAAAGGCGAGGATAGACGGCCCCCACCCCGCAAAAAGGACCTTCCAGGCTATAAGGATAGAGGTCAACGGAGAGCTTGATGCGATCAAGCCTTTAATTGAGGGAGCGTCGAGAGCACTTGTTCCGGGAGGAAGAATAGCGATCATTTCCTTCCACTCTCTTGAGGACAGGCTGGTTAAGCAGAGCTACAAGGAGCTTGCATCCGGCTGTACCTGTCCGAGAGACTTCCCTATCTGCGTATGCGGGAAGAAACCAATAATTACAGAAGTTACAAAAAAACCGATATTACCGACCGACCAAGAGCTTGAGGTCAACCCCAGAGCCAGAAGCGCAAAGCTCAGAGTCGCTGAAAAAAATTAAGAAGGAGAAACAAAAAATGGCAACTAACAGCTACGATACTTTATATGAAAACCTCAAGAACAGATACACCGTTGTTAACGACGGTTCGGAATATACACTTGGCGATTTTATGCTTATGAAGGCAAAGAAGAAGTCAGCAGAGCCCGCAGCATCCAAGCTCCCCGTTGTTTCAAAGAGCAGGAGCGAGCGTGCTGTTGCACAGATAGTTTCCTTCGTAAACGACAAGCTTACGATCAAGAAGCCCCCTGTTAAGGACAAGACTATACGCGCGTTTCCCTTCCGTGCGTCGGCATCTGCATTTCTCTCTGCCGCAGTTGCATGCTCTTTTGTGCTCTGCTTCTGCGTAATCGGCGCAAGACTTCTCAAGACCTCCGCTCCCACTACCAATGAGGCGGCTGTTACCGAATATGCACCCGAGATCGAGGCTCAGGAATTCAACGCATAAGTTTTGGTGTTTTTTCATAATTCTCACTGATTCATAATAAAATGTAGCGATGGCACAATGCCGTCGCTGCTTTTTTTTTGCGACGGAAATACCGCCGCAATATTTTTTTGTAAAGGATAAGAGAATTGAAAAACTCCCAAAACAGAAGAACGTTCAGAAGAGTAACGGCAATTTTACTTGTATTTGCACTGTTCTCGTCATATTTGCTTTTCAATATTTTCAAGTTAGATTTTCTTGCCTATGATTATTACAGAGAAAAGACCTATGACCAGGTCACAACGTCCTCTGTTCTACCGGCAAAGAGAGGTGCAATATACGATTGTAATATGAACCTTCTGGCTGACAGCAGCACGGTCTTTCGAATATTCATTTCGACAAAGGATATCAACGCCGCCGAAAAAGAAAGCGGCATCGGATATTCTAGGATCATTTCATCAGGACTTGCAGAGATACTCGGTCTGAATGCCGATTCGGTATACAAAAAGATAACCGGCTCAAACGTTCTCGACGTAACGATCAAAAAGGCGGCAAGTGAGGAGGAATACCGAAGGGTACTTTCGTTTATCGGAGAATACAAGCTTGAGAAGCTGGTTTTCACCGAGGCTCAAAGCTCTCGTTACTATCCGTCGGGAACGCTTGCCGCTCACGTTCTTGGCTTTACGGGAAGTGACAACCAAGGGCTTTACGGTCTTGAATACTACTACGACGATCTGCTTCGAGGAGAAGACGGATATTACGTTTACGCAAAGGATGCCGCGGGAAATGCTTTGGACACCGAGTACTCCTCATACTTCCCCGCCACCGACGGATACAGCCTTGTAACAACGATCGACAGCTACGTACAAGGGGAGCTGGAGGCGATACTCGAAACAGTCAGAGTTAATCACGACGTCAGCAACCGTGTGACAGGTGTCGTTATGGACACCTCAACCGGAGCAATTCTTGCCATGGCAACAAGCTCACCCTTTGATCCCAATTCCCCGTTCACTCTCGATGCCGTATCAGAGAAAAAGCTAAATAATTCGGGGTATGCAATCGGAAGCGAGGAATACAGCAAATACAAAAACGAGCTTTTGCAGATAATGTGGTCAAACAAGGCGGTAAGCGAGACCTACGAGCCCGGCTCCACCTTCAAAATCGTGACGGTGAGTGCGGCTCTTGATTCCGGTGTTGCCGCCCTTACGGACAGCTTTTCTTGCAGAGGATTTGCCGAGGTCGGAGGCTGGAGGATCAGATGCCATAAGACCACCGGACACGGCTCGGGCTTTTCGCTTGCTTACGGACTTCAGATGTCCTGCAACCCTTGTATGATCGCATTATCCGAGAGAGTCGGTGCATCACGATTCTATTCATACGTTAAGAGCTTCGGATATCTTGAAAAGACGGGCATAGATCTACCAAGCGAGGCGACCACAATATTTCATAAGGAGGAGGGGCTCGGTGTGAGCGAGCTTGCAACAGCCTCCTTCGGTCAGCGCTTCAAGGTTAGTGTGATAAATCAGATAACAGCAATAGCATCGGTGGCAAACGGAGGAGTATTGCTTACGCCCTACGTTGTTGATAAGATCATTGATTCAGAAGGAAATGTTATCTCCGACAGAGGTGTAAATGAAAGAAGGCGTGTCATATCAGAGGATACGGCAAAAACCGTTTCACAAATACTGATCGACGGAGTAAACGGTGACGGAGGAGCAAAAAACGCCGGTGTTATCGGCTTTGATATTGCGGCAAAAACCGGTACTTCGCAGAAATTTGACATTCTTGATGAAAATGGGAATTCCTACCTGCGAGTGGGCTCTACCGTTGCCTACTCTACCGATTCCGAGCATGGCGTTGCAACGATCATCGTAGTCGATGAACCGAATTCATCGGTAAAATACGGAAGTGTTGTTGCCGCACCGTACGTTTCGGCTCTTCTGGAAAAGATACTTCCCTACCTTGAGTTCAGATCGAGCCTTGAGGGAACGAATACGAGAGTTGAAAATTACGTTGGAATGAACGTAAATACGGCAAAAAGCAAGCTTTCCGAGCTGGGAATTTCCTACGAAATAGTAGGTGACGGTCAGGTAGTCCTTTCGCAGACTCCGCACGAAGACGATATAATGACTTATCCGATCTCCAAGGTCATTCTTTATACCGTGGAACGTAGGGAGGAGTTTGTTGAGGTTCCCACACTCATCGGATTGACGCTGTCGGAGGCGGTGAGGATATCGGTGAATTCCGGACTTAATATTCATCTTTCGGGAATGGGAGGTGCAGCATCCTCGGGAGGTGACGTTATATCAGAGCAATCGCTTTCACCAAAAAGCAAGGTAAAACGAGGTACAGTCATCACCCTTCGGGCAATAAATAATAAATACGAGGATTAAAATGAGGCTATCGGAGATACTTAAGAATATCAGCTATGAGCCTATCGGGCTTACAGGAGACGAGGAGATAACGCATATTTCCACGTCGGTAAACGAATGCGGCAAGGGAGGTCTTTTGGTTGTTCCAAATTCTCTGCGTACCTGCAGTGAGGATATTGTAGCCTGCGATCCTCTTGCGGTTATGTGCGACGGTGAGCTTTCGCTTCCGGACTGTATACGTCAAATACGAGTGAAAAACGCACGTCTTGCCACCTCTTACGCATTTTCAAACTATTATTCGGTGGATTACAGCCGAATGAAGATTATTGGGGTAACCGGAACGAACGGCAAAACCAGCACAGCCGCCTTCATTGAAGCCGCATTGAAAAGCGAGGGAGCCATTGTAGGCTCTATTGGCACGGGAAGAATCGCCATAGACGACGAGATAGTCAGCGGTGAAGATTATTCCATGACAACTCCCGATCCGCCTATTCTTTATAGAACTCTCAAACAAATGGAGCTTTTTGGCTGCGAGTACGTAGTTATGGAGGTATCAAGCCACGCACTTGCACTATTTAAGGTCGATCCTATTCCCTTTGAGTACGGCGTGATGACGAATCTTGCTCCGGAGCATCTGGATTTTCACCGAAATACCGAGGAATATTACAAAGCCAAAAAAAGACTGTTTTCAATGTGTAAGACCATGATCTTCAACATTGACGACGGATATTGCAGACGGGCTTACAAGGAATTCTCGGGAAGAAGCATTACGGCCGGAGCTCTTTTCCGTGGAGATGTTTACGCCTCTTGTGTGAAAAATCTCGGGTATGAGGGGGTTGAATATCTTTTCCACGGAAGAAATTTCACCTTTAAATCAAGACTTAAGACTCCCGGAATATACAACGTTTATAATTCTATGCTTGCCACCGCTCTTGTAACGGATGCGGGAATTACTCCCTGCAAGGTAAAGGGGGCAATTTCGGAAATCCTGCTCATTGAGGGCAGATTTGAAATCATAAAAGACGAGGTAACGGTAATAATAGATTATGCCCACACCGACAGTGCCTTTGAATGTGTTCTGAAAAGCATATCGGAGGCAAAGGGCGAGGGCGAGCTTATCGCAGTATTCGGTGCCGGTGGAGAAAGAGACAAGTCAAAAAGGCCGAGGATGGCAAGGGTATCCGAAAAATACGCAGACAGAATAATTGTGACCTCGGATAATTCAAGAGGCGAGAATCCAACGGATATAATTGCCGACATCGTTCGTGGATTTCAAAAAAACAGCTACAAGGTGACTCTCGACAGAGAAACGGCAATCCGGGATGCAATCGTTTCCGCAAAAAAGGGAGATACCGTTGCCGTTATCGGAAAAGGGCGTGAAAAATACAACATAGATAAGCAGGGATATCACCCATTCGATGAAAAAGCGATAATCGACGCAGCCCTTAAGGAAAGGAAAAGAAATGAGAACAAGACTTGATATTCCGCTAAAGCTTTCGGAGATTGCCGAGGTGCTGTCCGCAGGCGAAAAGCAGCTACTTACAGATAAAGAAATAATGTATATATCCACCGACACACGCGAGCTGTCAGAGGGAGACCTCTTCATTGCTCTTAAGGGACGGCGATATGACGGTGAGGAATTTGCTACTGCCGCCTCGGAAATGGGGGCGGTAACGGTTGCGATGCAAAATATCCCCGGCGGAATTTGTGTCAAGGACACCGAAGAGGCTCTCTTTAAAATTGCACAGCTGTATAAAACAAAGCTCAAACGGCTGAAAAGCACGGTTGCTATCACAGGCAGCGTGGGGAAAACGACCACAAAGGACTTTTTAAGAATAATTCTCCAAAAAAGGTTTACCGTAAGCTCGACTCCCGGGAATTTCAACAATTCGGTGGGTAGCTGCCTTTCAGTGCTTTCGGCAAAAGCGGATACCGAAATACTGATACTTGAGATGGGAATGAATCATACCGGGGAGATTGCCAGACTGTCAAACGCATTTCGCCCCGATATCGGGATAATAACAAACATCGGAAGCTCTCATATCGGCAATCTCGGCTCACGGGAGGCAATTGCCAATGCTAAGCTGGAAATCCTCGAGGGAATGGAGGATAAGCTTCTGATTATTCCGAAGGGCGAGCCTTTACTTGAAAAAAGTGGCAGATATTCCTTCTCCACCGAGGACGAGGGGGCTGATTTTTATCTTCACAACGTTTATGGGACGCTTTCGTTTTATAATCGGGAGAGGTGGATATTCAATTCGGAATTTCAACTGGGCGAAAGACATTTGCTGAACTGTATTGCTCCTGCCGCGGCAACAGCACTGCTTCTCGGCGTGCCTGTCAGCCTCATAAGCGAGGCTATAAACGGCATAGGGCGCGAGTCTATAAAGCAAAGGTTTCTTAAGATCGGCGACTTTACGGTATACGAGGATCTTTACAATGCGTCGCCCGAGTCGCTTGTTGCAGCCTTCAAGTTTGTTACGGGAATTTACGGCTACGGAAAAAGGAGTGCTTTAATCGGCAGTGTTCGTGAGCTTGGCGAAATCAGCGGTGAAATTCACCGAGATATTGGAAGAAGCGCGGCAGAAAGCGGCTTCCATACACTATATCTTTTTGGCGAATTCGCTCGGGAAATGAAGGAGGGCGCTATATCGGCGGGATTTAGCAAGGATAGAATTTTCCTTTTTACAGACAGTATGGCACATAAATCCGCGGCAGATGCAATTCTTGAAAAAGCTGAAAAGGATGAGCTTATTTTGATCAAAGGTTCACGGGCTATGGAGCTTGAGAAAGTTGCAGAAATAATGGTTAAGGAATTAAGAAAGAGGGATGCAGATGCTTGACAAATATTTTCCGCTTTACGCAATAGTTTTTTTATTATCCTTTGTTATTACGGCGTTTGCCGAAAAGCGGCTGATTCCCTTCCTTTCGGGCAAGGCAAAGCAACCCATATACAAAGATGGACCGGAGTGGCACTTATCAAAAAGCGGAACTCCGACTATGGGAGGGCTTGCATTTCTGTGTGCTGTCGGGATATCAGTTCTGTTCGCCGCACTTTTTATGACGGCAAGAGGCGAGACAAAAACGGCTATATCACTGATAATTGCCCTGGTCTTTGCCGCACTTAATTCGCTGGTCGGCATTTTTGACGATCTTACAAAGCTTAAGAAAAAAGAAAACAAGGGGCTTACTCCTCTACAAAAGCTACTGCTCCAGATTTTTCTTGCGGGATTATTTTTATATGCCAGGGCAAAATTTCTCGGAGACGGAACAACCGTCAGCTTTTCATTCGGAGAAATAGATTTAGGATTGTTTTATTATCCCATTTCTCTGGTAATGCTGGTGGGTATCGTGAACTGTGCAAATCTTACCGACGGTATTGACGGTCTTGCTTCTGGCGTTGCATTTTCGGTGGGGGTGGTTCTGTTTTACATCTCGGCAGCTCTGCTCTTCGATTCGGCGGTGATAGCATCGGCGGTTATCGGAAGCGCGGTTGGATTTTTAATATTCAACATTCATCCTGCCAAGATCTTTATGGGAGATACAGGCTCGCTTTTCTTCGGGGCTTTGCTTATAAGTGCATTTTTCTCGCTTGAAAACCCATTGATCGCAATCGCCGTTTGCGGAGTTTACGTTATCGAGGGCGTTTCGGTCATACTTCAGGTTATTTTTTTCAAGGCGACCAAAAAAAGGCTTTTCAAAATGGCACCTATTCATCACCATCTCGAGAAATGCGGAATGAGCGAAAACAAGATCTGTATGATAGCAATGATCCTGACCTTTATCGCCTCTATTCCCGCTTTCATAATCTATATGCCGTAAATGAAAACGATAAAAATTCCATTAAGAAGTTTAAAAAGCACAGGACAGGGGCTTACCGCCGACAAAAAGCGGCGTCCCGACGGTCTGTTTCTTCTTGCTGTTCTTCTGGTTACGGCATTCGGAACGGTTATGGTATTCAGTGCGGGAAGTGCTTATGCCGCCGCAAGATACGGTGACGGTCTGTATTTTGTTAAAAAGCAGACGGTGTGGCTGCTTCTCGGATTTGCGGTAATGTATTTTGCTTCTCATATTGATACGAAAGTTTATAAAAAGTATACCCCCCATTTGTATGCGGTTACACTTATACTGCTGATATTGGTTCTTTTGGTTGGATTCGTCGGAAACGGAGCGCAAAGATGGATCTCGATTGGGCCTCTTACGATACAGCCCTCGGAAATTGCAAAGCTGTCAATGATCATGATGCTATCACGATATTTTTCAGACTTTGAGGAACGGGCAATGAATTATTCGGGAGGCCGGGAGACCTTCTTATTCGGTACGCTCCTTCCCGTTCTGATAGTGGCGGTTCCGATAGTTCTGGTTATGCTTCAGAAGCATCTTTCTTGTATTATCATTCTCGGTGCTATCGGACTACTCCTTATATTCGCCTCGGGAATCAATCCGAAATACATAGCCGCCTTCACCGGAGCGGGGGTAGTAGGAGTGAGCTGCTTAGCACTCTTCACCGATTATACAAAGGAAAGAATAACAGTCTGGCAAAACCCCGAGGCATACAAGCTGACAGGAGGATGGCAAACCTTGCAAGGGCTTATGGCTATTGGCTCGGGGGGAGTATTTGGTGTAGGGCTTGGTAACAGTATACTCAAGCACCTTTACGTTTCGGAACCTGCAAACGATATGATATTCGCAATTCTGTGCGAGGAGCTTGGGCTGGTCGGTGCCGCCTTATGTATACTGCTTTTCGGATTTCTGATAGTAAGAGGCTCTGTGATAGCACTGAGAAGCGAGGACATTTTCTGCCGTCTTCTCACCGTGGGAATTTCCATAAAAATGGCAATTCAGGTGCTACTGAATATTGCCGTAGTTACAAACACAATTCCCAACACAGGAATTTCTCTGCCGTTTTTTAGCTACGGTGGATCATCCTTGGTTATGCTGTTTTTTGAAATGGGAATAGTTCTTTCAATATCCAGATATTCAAGGATAACAAAATAAAAAACTATGATTGGATAGACCAATGAACGTGATTTTAACGGGCGGAGGTACGGCAGGTCACGTACATCCCGCAGTAGCGATAGCCGAGATAATAAAAGAGCATGAGCCAAACTCAAGAATACTGTTTATAGGAAGGAAGGACGGAAAGGAAAACCGTGCCGTGATCGGGGCTGGGATTGAGCTCGAAACACTTGAGGTATCGGGGCTGTCAAGAAGGATGACCGCAAAGAATATCAAAAGCATTTTTCTTGCTCTTAAAGCGAGGTCGGATGCAGAAAAAATAATAAAGAGATTTGCTCCGGACGTTATAATAGGAACCGGTGGATACGTCTGCTATCCCGTTATAAAAGCAGGTCAAGGAATGAAAATAAAAACCGTCATTCACGAATCAAACGCAGTAGCAGGACTCGCCGCAAGGATGCTCTCAAAAAGGTGTGACAAAGTTCTGCTCAATTATAAGAGTGCAGAGCAAAGGTTGAAAAGAAAGGACAATATTTTAGTTACCGGCAACCCACTAAGAAAGGATTTTGATCTTATTTCGAGGCAGAAAGCAAGAACGCTTCTCGGAATACGTACCGGCGAGCTGCTCATAGTTTCTTTTGGCGGAAGCATCGGTGCCGAAAAGCTCAACGAAACTTGCATCAGGCTTATGAAAGAATATTGCGAGAAGAATAAAAGGATCAGGCATATTCATGCTCTCGGCGAACGGTTCTATGACGAGTGCAATGAGGAGGAATTAAAGAGCGGCAAAAACGGTTGCAGACTTCTTTCATACATTGACAATATGCCAACACTTTTATCGGCGGCGGATATTGCTATTACCCGAGCGGGTGCGTTGACGTTATCAGAACTTGCAAGAGCAGAGGTAGCGTCAATTCTCGTTCCCTCACCAAACGTGACCGATGATCACCAATTCAAAAACGCAAAGGAATTATCCGACTCGGGAGCAGCAATAACGGTACCGGAAAGCGAGAGACTGTACGAGGAGCTTCTTTTTGCCGCGAGATCTCTGTGCGAGGATTCGGACAACAGACTCCGGCTTAGAAAAAGAATCAGAGCATTCTCCAAAAAGGATGCCGGAGAGAAAATATACCTTGAGTTAAAAAAACTGATCTGATTCCAAAGACACACCCTTTACGTCAAAATAGGAGATATTTTTACACTCTGTGACGCAAATCAGCAATTTCTGCTTTATTTTAAATAATATATTTTAAATATTTTGTAAATAATATTTTAATATATTTATCAGATATTGAAATTTGCGGATGCGCATGATATAATTTAATTAAATATTTAGAAATTACGGGGCAGTTCCCGAAGAGATATTCATCATTAACGGAGGTAACAAAAATGGAATTTGATTTCGAACAGGTATATGACAGCGGCGTAAATATTAAGGTTATCGGCGTAGGCGGCGGCGGAAACAATGCAGTCAACAGAATGATCTCCACCAATATTCGCGGCGTTGAATTTATTGCAGTAAACACCGACAGTATGGCTCTTGACAACTCCTGCGCAGCAAAAAAGCTGGTTATCGGAGACAAGATAACAAGAGGAAAGGGTGCGGGCGCTAATCCCGACGTTGGAAAGCGTAGTGCCGAGGAGTCTATTGATGCGGTTAAGGACGCTCTTGCAGGTGCCGACATGGTATTTATTACTGCCGGTATGGGCGGTGGAACCGGTACCGGAGCTGCTCCCGTTATTGCAAAGGCATCCAGAGAGATGGGCATTCTTACCGTCGGAATCGTTACCAAGCCTTTCGAGTTTGAGGGCAAGAGAAGATACGTTCAGGCTGAGGCAGGTATTGCCGAGCTTTCCAAGTACGTTGACTCTCTCATAGTTATCCCCAACGAGAGACTTAAGCAGGTTGAGGACAATCACATTACCCTCGCTAACGCATTCGAGATCGCTGATGACGTTCTTCGTCGCGGTGTTCAGTCTGTATCCGAGGTCATCAACTTCCCCGGCTTTATCAACCTTGACTTTGCTGACGTAACCTCTATCATGAAGAACGCAGGATACGCTCACATGGGTGTAGGTTCCGCAAAGGGTGCTGACAAAGCACAGGTCGCGGCAATGGAGGCTATATCCTCTCCCCTTCTTGAGACCAGCATCACCGGAGCTATGGGTGTTCTTGTCAGCATCACTGCATCCGAGGATATTCAGCTTGAGGAGATAACTGCGGCATCCAACCTCATTTACGAGGAAGCAGATCCCGATGCGAATATTATTTGGGGTACTACCTTCGATCCTTCTCTTCAGGACGAGATGAGAGTTACAATTATTGCTACCGGATTTGACAACAAAGGAAATGTGACCAAGTCCGCAAGCGTTGCAGAAGCAGTTAAGATAGAGACTCCCGCAGAGGCTCCTATCGTAAGCGAGCCCGCTCCTGTTATAGAGTCCACTTTAGAGACCGTTGCTGCTGACAATACTTTCGGTTTTGCACAGAATACTTCCTTTGCAGCTGCCGAGCCCGCACCTGCCCCCGCAGCTGCCCCCGCTCCCGCTCCTGCATACGTTCCGCAGAAGAGAGTTGTGGTTGAGCAGCCCGAGACTCCCGCTACCCCCTCCAATCCCTCCGAGGCATACGAGAGAAAGTACGACTGGACCTCTATCACCAGGAATAAGAGAAAGCCCTTGTAATTCAATTTTTCTATCCGATTATAGGATCGAATTACGATTTTTAATTCGGATAAAAGAGTTGTTTCTATTCAGCTTTAAAGTGATTTAATACATAAAAAAGCTACCCTTTGCAAAATGATTTGCACCAAAAAAGTTTCGGTTTTTTTGGTTCATTTCAAGAAGCATTCAGGGTAGCTTTTTTTGCTTTTGACCGGTGCTGAGAATGTTTTTGATTTTTTGATAAATTATCAACCTTTTCAAAAAGTATACTTTTCCGTTGTGAAAAATTCAAGTGTTTTTTTCCTCAATATACAATTCCGTTTTTCCGTTTTCGGGCTTTTGCGAGGTGTTTTTTCGCTTTTTGAGGCTTTTTTAGTCGTTTTTATGGCAAAATCTCGGAATAGTATACTTTTTATGTTGAAAGTTTTCAACATGGATTTTAGTCATATCGGGATTTTTTCAACATGTTTCAACAGTCATTTTCAGCTAAACGGAAAAGTGTAACAGACATTTTTTCCATAGATCGGAAAAAGGAAAGCGAATGTACTTGCCTATTCTGAAAGCTATTCCCCGCCCTATTTTATAGATCTATTTGGGTTTATGAAATAATGTACTCGCCAACCTCCTCGGCGGCTCGCCGCATATGATCCTCGCCTTGTGACGAATTAAGCTTATCCCAGAGAAGCGTCTCCGCCTTCTTGCGAGAAGCACCGTCCAGCACCGCCACGTCGTTCTCGTCAAGAGGAAGAACACTCGTGATGATATTGTTTATCATCTTTTCGGCATCTGATTTTTCATACACCTTCATCTTCTCCCACTCGGCAATTCGCCTATTGATTTTCCCTTCGGAAGGAGCGAGGTCAAAATCAACTTTTTCAGATGTTTTTTTAAAGGGGTTGTTTTTTGTTCATTATCGTGTATACTATCTATGAAGAGTTCTCCATTGGCACCCTTTCGGGTGTTTACTGCGGCATGTAAAGTCCGCTGGGTTGAGGACTCTTTTTCTGCGTTGAAGCTGTAAACATGTTCTCCATCATCTTTCTCTTTAACATTAATTGTTACGGAATAAGGAGTGTATTTTTCCTCACCGTATTCGGCAATTTGCCGCTTTGTATTCTTTGATAGTATCATCTTATTTTTTTCGGCTTCGGCTCTGTCATCAGCCATAGTCTCAAGAGTCTCTGCGAAAAAGCTCTCTGCCTTGCGGTGGCTTCTGAGAGTTGCCTTGTCGGCGTTGGTTACCTTGAAGGAGTCTATCATATCGGAAATACGGTTTAAAAGCTTACTTGCAAGCGTAGAGTCATCTCTCGCCATTCTTTTAATACTCACCTCGGTCCGATAACCATGCCGATCATCTTGGCGGTAAGCTCGTTGTAAGCCCGCTGCTCGTTTTCGGTAAGCTCTCGTGTTGATGTCTTACATAAACCTCAAATCCACCATAACAGGATTCATGAGCGGTTATTTGCTCTTTAAGAGGCGTTTTTACGCATTTTAAGGCTTGTTGGACAAAAAAGAAGAGAACAACGTACAAAAGAAAGAAAAGCGCACAGGAAGCGAAAATTCGACTCCTGTGCGCTTTTCCTAAAATATTTATTATTTAAGTACTATGGGCAAAATTATACTGAGAGGAACGGCTACCGCACTGAGTACAAGAAGACCTATAAGGATTCCCGCAAGCACCTTGGCAGTTATGGAGTTGTTTTTGTTAACTTTTCTCATTTTTCTATCCTTTTCTTTGTGTATGTTATATTTTAGCTCGGGGATCAGGTCTCCGATTTTTTCTTATCCAAATAATACTTTACTACCTGAGAGGTGACATTCTTGTTTGAGGAGCGTCCTTTTACGGGTATCAGTGAGTTGATACGGGAAAGTCCCTTAGCAACCGAGTCGATAGCATCGGAGGGCTGATTGACGGTTATACCGAGAACCTTGCTCATCATCTTATCAAGTCCGTATATAAGAGCACCGCCGCCGGTGAGAACTATTCCGTTCTCGAAGACCTTTTCAACGTAGTCGAGAGGAATCTTCTTAATAGCGGTTATTACTTCCATGAAGAGCTTACGGAGGGGCGGCTCAAACACGCCGACAATATCCTCTGTATTTATGCTCATCTTTACTTTGTTACCGGTGAGGGCAAGAGTTCCCTCGATCTCAACGCTCTCGTTAGGCTTACCGCTCCAAACGGCTCCGAGTTTTTCCTTAATGGCTCTTGCAACCGAAAGAGAGACGTTTACATCGCCCTGCTCGTAAATATACTGCTTTACTGCCTTGTCAAAATCCTCTCCGCCGATATTGGCTCTGGAAGAATAGATTATATCCCCCTTGATTATAACTGCGATCTCGGTGGAGGATGCACCGACGTTCACCGACACTGCGTCGGAATCAGGCGGGAAGCCAGCACCGATAAGAGCAGCAAGCGCTCTGTTTACCGAATAGCAATCAGAGATGCCCGAGCGGTTGAACATTCCGAAAAGCTCCTTTTCCTGCTTGGGAAGGAAGTCAGAGGGAATTCCGACAACACATCTTACACGCTCAGCGGGAAGAACCGCTTTAACAGCACCGGAAATGATACTCTGTGTTATCTGCTGATCGAAGAGCAGACCGTTCTTGAAGGGACGCACCAGCACCTCAGAGCCGTTTGCCCCCTCGCCCGACAAGGCGGCGTTACCTACCGAAATTATGCGGCGGGTATCTTTATCTATCATAGCAACGGAGGGCTCGCGGAAAACACCCGAGCTTGCATCGCTTATAGTTATATTGGCATATCCAAGGTCAATACCTATTTTAGTAACCATGCCGCTTCCTTTCGTGGTAATATGTAAGGCTCTAATTTGCCTTATGGATTATTATACAACATTTTTCCGAGAAATGCAAGAGCATTTTATAATTAAGTTAATAATAATCGCAAATTCTTTCTTTCAAGGTCGTATATCTCAATATTTCTCTGTTATTCTGCACCATTCTTGTGGGGATATCTCTTCTGCCGACGAGAATAACCATGCTTTTCGCTCTGGTTACGGCGGTATAAAGAAGATTTCTTGTCATCAGCATAGGCGGACAGCTATACATTGGGATTATAACAACAGGATATTCACTTCCCTGACTTTTGTGAACGGTTATTGCATAGGCAAGCTCGAGCTGATCAAGACTGTCGAAGGGATATTCAACGATTCGTTCGTCAAAATTGACGGTCATCGTTTCCTCCCCGAGATTAACCGTCTCGATAATACCGATGTCTCCGTTAAAGAGACCTACACCGGATATTCCGCCCTTTTCCCACTCTATGTCGTAGTTATTTGTCACCTGCATGACCTTGTCTCCCTCTCGGAAGACAGAACCGTGACTGTGCTTTTCCTTTTTAAGCTTCGCCGGTGGATTCATCCTCTCCTGCAAAGCCGCATTAAGTGTCTCAACACCGCCGTTTCCCTTCCTTGAGGGGGTGATGACCTGTATTTTATCTTTTATATCATAGCCATACGCCTTCGGAAGTCTTTGGATGATCAGAGAGGCTATGGTATCGGGAATCGTTCTCTCATCCTCCCTGCCGACGAAGAAGAAATCATTGTCGGTGGAATTGATGAGCGGAGGAACACCCTCATTTATCCTATGGGCATTGGTGACAATAAGGCTTTTCTCGGATTGGCGGAATATTTCGGTCAGCTTTACGATCCTTATCCGCTCGGTAGCGATAAGATCGGCAAGCACATTGCCCGCTCCGACGCTGGGGAGCTGGTCGGAGTCGCCTATCAGTATCAGTCTTGAGCCTCGTTTCATAGCTCTTACAAGTGCGGACATAAGGAACAGGTCGAGCATTGATGCCTCGTCTACTATAACCACGCCCTCGGAAAGAGGATTCTTCTCATTGCGGCAGAATTTAGTCGAATCGTCCATAGCTCGCTCCATTTCCAGCATTCTGTGAACGGTTTTCGCCTCCTCGCTCGTTGCCTCGCTCATTCTCTTAGCCGCTCTGCCCGTAGGGGCGGCAAGAACGCATTTTACACCGAGGCTTCCGAAAATATTGACCAGTGCCTTTATTACGGTAGTCTTACCCGTACCGGGACCGCCTGTCAGTATCATAACGCCGGAGCGAAGGGCGGCAAACAGTGCCTCACGCTGGAGGGGTGCAAAGCTTAAATTAGAGCTGCATTCTACCTTTTCAATAAGTGCGGCAATATCGTCGGCGGCAAAGCTGCCTGCCTCCTCACTTATGCGTGAGAGCCGCTTGGCTATACAATCCTCGTCCAGTGCAACAGCCGAGGTCATAACGTAAGAGGCATCTCCTTTTTTGTAAGACGAAAATACATCATCCGACAAAAGAAGATCAAGATCCTCGGATATAAGCTCTGCGGAAAGTCCCAAAAGCTCTGCTGCGGCAGCTATCAGCTTTTCTCTCGGCAGACAGGTGTGGCCGTTGGTATGAGCATTATAATTCAGAACGTGTTGCAAACCGCTTTCCACACGTCTCTCGGAATCGTTAGGATGTCCGAGCGAAAGGGCGAAGGCATCAACCTTATCAAATGGGATGCCGAGATCGCCGTTATAAAGTATGTAGGGATTATCCTCAAGAATTCCGATAGCACCGACACCGTATTTTTTATACACTCTTGTGATCTCACCGACGTTCATATAGTCGCGGCAGAACATCATTACTCCTCGGATGCCGGTCTGCTCCTTGAAGGATTCGGAGATCTGTGCGGCTTTTTTCAGAGTAATACCCGGAATATCCGAAAGCCATTCGGGATGATTCTCTATTACGTCGAAGCTGTCTATGCCGTATTTATTAACGATCTTAAGAGCGGTAACGGGTCCTACTCCTTTAACGGTTCTTGAAGAAAGATACTGTAAAATTCCGTCAACCTCATGCGGCAGATTCTTCTCAAAGGCGTCAAAGGCAAACTGCTTACCAAATTCCTTGTGGAAGGTCCAATTGCCCTTTAATATGACCTCCTCACCCTCAAATGCCATGGGGATAATTCCGACGGCGGTAAAGAGATCGTTATCCGCAGTGGATATCTCAAGAACGGTGTAATCGTTGGACTCGTTGTGATAGACCACGTTCTCTATTCTGCCGGATATGGTTTCAACCAAATTTTTGCCGTTCATAAGATAACCTCCTTTCTCGCATGGATATATTATATCAAATCCTGCGTGCGTTGGCAAGAGAAAAACAATTAAATAATAGAATTTTTATACTCGCTTGGAGTCATCCCAACCATATTCTTAAAAAACTTGGTAAAGTATTGGGGATTATCGAAGGCTAGCATATCGGCAATCTCGGTAAAGCTGTATTTTCCGTTTCTGATAAGCTTCTTTGCCTCCTCCGCCTTCATCTTGTGATAGTGATTAATAACTCCCGCACCATAGTACTCCGAGAACTCCTTTTTTAATAGGCTCTCACTTATTCCGAAGCGATGAGCAAGGTCGGAGACGGAAAGCTTACCGTAGAGATTTTCCCTCATAAAATCGACCACGGCCTTTACCCTTGCGGGAACGTTGACTCCATCAACCTCGTATCTTCTGCGGCTCTCCTTGGGCAAAACGTCCTTGTTTCTGCCAAGCTTTATTAAAAATATTTCAAGGAAGTTCTTTATCATCTGGGCATAGCCAAAGGGGGCATCCTCTCGCACGCTCATATTCAGAACAAGGGGGTCGCTTTCGTTTTCCTTGGACAAAGAGGAAAGCCCTTCGCCAAAGAGCATTGACAAAAGAGTCTTTTCCTCAGAATCAAGTCGGAATATCTTGCCCTCAAAGTAATCCATCCCCTCCCCCTGACATTCAAAGGTCAGAACGCTTACGTTGGAGCTTTGCCGTCCGTTGCCGGAGAGGTTATGGTATTCACCCGGTCGGTGGAAAATCAATTCTCCATTTTTAAGTATAAATTGCTTATTGCCTGCGGTGCAGAGCATCTCTCCCTTATCTATGTAGACCATTTCCCAGAAGTCGTGACTCTCTCCCCCATAGCGAAAGCTCTTCTCTATTTCCATATAAAAGAGAGTGTATATTCCGCTAACGTTCAGGGTGTCGTGAAGCTCTATTTTTGTAATTTTATCACTCATATTCACACCTCCGTGTCCGATTTTATAAATATTATATACGATTTTCCACTCCAATGCAATATTTTTCGTGATAAAATTAAGAAAAAAACGTGTGAAAGGAGCGGTTATGTACACGGTATTATGTATTTCCTGCCATCCTGACGATATGGAGATCGCTTGTGCGGGTACACTTCTCAAATGTAAGGAAAGAGGCGACAGAGTAGTTGTTTGCCATCTTTCAAGCGGAAATCTCGGTCACGAGATAATTCCACCCGATGAGCTGATCAAAATTCGTGCCACCGAGGCAAGGAAAAGCGGAGAGTCGGCAGGCTTTGAGGTTATGTGGGGCGGCTTCCACGATCTTGATATTTACGACAATAACAAGGAGGCGAGGGACAAGGTTGTCAAGGTGATCAAGGAGATCAACCCTGATTTTATAATCACTCACTCTCCTGACGATTATATGCCCGACCATACGGCGGTTTCCAAGCTCGTCTTCGACGCTTGCTTTGCGGCTACTCTGCCTAATTACCTTCCGGAATTAAATAAGAGAGCAAGACTTGTGCCCGTATATTATATGGACACTCTCGCGGGGGTTGGCTTTAATCCCACCGAATACGTTGACGTATCGGAGCAGATAGACAAAAAGATCGAAATGCTGAACTGCCACGACTCTCAGATCGCCTGGATGAGAGATCACGATCATATTGATTTCCCCGATATGGTTAGAACCTGTTCAAGATACAGAGGCTATCAGTGCGGTGCGGATTACGCCGAGGGCTTCAGACAGTGTCAGGTATATCTCAAGGGTACTACAAAAAGGCTTCTGCCTTAATTTAAATTAAGATATTACAATAAAGGAGATATTAAAATGAACTTTAATTCTACCGTCAAGGGCAGTGCGCTCGAAGGCTTTTATCCCAAGGGATGGGATTTTGATAAGATAGACGCTTGTATAGACGCTCCCGAAAAAATTACCGAAAGACAGGACTTCTGGAACGACGGCTTCACTCCCGTTCCCTGCTCCACCCTCGGAGAGTTCGAGGTATATATGGGTCACGAGATCGCAATGCAGATAAAGCTTGCCAAGGAGAGGGGCGAGAAGATTGCCTTCATTCTTCCGGTAGGCCCTATGGGAATGTATAAGTGGGTGGTATTTTTCATCCGAGAGTGGAAAATTTCATGCGACCACGTTTACACCTTCAATATGGACGAGTGGGCAGACTCCGAGGGTAACACCCTTCCCTCCGACAACAAGGGCTCGTTCCAGTATTCTATGGAGGCGGCACTCTTCAACCCTCTCGGTGAATATACCGTACCTAAGGCTCAGAGAAACTTCGCAACCAAGGAAAACCTTCCTACCTATCCCGAAAAGATCTCCGCTCTTAAAGCAGAGGGAGCAAAGCTTATTCTCGTTTACGGCATCGGAAGAATGTGCCACATCGCATTCTGGGAGCCTACCTTCGCGGAGGACTACGAAAAGGTCTCGGATTGGGAGTCAGCACCTTACAGAATTGCGGCAAAGATACACCCCCTCACCGTTGAGCAGAACGCTCTTACCAGCTTCAAGTCAAGAACGACTCTCGTTCCCTGCAGAGCAAATACCATAGGCCCCGGTCTTTTCCTTCAGGCTGATTACGCTATCGGCGGCGCGGACGGAACTCTCGGACGCGGTATGCAGTGGCAGGGCATGTCGCTGTGGATGACTCTCCGTCACGGCAAGTCCACTTGGATAACCTCCTCCTACATTCCCACTCTCCCCGGCAGACTCTTCTTCCTTGACGAGCTGGCAGGTCCGCTTGTGGCGGAGTGTAACTGATCATGATTTACATAAATAAGCTCATCAGCAATCCTACGGTAGATTTTGCCGCAGAGGAGCTGAAAAAATATCTTCGTATGATGATGCCCGAGGGCGGTGACATTAAAATAACACTTGATCCTTTGGCGAAGGACGGCTTCCGTCTCGGTCTTATGGAGAATTTCGGTCTTCCTCTTCTTGAGGGTGAGAACAAAGAGCTTGATGACGTTATCTTTATCGACTGTGACGAGCGTGGCGGAATAATTTCGGGGGCAAATCCGAGAGCCGTGCTTCTTGCGGTTTACGAATACCTAAAGCTGAACGGCTGCCGTTGGCTCTTCCCCGGGGTGGACGGAGAATTCATTCCTATGCAGGATATTGTCCCGGTAAAGCACCGTCATACGCCACCAATGAGATACAGAGGAGAGTGCATTGAAGGGCAAGCCTATCAGGAGCAGCAGCTTGAGACAATAGATTTCTTACCGAAGATAGGTATGAATCTTTATATGATGCAGTTCGAGATCCCGCATCATTACACGTATTACGACCATTTGAAGAACCCCGAAAACCTCCCCGAGGAGGCGGTAAGCCCTACTCAAAGACTCAGGTGGAAAAGGCAATGCGAGGCTGAGATTGCAAAGCGTTCTCTTCAGCTACACGACGTTGGTCACGGCTTTACCTCCAAGCCCTTCGGTATAAAGGGCACTTGGACGGTAGAAGAAGAGGAACCCGAAGCAAGAAGACTCATCGCCGAAATAAACGGTGAGAGACCGATCATTAACGGTAAGCCCGTATATACGAACTTCTGTATGTCAAACAAGGAAGCAAGAAAAATCGTTGCGGAATACGTAAGAGATTTCTTGAAAAAGCATCTCAACATCGACTACCTTCACGTTTGGCTTGCGGACGGTAAAAACAAGCATTGTGAATGTGAGGAATGTAGAAAAAAATTACCCTCCGACTTCTACGTGGAGCTTATGAACGAGACCAATGAGCTTCTCTCGGAGGCAGGGATCGACACAAAAATAGTATTCATTTGCTACGTTGACACCTTTTGGGCTCCTATCAGGGAAAGGATCAAAAATCCTGACAGATTCATTCTCCTTTTCGCTCCTATTCACAGAAGCTACGCCTGCTCATTGACGGGTGGCAGAGGCAAGACAAACCTTGTACCCTATAACAGAAACAATAACGTTTTCCCGCCTGATCTTGCATCGAGCCTTGATTACTTAGACGAGTGGAAAAAGAGCTACGACGGACCTGTCGTTGCCTTCGAATACCATTTCTGGAGGCATTTCAATTACTCCATCTCCGGACAGATGCAGGCAAGAATCCTTTACGACGACGTGAAAGCTTACGGAGAAAACGGTTTTGAGGGAATAATACAGTGCGGAAGTCAGCGCGCACTCTTCCCTAACGCTTTGCGTACCTACGCCTTCGCAATGGCAATGTATAACAAGGAGCTTTCCTACGAGGAGATAGAGGAGGATTACCTCTCTCATCTTTATGGTGAGGATTGGAGGCAGTTCAGAGAATATCTTCTCAAGCTTGAAGAGGCTCTTCCCTTTGAGTTCTTTTCAAGAGACGAGGCAAGACTCCGTGAAAACTGTCATACCGACCCTGTGATGGCGAAAAGCATTGCGAGTATCAGGGAGATAACGAAGGGCGGTAGGAAGCTCATCAAGGATCACTACGATTCGGATTACAGAGTGAGAACGGTAGGTGTAAGGCTTCTTGAAAAACACGCAGATTACTGCGATCTTATATCCGATTGGATGGGGGCTAAGGCGAGAGGCGAATTCGAGCTTGCAAAGGAGCTTTTGGAGGTAGCGAGGATCGAAGCGGGAAAAATCGAGGTTGAGTTCCGAAGATACTTCGATCACGGTATGGCTTTCAGTGAATTCTATCATACTCTGAAGGTTGAAAGCAGATCCAAGGTAGCCGACGTTCAAATATAAAGTGAGATAGCGATGCCCATAATTAAATATTTGTGCAGTCGCCGGGTGGCGACCGAATGGAGTTTAATATGAAAAAAATATGTTGCGTAGGAATTCTCGTTTCTGACGTTATGGCAAACGTTTCGGGAATGCCGAGACTGGGTGAGCTTGAGAGAGTTGACTCGGTCACCGTCCACAACGGCGGAAATGCTATGACCGCGGCGGTAAATTTAAGAAAGCTGGGAGTAGAATCTTATCTTATCGGAAAGGTCGGAGATGACGTTTTCGGAAAAGCACTTTTAAAGGGCGTTTGCGAGAGCGGAGTCTGCACCAACGGAGTTAAGGTTGACCAAGAGGCACAAACCTCGGTTTCCATCGTTTTGTTACAGAACGGCGAGCGTTCGTTCCTCCATACGGTCGGAGCTAACGGAACATTCGGCTTGAAGGATATTGACTTTTCTGTTATAGAGAAAGTTGATGCGGTTTTCCTTACCGGAACATTCCTTATGGACACATTTGACGGAAAGGAATCAATTGAATTTCTGAAGAGGTGCAAGGAGATGGGCAAGACTACCTTCCTTGACGTTTGCTTTGATGCAAAGAACAGATGGGGGGATATCATAAACGGTTATCTGCCCTACGTTGACTACTTTATGCCCAGCGTTGACGAGGCGAGAGAAATATCAAAAATAGACGGTACTCCCGACGAAATGGCAGACGTATTTAGCTCTCTCGGAGCAAAAAACGTTATTATAAAATTAGGCTCAAAGGGCAGCTACATAAGGCTCTACGGAGAGTGTGTCGGACGAGTATTTCCGCCCCAAAAAGTGGAGAACGTCGTTGATACCACGGGGGCCGGAGATAGCTTCTGCTCGGGATTTTTATCGGGTTTTGCAAGAAATCTTCCAACGGAAGAATGTATGGCACTCGCAAACTCCGCAGGAGCATTATGCGTTACCAAGAAGGGGGCTATGTCCTGGGTAACGAGCTTTGAGGATCTGTATAATTTTAAGGAGAAAAACAAATGCTTGTAACGTTAAGTGATATTTTAGCGGATGCCGAAAAAAGAAAATACGGCGTAGGTCTTTTCAATATGCTTAATCTTGAAATGGCGAGAGGAATAATTGAGGCGGCGGAGGAAGAAGGAAGCCCTCTTATTCTCGGAGTTGCGGAGGTTCATCTTCCTCTTATCCCCTTCGAGTACGCATCTTTGATTATGACCGATATTGCAAAAAAGGCAAAGGTGCCTGTTTGCTTGCATTTTGATCACGGCACCGATTTTGACAAAATAAAGGCTGCGGTAGACGCGGAATTTTCCTCGGTTATGTACGACGGCAGCTCTCTTCCCTACGAGGAAAATATAAAAAACACCCTCGCAGTCAGCCGAATGGCACATGCTAAGGGAGTGAGTGTTGAGGCTGAACTCGGTCACGTCGGCGGCGGCGAAGGCGGCAGTGAGGATAACGTCGAGGCTTCTTACACTAAGGTGGAGCTTGTAAACGATTTTACAGACAGAGCGGAAATCGACGCTCTTGCCGTTGCCATTGGCACAGCTCACGGTCCTTACAAGAAAAATCCTGTGCTTGACATTGATCTTTTATCGAAAATCTATTCCGTAAGCAACAAGCCTCTCGTTCTTCACGGCGGCTCGGGACTTTCCGAGGAGCAGTTCAGGGCAACTATTGAGAACGGAATCAGAAAGGTGAATATCTGCACCGAGATGTGTATTGCTCTCAGAGAGGCTTACATTGGCTCAAAGAACCATGAATCTCTCTTCGCCGAGGGCAAGGACGCTGTTAAGGAGGTAGTAAGAGCTAAAATGAGGCTCTTCGGAAGCTCCGGTAAGGCGTAATGGGGTTTCATAGTAAAACAGCCCACGTTTGATGATTCAAATAAATACGATCCCCTTAGGGTAGATACTCGAAAAAAGTTCTTGAGGCTACCTTAAGGGGATCATATTATGATTATGTGCGAATCGTTTTAAATTTCTTCGGAATTATGCCACTTTTCCAAAACCTTTTCTACTTCGGCTATTAACTGCTCCTTGTTGGGCATATATAATACGTATTTCGAAGCAAACAAATTATTGGAAAGACCGCCTAGAGCGTATTCTGCATCAATACTATTCTTATCTGTGCAAAGGATAATACCGATAGGCGGGTTATCGTCGCTGTCATTGACTTCATTCGCATAATAGTTGAGATACATATTGAGCTGCCCGACAGCTTCGGGCATAAGCTTTGTCGTTTTCAGCTCGATCAGAACGTAAGAACGCAAAATCTTATTATAAAACACCATATCCACATAGTAATGGCGGTTTCCAAGCGTTACGCGCTACTGAGTTCCGACGAACATAAAACCTCTGCCGAGTTCAAGCAGAAATTTTTCAATTTGATCAACCAGTGCCTTTTCAAGATCATTTTCAAGAAACGGCTTATTGTCGGGAAGTCCCAAAAACTCAAAAACGTAAGGATCGCGAATAATATCCGCCGGCTTTGCAATTTCATTGCCCTTCATAGCAAGCGACAATACTTTTTCCTTATTGGTGTCACCGCTTGAAAGAAGCAATCTCTCAAATAGCGAGCTTTCGATCTGACGACGAAGCTCGCGAACAGACCAACGCGCGTTGATACATTCCTTCTCATAGAAGCTGCGCTTTTGCTCGTCGGATATACCGTGAAGCTCACAATAATGCGACCATGATAACTGTCCAGACACCGTCTGGACATCTCTGTGCGTTAAATAAAATTGCCGCATATTAGAAAGATTGGAGCGCGAAAAACCTTTTCCAAACTCGACAGTAAGCGCTTTAGAGAGCTGACGCAATGATTGCTTCTGATATTCATCGTCACCAAAATGTAACGCTTCATCTTCAATGATAATTTTACCAATCTGCCAATAAGTATGCAAAAGAGTGGTGTTAACTTCAATGGCAACCTTCTTTCGCGATGCCTCAAGTAAGATTTTAATTTGCTCAACAAGACTATTGTTAATCAATTCATTCATTGGTCGCCCTCCCATGCTTTCACATTTAATAACACGCTTTTGTCTATATTGTATCACATTTTTATCATAGAGTCAATAATCAAGCGTAATTGTGTTGCCACAAAAACAAAAAAGGGTATTTACAAATCTCAAAAATAATGATATAATAAGTATGCCAAACAAAAACGAATAATTACTAAGGTTTTACTCCCTTTTTTCTTAGGGAGTCTTTTGCTCATCTGAATTTAGGAAGTTTATATTTTCTCGGTAAAAGCGAGAACTCCACGAGCTTCCTAGATGAGATATCGGGTAGATGTTCGTTTTTGTTTGGCGACAATTGGGGTTATCGTTTTTCGGTGCGGCGACTCCGGTTGCCGCACTTTTTGATTTTTTGGGTATATGAAATGAGAAAGGTTGACAATCTGGGGAGAATAGTAATTCCGAAGGAGCTTAGAATGAAATACGGACTTACCGAGGGGGCTGACATCACCTTCGAGGACTTTGAAGTAGGTATTCTCGTTAAGGCGTGCGACGGGTTATGCCGTATCTGCGGTGTTGTCATCGAACAAGACGAAGTTGAGATTCCGCTTTGTAAGAGTTGCATAGAGAGGATAGTAAAGGAATACAAGCTCTAAAAAAATAACCGCCTTGGTCGGGTACATCAAAATACCTGCCGAGGCGGTTTTTATTACGATAATATTTCCAGAATGATAAAGTCGGATCGTAGCCA
>JAZRMT010000156.1:0-8204 GCA_045647805.1 Eubacteriales bacterium | reverse complement strand
TTGGCTCACAGAACGACATGGCTACGATCCGACTTATGCAGCTACTTGTGTCGAGACAGGTCTTACCAAAGGTGAGAAGTGTAATCACTGCGGTGTAACGACCATCGAGCAGGAGGTTATTGAGATCGACGCGACCTCACATCCCGAAGAGAGTCTCGTAACCACCGAGGAACTTGCAGCAGTTCCAAACACCTGCTATTCAGAAGGTCTAACCGAGGGCAAATACTGCAACGCTTGTGAGAACACCGCTGTTGCCCAGGAGATAATTCCCAAGATCGAAGAACACACTTGGGTTCTTGTAGATGCTGAGGTTGATGCCGACTGTGCTACCGAAACTCACGGTCACACCGCTCACTATGTATGCGAGTTTGCCGAGGACGGATGTACCGCAGAGATCGCCTCTGAGGTTATCGAATTCGAGCACACGCTCGGTGAATGGACCACCTCCATTGAGCCCGAGGCCGGCAAGGACGGTGAAAAGTGGGCACAGTGTACGGAGTGTGAAAAGTATATCACCGATGTTATCCCCGCTCTTCCCGCTGAGGATGGCGACGATCTTCCCGACTACATACTTCCCGACGGAATCGTATAAACTACCTTTTATAATATAAACAGGGACTGTCTCAAGAAAAAAATTGAGACAGTCCCTTATTTTTGCACCCTTTAGACAACAGGGGCGTTCAGCTCTGCTTCTGAGTATTATTTTTTCTGTACTCTGTGGCTGTAAAGCCCGTCACCCTTTTGAACACACGTGAAAAATAATTATAATCCGAAAAACCGCAATGCTCGGCTATCTCCGAAAGGCTCATCGTGTCGGCTGTTATCAGCCCCTTAGCAAGCTCTATTCTCTGTAGAAGAATGAAGTCCACGATACCCATTCCCTCGTGCTTAGAAAACAACGCGGAGCAATAATGCGGAACGAGATGAACCGCCGCTGCTATCTCCGACAGAGTGATCCTCTCGGACAGATGAGCGGCAATGTATCTTTTTATATGCTTGATATGCGGATGCTCGTTTTCTCTTGCCGTTTCCACAAGCTGATAATATAAATAGTAGAAAAGAGCCGTGCATTTCTCATTCTTTTCATCTCCCAGCGAAAAATGTGCCTTTTTTATAGACTCCAGTATTTGCACTGTATCAGACCTGACGCTTTTTCTCAAAACGCCAAAAACCGCAGGCGAAAATTCCTCTGCAAATTTTATGTTAAAGCTTGCGTACAGTGCGGGAAGCTCCCCCGCCCTTCTCGTTCTGACAGAGCCTACGGGATATAGTATTGCGTCCCCGCTGTTAAGCGTATATTCCTCACCCTCGTAAACGTAACGCATCTCCCCCTCTATGCAGTAGGTGAGATCCATATAGGGAATTCTCTGCTCGTAAAGAGCAACAACCGTGTCATTCCTGCGAAAGGAATAATGAAAAAAATCTATCCTCGGAAATGCGTTCATAAGCACCCCTCCTTTTCTGATATCAGTATAACAAAAAAATACGACAATTTCAAGACGGTATTTAAACAAATTCGTGATTTAAAGAGAGAAAAAGGCATTTTTTAAAAATAGCAAATCTTAAAATTGTGCTAATTTTACACTGATTAGTGTAATATTGTTTATAGCAAATTCCATGGCTTTGTGCTATAATTAATACGTAAAATTAAATAATGGAGGTTTGTTATGGAAAAGCTTGGCGTTGCCGATTACGGAATGTTAGTTTGGTACGGCGGTTTTTACGACTATAACGAAAGGATCGATGCGGTAAAATCCCTCGGATATCACGGCATCGAGAGAATTTATCCCAAGAGTGCGGAGGATGCACTGCTTGCGGCATCCAATCTTAAAAAGAAGGGTATGGGCTTTGCCACGGTCAATCACCAGGATCCCGAGCTTGCGATGCGTTGGTGTGCGGCTCTCGGCGGTGATTACGTATGGGCAAGCGTTCAGGGCGGCTCGTCCTTCGAGGACTATCTCAGACAGGTGAGATATCAGACCGAGGCGGCAAACAAATACGGAATTCACGTTGCTCTGCACAATCATCTCGGAACACGTGTAGAAACTCAGGAGCAGCTCGAGACCTTCCTTAAGGAATGCCCCGACACAAAGCTTCTCTTCGACGTAGGACACCTTGCGGTAGCAGGCGGAGACGTTGAATATATTGCAAAAACCTATTATGACAGAATAATCGCCTACCACTTCAAGGGCTGGCAGAGGAGCGAAACTCCCGATCATGAGCAGTGGTTCAAGCGTGGTCACTTCACAGGGCTTGAAAAGGGTGACTTCTTCGTTAACAACGAGGCGGTATTCAAGCATGCGATAAAAAAAGGGTTCGACGGCTGGATGTTCATCGAGCACGATACCCACAAGCAGGATCCCATGATAGATCTTAAGGAAAGCTACGACGTAATGATGAAATGGAGGAATGAAATATGATAAAGCCAATCAAACTTGGTATGATAGGAGTCGGCAGAGCCGGCTACGGTATGCATCTTAAGGAGATGAAGGACAAGGGCCTGTACGATATCGTCGCAGTGTGCGACCTTGAAGACGACAGACTCGAAAAGATGAAGAACGAATTCGGTTGTAAGACCTACAAGAGAGTAGAGGATATAGTTGAAGATCCCGACGTTGAGGTAATCGACATTGCCACTCGATCCTGCGACCACTTCGTTCATGCGATGACCGCTCTCCAGGCAGGCAAGACGGTGTTCCTTGAAAAGCCTATCACAATGACATACGACGAGGCAAAAAAGCTCTTCGCCTATGCAGAAAGCATCGGTAAAAACAAGCTGATGATAAGACACAACCGCCGTTTTGAGGCGAAGTTTATGGAAGCGCAAAGAATAATCGATTCCGGGCTTCTCGGTGACGTTTACTATGTAAAACGCTCGGTTCAGAACTTCGACAGACGCTGCGATTGGCAGACCATTTCTCAGTACGGAGGCGGTCAGCTTCTCAACTGGGGCCCCCACCTTATAGATCAAGCACTGAGATTCTCGGGCGGCGAGTACAAAAGAATGACCTCCTACACCCGTCAGGTTGCTGCGGCAGGCGACTGCGAGGACGTTGTTCTTGCATCCTTCGAGGGCATCAACGGCAGGATCGTCGAGATCGAGATCAGCGGCGGCGTTTCGCTCCCCGGTCCTAACTACGTAATTCACGGCTCAAGAGGCTCGCTTGTTGACAAGGGTGACACCTACGAGATCAAATATCTCCCCACCGACTACGTATTCACTCCCATCAAATCGAACCCCCACACTCCCACCGGTCAGAACTTCGGCTCCAAGGAGGAGCTGCCCTTCGTCACCGAAGAGAGAGTTTGGGAGACTAACCAGCTTGACCACGTCTGGCAGTATCTCTATGATACCGTAAGAGACGGAAAGGACTATCCTATCAAGTCCGAAGAAGCTCTAAAAGTTATGGAGGTTATAACCGAAATCAAGCGCCAAAATGCGCAATAAGCAACATTTTGTTTACATTTTACCAATAAAGGAGTCAAAAAATGCAACCCAAGTTGTTGGAAACCCTTTCGGGCGAAAAGATAAAAACCGCCGAGGAATGGGAAAAATACAGAAGAGAAGAATGCCTTAACCTCTTGACTGAGTATGTGTACGGAAAAGTCCCCACGGCGGCGCCCCAAACACTCTCCTTCGAAATTGAAGAAAAAAAGAATATAAACAAAATCACTTTTGAGCGAGTAAAAATCAGCTTCGACGGTTTTTCCTTCTACTCGAGAATATTCTATAAAAAGTCAAAAAAAGCACTTCCCACCATCGTTTATATGATGCACAATTTCCAGCAATCAAACTCCGATATAGAAAACGAGCCTAATTGCGAATTTATTCCCATAGAGGATATTTGTAATAAGGGCTATGCCGTTGTTGTCTTTTATTTCAAGGAGCTCCACCACGACAACCTTGCAGACGCAGTATACGAGGGCAGCCTTCTTGCCAATTACTCCCGTCCGAGAGAAGCTTGCGACGGTAACGAATGGGCATCTATTTCCGCGTGGAGCTTTGCCGCATCAAGAGTCATGGACTACATCGAAACGAGAGCCGAGTTTGACAAAGCAAACGTGGCTATTTGCGGTCACTCCAGAGGAGGAAAGACGGCTCTTTGGACCGGTGCAAACGACAAAAGATTCAGCTTCATTATATCCAACTCCTCCGGTTGTATGGGTGCCGCTATGCTCCGAGGAAAGACCGGCGAGCATCTAGACTTTATAACCACACGCACTCTCTGGTTCTGCAAGAACCTTGATAACTACGTTGAAAACGAAGAGATGCTTCCGGTAGACCAGCATATGCTCCTCGCACTTATCGCTCCGCGACTTCTTTACATAGAGTCCAACTCGCTTGACGATTGGGCAGATCCTGCGGCGGAAAGACACTCGGCAAGGCTTGCCTCCGAGGTATATAAGCTTTACGGCAAGCGTGGCGTAGTGCTTCCCACAGACGACTCCAAGGTAGAGGTGGAAAAGGGTTATCACACCGGCAACATCGGCTATCATATGTCCGAGGGTAAGCATAGAATTACCGCAAACGACTGGGAAAAATTCCTCTCCTTCTGGAAAAAGAAAAGGAACTTAAAAAAATGAAGATAATTTTTGCATCAGATTACGGGATCGGCAAACCCGATACCCCTTACGATAAGGACTTCACCAAGGCTGCTCTCAAAGAAGCGAAGGAGGCTATGGCGGACGCGGACTTTCGTATGCTTAATCTTGAAAAACTCTTCTACGACAACGGAGAACCCATTACAAAAAGCGGTCCCAACATCGGCATGACTAAGGAAATGATCTACTCTCTCGAATACATGGGAATAGACACCGTAGGTCTTGCAAACAATCACACCGGCGACTTTGGCGGTGAAAATATTCTCTTCAACCTAAAATGCCTGAAGGTTGCCGGTATTTCTTACGCCGGCGGCGGCAAAAACATTGACGAGGCGTATATTCCCGCAGTATTTGAAAAGGACGGAGAAACGGTCAAGGTCATCGTCGTCTGTGAAAACGAGTTCGGAATTGCCGATGAAAACACCCCCGGTGCCGCAGGCTTTGACTTTTACAGAACGGTAAGACTCATAAAGGAGGAAAAGGCGAAAAGCGATTACGTCGTAGTCTATTTCCACGGCGGTAATGAAGAAAATCCCTACCCCTCCCCTATCAAGAGAGAAACCTACCGCTTCTTCATTGAATCGGGAGCAGATGCGGTCATAGCAATGCACACCCATTGCCCCCAGGGCTACGAATATTATCTCGGCAAGCCTATCATTTACAGTATGGGCAACTTCTTCTTCGCCTCGGCCAATCCCAATTCAGGACTCAAGACAAACCCCAACTGCGCTTGGTGGTACGGATATATGTCTAGCCTTGAGTTCTGTGACGGCAAGGTGACCTTTGAGCCTATTCCTTACAAATTCACCGCCGAGAAAATGGAAATACTTAAGGGAGAGCGTAAGGAGAAGTTCCTTCTCCATTTAGAAAAGATCTCAAAGCCCCTCGGCAACGAAAAGGAAATAAAGCGTCTGTTCAGAGGTTGGGCGCTTATCAAGGGGCCCTCATACGCCGAGCATTTCAAATATACCCCCGAAATGCGTAACAGCAAGGAGCTTTCCCGACACCTGAAAAACAATATGAGCTGCGAAGCACACAACGAGCTTCTCACCTCTTATATGAATATGTGCTACTACGGTATAACCGAAGAGGACGAAGAATGCAAGGAAGAGATCAAAAAGCTTTGGCTGATAAATATTGATTAAATTTTCAATATTTGCAAACTACGCTTTACATAATCAAACAAACAGACTGCCTCGAATGCAGGTTCAAGACAGTCTGTTTTTTATATTTCACATTCAAATTCAAAAATCAGCGAATCGGTATTGTCCTCGGAATATTCTATCTCTTCCGAAATAAGCCTTGCCGCCTCTGTCGGCTCTACCCCACGTGAGCATAGCGACTCAAAAAGACAAAGAAGAGCAACGCAGAGCCCTACCCTCGCCCTGAGATTTTCATAGGAACCGGATGCCGCGAGATGACGGTAAATCAGATATGCAAAGAACCTTACCGAGTAGGAGCTATCGGCTTTGCCCCCCGACGAATTCATAGCAGAAAACAATTCCCTGTCCTCTTCCCTCAGGTATTCAATCTCCGAGAAAAGAGCCGCCAAGCAATCCTCCGAGAATAGCCCCTCGTCAAGGCAATATCTCCCCATGATTATCGAAAGCTTCTTGTTAAAATCTACGGTTTTACCATTAAGCACCGAGTATATCCAATCCCTCTCGGGCTTTGCATCATAGCCCTCGGACACGAGCCCCTCACAATCACCGATCGGTATAATCCTATCATATTCATCGCTCGAAAGAATTATCCTCGCCGCCTCTTCGCAGGAGGCACCGAGCCCGACCTCGGCTCTGTCCGTCAGAAAATTATAAAATCTCGGATGCTCTCGGCATATTTCCGAGATAAAGGCGTCACCGTGTCGGGATATTATCTTACAAAGTCCGCATTTGTCAAGAAAAGGACACCGTCCGTCATCGCAAAGTCGGATCACTCCGCCCTCAATGTTAGAAAGTATCTCTTCCCTCTCACACTCTTCAAGCAATTCCAAGCGTCCGAGAGTTTCATTGTCAACGCTTATCTCCCAGCCGACGCAGCAGGAGTGAGAGCATTTGTCGGCTATGCATTTAAATTCTTTATAATACGCCGGAGCATAAAGCTTCACGTTCTCACCTCGCTTGCTTTTTTACAAAAATTATACATCAGTAAATCGTGAATGTCAAGGGGCAAGAGGCTTCAAACAAATGCACAAAGCAAATATTCCGTCAGCCATCCCAAGCCAATCAGATAAAATTGGTAAAATGTATTGGTGAAGGATTAACACCGAGGATAGAGTCCTTGAATGTCCGTGCTGCTCACGCTCGTGATGGTTTTGTTGCCGAGATACGGCTCGATTTGATAATGACTCTTATTATTTTCTTTATATAAATCGCCTCGGTTTTTTAGCAATATCATTACAACACATCATCTGTCCGATTTAAAGTGCAGATTGAAAAACTTTTATATTTATGTTATACTTATATCACTAAACCTTGAAAGGATATTGTCATGACTCGTAAAGAATTTGAAGAGCTTGTCTTTGACACGTATAACGTAAGAGCAGATTATCCCTTCGAGGACGATCTTGTGACGGGAGTTTTTCGTCACGAGAGTGGCAAGTGGTTTGCACTTGCAATGAATATTGTGGAAAGTAAAATAGGACACGACGGTGAAAACAAGATTGACGTTGTGAATCTTAAATGTGCCCCCGAGGTAATTGAATCGATCGCAGGGATTGAGCCGGGAATTTATAAGGCATATCACATGAATAAAACACATTGGTTGACCGTTGCTCTCTCCGAGTGCGACAACGATACAATTTCCTGGCTTATCGGTATCAGCTACGACTTGACGAGAAGTATAGGCAAGAGGAAGTAATCCGAACCCGCTCGAAAGCCTGAATTTTCAGCGCTTTAGGCACTTATCGCGCTTGCAAAGTGGTACTTAGCGGCGAGCGTCAAGCACCAAAATCATCTTAAAATTAAGGCTTTGGAGTTCTCCGAATTTTCAAGATAGCCAATTTTGTGTAAAACGAGGTTAAAATTCGAGATAATATAGAAATATTATAAGGATTTTTACCGATGTGTTTCGCTAAATTGGCATCTTCAAAACGAGTTTGGATTATTTCCTCTTGCCTAAAACGCAAACAAATTAAGCCGATGAGGTTTCTTTTTCGATTCCTCATCGGCATTTTCTTATCTTTTCTTATAAATCACGAGCTCAGGGTTCTCTCCGTTTTCCTCATACGAGCATACGAGAAGGAAATCCATGTTTCCGACAATTCCGTAGCATTTTGTTTCTCCCTCGAGCTGACTGCCAAGATAGGTCTGCTTATCGTCAAGGAATTTCACTTTTTCTCCGTTCGGGAGAGTGTATTCCATATTCACAAATTCACCGGGCAACACGTTTAAATTTTCTACCTTAGGCAATCCTTCGATATGCAAAAGTGTGTTAAATTCGTTTATCAGCTGCTCTTTGAATTCTTCGAGTTTTTCTTTACCACCGATTTCGGCATATCGCTTCCAAATATCAAGGGTGTATTCACCGTCGGCATAGCACCATTTGCAGTATTCCTCATTGAAATTGCCATCGTTTTCTTTACTGATATTACAGTCCTCAAG
>JAZRMT010000155.1:0-3416 GCA_045647805.1 Eubacteriales bacterium | reverse complement strand
ATGGCTACGATCCGACTTTGGGTAAGACGTCATTCGCACTTAATATAGCCACCAACGTTGCAAAGCAGACGAAGAAGGCTGTTGCGATCTTTTCCCTTGAGATGTCCGGTGAGCAGCTCGTAACGCGTATCCTTTCGAGTGAGGCACTGGTTGACTCACACAAGCTACGTACAGGAGAGCTTTCGACAGACGATTGGAAGAATCTTGCGGACGTCGTTTCAGATCTTGCGGGATGCGATATTTATATCGACGACACCTCGTCGATAACCGCTACCGAAATGAAATCCAAGCTGAGAAGACTAAATAATCTCGGACTTGTGGTAATCGACTATATCGGTCTTATGCAGTCCACCTCTAATACTGATAACCGTGCTCAGCAGGTCGGTGAAATTTCAAGAAACCTTAAGATTATGGCTAAGGACTTCGGTGTTCCGATCATCTGTTGTGCTCAGCTTAACAGAGGTACGGAATCAAGGCCCGGTCAGGGAAAGAAGCCTACGCTTGCCGACCTTCGTGACTCGGGATCTATCGAGCAGGACGCCGATATCGTTCTCTTCCTTTACAGAGATGAGTATTATAAGGATATAAGCGGTGCAGAGGGCGACGATAAGTCTGCCGACTCGGCAAACACCGCTGAGGTAATTATTGCAAAGAACCGTCACGGCTCTGTCGGTAACGTTAAGATGGGCTGGATCGGTCAGTTTACCAAGTTCAGAACTCTTGACGAGGATAGAACGGGTGATGAATAATAAGCTAGATCTGCTTTTTGAATCCGAGAGCTTTAATAGACTTTATGCTAAAGCGGAGCGTGCAATAGAAGATCATGGAATGAGCAGTTGTCTTAAAGAGGGCGTTCTCGTTGGACTTTCGGGCGGAGCTGATTCGGTGCTTCTTCTACATCTTTTGATCGCTTTCCGTCGTAGGCATTTTGATTTTAAAATAGTTGCAGCCCACGTCAATCATATGATCAGAGGCGACGAGGCAGACCGAGACGAGGCTTTCTCGAAAGCTCTTGCTGAGGCTTTGCACGTTGAATTTGTTTCAAAAAAAATTGACGTACCTACACTCGCCAGAGAACGCAGTCTGGGCATTGAGGAATGTGCAAGGGAAGCAAGATATTCTTATTTTGCGGATATAATATCGGGCAGAAATGACATTGCTTTTATTGCAACGGCTCACAACGCCGATGATAACCTTGAAACTGTGCTCTTGAATATTCTTAGAGGCGCAGGCACTAGGGGCGGTGCGGGTATTCCGCCCGTAAGAGATAATATCATTCGTCCGATGATATATTTATCGAAGAAGCATATAACAAAAGCTTTGGATGAGTTTGGGATTGGCTTTGTCACCGATTCGACCAACCTTTGCTCGGATTATAACCGTAATTTTGTCCGTAACGAGATTACCCCTCTCTTATCCGAAATTACCGAAGAGCCTGAGCAGATGTTCGTAAGATTTTCGTCAAATCTGAGATTGGACGATAATTTTATATCCTCCGAGGCACAAAAATTTCTTGATACCCACGATGCGTTATACGCTCGTGAGCTATTGACACTCCATAAGGCGGTTTTGATCAGAGTATTTACTAAATTATTCGGTTTTACTATCTCTGAGAGCCTGTTTTCTGATCTTTACGCCCTTTTATCGAAGGATAATTTTTCATATAGTGTAAAAAAAGATCTGTTATTTGTATGCGAGCGTGGAATTTGCCGTGTCGAAGGCGCCAAATCCGATAGAGTAGATTTTATTATCCCCCTGTCAAATGGAGTTAATTCGATTGAAGAGCAATACTCGGATATAATTATTTCAGATACTCCTATTTTGAAATCTTCTTTAAATGTTTACAGTTTTTCAATACAACAAAATCTGTCATCTGCTATAATAAATGGTAGCTTGCATTTAAGAAACCGCCGCGACGGAGATACGGTATATTACGGTGGAATGACACATAAGGTAAAAAAGCTATTTTGCGACAGAAAGATTCCGAGAAGCGTTAGAGAGAGAATTCCTCTTTTATGCGACGAAAATGGAATCGTCTGGATTCCGGGAATTTGCGTAAGGGATGACGGAGCAGAGAAAAACGGAAACGGCATTTATGCCGCACTTTGTATAAAATCTCCCGAATCGTCCGAGCGTTTTTACTCGGCTTCGGAATTTAAGTCATAAATAATTATATTTTGAAAATAATAACTAACGGTGTTACTAAGAAAGGTACGGAAAATACTTAATGAAGGCAAACTTAAAGAGCATAATAATGCTCATTCTGATAGTCGGCGTGTTCATTGTAGCCGTCTCTGTCATTAATAAAAATAAGGAAGAGGATGAATTCGTTTACTCCGAGCTTGTCGAGCTTTTTGATAAGGATCTTGTAAAGGAATTTACGGTTGATGCGGAAAGCAATATCAACGTCGTAGCTTATAAGCCGGTAAGAGATGAAAACGGCAAAATATTGATGGCTGACGGCAAGGGAGTTATTCTCGTTGAGAATGGCAAGCTTGTTGAGGAGGAATTTACCTATAAATTCAGCTATAACACTCAGATCGAGGAAATTACCGATCTTGCTTACGAGGTCTATACCTCCGAGGGTTCAAGACTTGTTGAATACGACTTTGAGGCTGCCGAGGAAACTCCTTGGTACGTTATGTACCTTCCTTATATAATTACCGCTGTAATAATCATAGGACTTTGGATATTTATGATGAAGTCCGCAGGTGCGGGAGGCGGCAAGATCGGCTCCTTCTCCAAATCGAAGGCGAAAATGGTATCCGGAGACAAGAATGCGGTCAAATTTGCCGACGTTGCAGGTGCAGATGAGGAAAAGGCAGAGCTTGAAGAGGTAGTTGAGTTCTTAAAGGATCCCGATAAGTTTGTTAAGCTCGGCGCAAGGATTCCCAGGGGCGTTCTTCTTGTAGGCCCTCCAGGTACGGGAAAAACCCTTCTTGCAAAGGCTGTTGCGGGCGAGGCGGGCGTGCCCTACTTCTCAATTTCGGGTTCTGATTTCGTTGAAATGTACGTCGGTGTCGGTGCATCCCGAGTAAGAGACCTTTTTGATAACGCTAGAAAGGCTCCCGCAAGTATAATCTTTATCGACGAGATCGATGCTGTCGGCCGTCACAGAGGTGCCGGACTTGGCGGTGGTCACGACGAGAGAGAGCAGACTCTCAACCAGCTTCTCGTTGAGATGGACGGTTTCGGCTCTCACGAGGGTATTATAGTTATTGCGGCTACAAACCGCCCCGATATACTTGACCCCGCACTTCTCCGTCCCGTTCGATGTGACAGACAGATCACAGTTACCTACCCCGACATTAAGGGACGTGAGGAAATACTCAACGTTCACGCAAAGAATAAGCCCTTTGAAAAGACTGTTGACTTCGCACAGGTCGCAAAGACAACGGCAGGCTTTACAGGTGCTG
>JAZRMT010000154.1:0-20200 GCA_045647805.1 Eubacteriales bacterium | reverse complement strand
GAGGCATTTTTGCAATATCATTGATAACAGGCTGACCTGTAACGTCCTTACCTATACAAATGGTTGTCTTGGATTTTGCGTTTATAAAGTCCTCGGTCTCAAGAAGCTCACGAAGTCTAACCGTCTCCTCCTTGATGTTGGGAATCTCAACGCCGATTGCGGATTTTCCGGGAATGGGAGCCTCCATTCGGATGCCCTCTGCGGCAAGTCCGAGTGCGATATCATCCTGAAGATTCATAACGCTGGAAACCTTAACACCCCTTGCAGGAACAACCTCGTAACGGGTAATACGAGGACCTCTGTCAACGCCCTTTATTGATGCCGTAACGTTGAAGGATGCCAAAGTTTCGATGAGCTTGTCCGCATTTTCCTGAATCTCCTCGTCAACGTTTTCGTTAACGTTTTTTTCATCCTTTCCGAGAAGCTCTATGGAAGGGAATTCGTATTTGGAATAATCGGGCTTCTTAGAATCTGCCTTTTCCTTTTTCGCCTCGCTTGCGGGAATTATTGCATTGACGGGTGCTGCACAAACAGGCTCGTCAACGTCGAAGGGCGGCTCGCTGTCATCGGTATCATCCTCTGCCGATACGGCGATGGGCGTCTCCTCCTCTTTTTCCTCGTATTCATCTTCCCAAGCCTCCGCTTCGCTCTGTTCTTCGGCATATACGCTGTCTGACTCCTCAAGGTTTGCAGATTGCTTTTCACTTGAATCTCTGTCAAGGAATGGGAACATCGCTCTTTGAAGAAGCACGTCGGGATTCTGCTCCTCCGGCGGAATTTCTCCGCTGGTTATAGCATCCTCCTCGGGAATCTCGTTGTAATACTCGGTTATATCCTCCTCTTCTTCGGGTTCCTCTTCGTCATCAAAGCTGAATACCGTTCCTTCCTCGGAGAAATCATTCAAAACGGGCTTGATGGGCTCAACCGCCTCGTCCTCATCACCGAAACTGAAGGAATAGTCACCACTCTCCTCGTTTTCTTCGAGCTCCTCGTCCTCAAGCACCTGCATATCGTCGGACAGAAGGGTGTATTTACTGTCACGCACAGCACTCGATGAGGGAGTAGGGGAGAGCATCGTTCGCTCGATCATTATTGTTTCTTCTTTTATCTCCTCGGTGGGGACAGGCTCTTCGACCGTAGGCGGATTGTAAGGCTTGAAGCCTTCGTATCCGTCCGAAGCTTTGTCTGTCACGGTCTCGGACGAGCCGCCGTCAACCGTATCTTCGCTATCGAAGTCCATACCGATGACATCGTCGGAAACAGTCGGCTCCTCGCTTACCTCTTTGACACCGTAGGAATCGGTATAACCCGCTTCTTCGGACTTGGTAGCATTTATATCGAAAGCAGCCTCAGAGTAGTCGGATGCACCTACGCTCTGATTTTCGTAACCGTTGTACTGATTTTGCTCCGGATATCCGTAAGAATCAGCCTTTTGTTCACTCTGCAATATAGGAGTGCCGCTATAAACGTCCGACCTTTGCTCACCGTAGGGTGCGGCGGTGCTGCTATAAGCATTTTCTCTTTTCTCTTCGTAGGAGTCCGAGTGTTCGGCGTTATAATATCCGTCATCCACGGTGGGTAGCTCCTCGCCAACCTTCTCTTCAAAGGCGGTTATCTTAGGCACCTCGGGTGTGGGAGTTTCGGTTATCTTAACGTATGTATATACCTCGTTTGAGCTCTTTGCGTAAGCGGGATTGTTCATAGCCACGATCTCGGCAACGTGTGCCGCCGCCTTCTCCGCATCATGCTCACGGTATTCCTGTTTTTCAAATGTACCCTTGAAGGTTGCACCCTCGGTAGGACGTCTTTCTACAACCTTAGGCTCGTTTGATACGTTGAATTCGACGGTTTTAGGTACCGAAGAAGTCTCTGCCTCCGGTGCAGAAGAACGCATGTTCTCTGAAGTACCTGCCTGAGAGAACGAGCCGTTAGTTCTGGAACGCATCTCGATTATCATCTTTTTCTTGCGTTCAAACTCGAGCTTGCGTCTCTGAGCCTCTATCTCCTCGTTAGTCATAGAGGAAAGAGGACGTGAAATCTCGTTTATTCCGACACTCTCCTCCTTGATCGATCTTGAGGAGGACTTTGCGGCAATTTTCTGATTTACTGCGAAATCAAAGGGATCGAAGCTTTGCGTAAATACCTTGTCGGCACTTTCATCGAGTCCGTAAATATTTTCCTCGGGGTGATTATCTCTCTCGGGGGCGGGCTTCTCAAAGCCCCCGTGAGCCTTGTCCTTATCTCCGAGAATAGCATCGAACATTCCGTGCTCAAGTCCGTAATCGAGATTAAGGCTCTTTTTCTGCGCTGTCTCGGGTGCGGCTTCGGGGGCAGCTTCTGGTGCGGCTTCCTCCTTTTGCTCGGATGCTTTTTTGACACTTGCACCGGATTTTTCCTCGAGTATTCCAAGCTCGCTTATCTTAAGCTCGCTAATACCGTTGTCAACCTCAAAGAATTGGTCGTCGAGAAGCTGACGGTTCTTTTTATTGTTATCACGTATCTTTTTGTTTTCCTTTGCTTTTCTGGCAGAGCCGAAAAGTCTTTTTATTCCTCTTTCAATAAGAGCAAGTATACCTGCAAAGAAACCGAGAACCGAATACATGACTCTTCCGAAAGCACTGTTCTGACCGGAGAAGAAAAATGTGATATATAAAGCGATCAGTGCAACAGCAAGAATGTAAACTCCCACCGTTCCGAGCATTTTGACAAGACCGAAAGCAACGATGCTTCCAAGAAATCCGCCCGCACTCTCAGTGGAGTAAAATTCTTTGGGAGCAAACTCGAACTCCTTGCCCCAGAAGACAATAGTGTATTCTATGGATGAAACCACAAGGACTGTGATAACGCTGAAGATCACACGGGAAATAACCCTTTTCCTTGCAACGTCCTCGGCGTAAAACAGCGCATGAAGCAAAAGCAGGGGAGGAATAGCATATGCTCCGGCAGAGAACAGTCCTCGAATTATCGCGCTGATGCCTCCGCCAAGAGCTCCCGTGTTTTCATTTATAAAACATACGGCAATAAACACGGCCACCGCCAAGAGCAGTATCGGTATCGCACGTTGAAAGCCCTTGAGAGAGCTGTATGAGCCTTTTTTGTTCTTTTCTTTTGAATTCATATATGTAAACCTCCGAAGGTACAATTCTACACTATATATGATACCAAATTTTTTTGGAAATTACAATACATTATTTTGAAAAATAATTATTTTTTACATATATTCTTTTAAATATTTTCTATATCTCTTGACAAAGACGGCTGTTTCTGTTAAAATGATAACCGAGTAATTATGCTTATTTGAGGAAACTTATTCCGGGAGGAAAACTATGCAGCTTTATAATTCGTTAACAAGAAAAAAGGAAGATTTTATTCCGAGAGAAAAGGGTAAGGTGTCTATGTATACCTGCGGTCCTACCGTATATCATTTTGCCCATATCGGTAACCTCAGAACCTACACTATGGAGGACGTTCTCGAGAAATATCTTCGTTATATAGGCAATGACGTCAAGAGAGTAATGAACATCACCGACGTCGGACATCTTTCCAGTGACGGTGATACCGGTGAAGACAAGATGCTAAAGGGCGCAAAGCGTGAGCGTAAGACCGTTCTCGAGATAGCAAAGTACTACACCGATGCATTCTTTGCCGACTGTGAAAAGCTTCATATAAAGAAGCCCGAGGTCATCGAGCCTGCAACCGGCTGTATCGACGAGTTCATCAAGATGATAGAAACTCTTCTTGAAAAGGGCTATGCATACGAAGCTGGCGGTAATATCTATTTTGACACCTCCAAGCTTGAGAAATACTATGTATTCAACGATTTCAAGGAGGAGGATCTTGAGGTTGGCGTTCGTGAGAGCGTTGAGGAGGACGGAAACAAGAAGAACAAGGCGGACTTCGTTCTTTGGTTTACCAAGTCCAAGTTCGACGATCAGGAGCTTAAGTGGAATTCTCCTTGGGGTATAGGATATCCCGGCTGGCACATCGAGTGCTCCTGCATTGCGGGCAAGCATCTCGGAGAATATCTCGATCTTCACTGCGGAGGAATAGATAACGCATTCCCTCACCATACCAACGAGATCGCACAGTCCGAGGCAGCATACGGTCACGAATGGTGTAATTATTGGTTCCACGTAATGCATCTTAATACCGGTTCGGGTAAGATGTCTAAGTCCAAGGGCGAATTCCTTACCGTTTCGCTACTCGAGGAGAAGGGGTATGATCCCCTCGTTTACCGTTTCTTCTGTTTGCAGTCTCATTACAGAAGAAATCTTGTCTTCACTTGGGAGAACCTTGATAATGCAAGAACCGCCTACGATAAGCTTGTGGCTAAGGTTGCCGCTCTTAAGTCGAATGACGGTGCGGTCGATGCGGATATGTTTGAGGTGGGAAGGAAGAGATTTACCGACGCTCTTGATAACGATCTCAATACCTCTCTCGCAATCACCGCTCTTTACGACGTATTCAAGCTCAATTCAAGCGATGCGACTAAGCTTGCTCTGATAAAGGATTTTGACAGAGTTCTTGATATCGGTCTTCTCGCCGCTGCCGAAAAGCTCAATTCCGAGAAGAGTGAGGGCGGCTCAGACGAAGCGGTTGATCCCGAGCTTCTCGCTTACATAAACGAGAAGATCGAGGCGAGAAAGGCTGCAAAGAAGGCTAAGGACTTCGCTGCCGCTGATGCGATCAGAGACGAGCTTCTTGCAAAGGGAATAACTCTTCTTGATACCAGAGAGGGAACTAAGTTTACAATAGGATAATTAAAAGATGAAGTTGAAATTGTCAGTAGGAGTTGGCAAGAAGGGGGCAATAGCTCTCATTATTCTTGCAGGGCTTCTGTGGGGGACGTCGGGAATATTCGTGACCTATCTCTCCGAGTACGGCTTTACGAGTATTCAGCTTACCGCTACGAGAGTGGGTGTATCAACGGTTATACTACTGATCTATTCATTACTTCGCAGCCGTAAGAGCTTTAAGGTGGCGTGGAGCAATATTCCCATATTTCTGTTGCTTGGCGTCAGTCTGTTTTTCTCCTGCTTTTTGTACTACACCTCTATGGTAAAAACGTCGGTTTCAACTGCAGTCACACTTTTGAATATGCATCCGGTTTTCGTCACTGCGGTCTCAAGCGTTGTTTTTAAAGAAAAGCTGTCATCCGTAAAGATCGGTGCGATACTCTCGGTGGTGGTCGGAGGATGTCTTGTCGCAGGTGTGATCGGAGGACTTAAGTTCGATCCCGTGGGAATTGTTTTCGGCTTGCTATCGGCTATAAGCTATGCCGCTTACGTCCTGCTTTGTAAATATTACAACAGCAAGAACATACCGTCATCCTGTGCAAACCTATATAGCTTTACGTTTATGGCAATAATTGCAGTTTCTCTTTGTGATCCCGTGTCATACTGCAATATTGCTATCTCGAACGCCATGCCCACAATTCCTATTTTGATAGGTCTTGCCGTTTGTACGTTTATTATTCCTTTTATACTTAACGGAATAGTTATAAAAACGCTCGATGCGGGTACTGTTTCATCGCTTTCGGTGATGGAGCCGCTTTCGGCAACCGTTTACAGTATGATCCTCTTTAGTGAGGAAAACGCCATTGATCAATTTATAGGTATAGTACTTATTCTCGGTGCTGCGGTAGTGCTCGGACTGAACGAGACACGCTCTGAGGAGAAGACGGCCGAGGAATTCGAGCAGATAGTTTTTGAAAAGAAACTTGAATTACAGTAGATAATCAAAGGAATAAAAAATGAAAAAAGTCGTTTTAATGGGTGATTCCATCAGAATGGGTTATGATAAATACGTCAAGGAGGCCCTTTTGGACACGGCTGAGGTATACTATCCCTCCGAGAATTGCCGTTTTGCCGAGTATATGCTTCGCTATGCTCACGTATGGAAGGAAGAGGGAAAGTGGCCGGATGACGTTGATCTCGTTCACTGGAATGCCGGACTTTGGGACGTTCTCGAGCTGTTTGACGACGGTCCGCTGACATCTATCTCCTATTATGCCGAGGCTATCGCAAGGATAAATAAGAGAATTCGTATGCTTTATCCTAAGGCTAAGATCGTTTTTGCTACCTCAACTCCCGTTATTGAAGAAAAATACGGAGAAGGTGCAAAAAGGCATAACGAGATTATAAAGAAGTACAACGAGGCTGCAATAAACGCCTTGGCTTCTTCTGATACCTTGATTAACGATCTTTATTCGTTGGCAGAGGGCTTCCCCGAGGAATATCACTCGGATCCTACTCATTATTCAACAGACAAGGGAAGAGAGCTTATAGGCGGAAGAGTTATCTCGATTATCTGCCGCGAGCTTGGTATTACAGCTACGGATGTAAATATTGAGGGCTTTGAGCCCGAAAAATGTTCGGAAAAAAGCATTGCGTTCTGATTTGAAAGAAAAAATAACGGAGGTTTGCCGTGTACGAGAAGCTTGTAGCTGACATTAAATTTCTTGAAGGTGAATATGAACTCGCCGCAGAAATGTATTTTGAAGGTGCGAAAGAGGGCGATGCTCTTGCCTCGTTTAACTACGGCTACTGTCTTTGGCACGGTCTCGGTGTGGCTAAGGATCCTCTCGAGGCAAAGAGCTTTTTCGCCTTTGCAAGAGATCTTGAGGGAGGAGAGGCGTGCTATAATATAGCAATGCTCTATCTTCACGGTGAGGGCGTAGGCAAAGATTATAAAAAGGCTTATCAATATATGCGTATGTCTGCTGACAGCGGCTGTGTTGAGGCTCTTCTGTATCTTGGTATGGCGTATACCTCGGGCTGTATGTTTGAGCCTGACGTTATCGGAATTTCTATGATCCCGACACATAAGCCGGAATACAGAAATTATGCCGAGCTTCTTGAAGGATACGTTGAGGACTTTGAGCTTGACGAGGAGCTGAGATATTCAGCGGTCAGGCAGGATGCAAGACGTGCATTCGAGTGCTTTAGGGCGGCGGCAAGGCATGATCCCACCTACGTCGAGGAACTTGTTGCCACGGGCAAGTATCTTTACGCAAAATGCTACGTTGACGGTCTTGGCGTTGACTTTGACAGAGAAAAATCAATAAGGCTCATGCTTCTTGCCGGTAAGAGCGGCTCAAAGGAGGCACTTGCCTACATAGCCGAAAACGGCTTAACTCCCGAGATGCTTGAAAAAACTACAAGAAAAAGCCTCGGAGGAAGAAAACAACGGTAAAAAAGGGGGGATGGATATGGATTTTAATAAAAGAAAATTAATGAAATACTGTCTTTTACTCCTTATCCTGTCTACTCTGACCTTTATTTTTGTTAATTCTATGCTGCCCGCCGACACCTCAAGTGAAGAAAGCGAGGCGGTGTCGGGATGGCTTTCAGATTTTCTTCCCGAGTCGTCGGTTATAGTCGGCTTTATAATTGATAATATTCGCAAGATCGCGCATTTTGTCGAGTTCGGTGTCCTTGGAGCAGAGCTTACGGCATACACTCTTTTCTTTACAAAGAAATTAAAAGCGACACTTCCGATTGCACAGATCATTGCGTTTTTTGTGGCGTTTACCGATGAAACTATACAGATTTTTTCGGGCAGAGGACCTGAGATAGCCGATGTTTGGATAGACTTTTTCGGCTCGCTCACGTTTTCTTTGTTAACGTGTGCAGTTTATATTTTATGCAAAAGGACAAGAATGATCCGCAGAAGGGAGGATGACGGTGGTAAAGATCAAATCGGTTGAAAAGGGCTCGAAAGCCGACAAGTGCGGTATAGCCGACGGTGACGAGCTTGTTTCGATCAACGGAAATGAGATAAAGGATGTTCTCGATTACCGCTTTTATCTTGCCGAGAGGGAAATAAGCATCCTTGTAAAACGCGAGTCCTCAGAGCTGATTTTCAAGATCATTAAGGGCGAGTATGACGATATCGGCCTTGATTTTGAAACACCTCTTATGGATGAGAAGCATTCCTGCAAGAACGGTTGCATTTTTTGCTTTATAGATCAGAATCCCGAGGGACTGCGTGATACATTATATTTTAAGGATGACGACTCCCGGCTTTCCTTTATCCACGGTAACTATATAACACTAACCAATATGACAGACGAGGATGTAAAGCGGATTGTCAAGATGCGTTTTTCTCCCATAAACGTCTCCGTGCATACCACAAATCCTGACCTGAGAGTTAAAATGATGAAAAACAAACGCTCGGGAGAGGTATTAAAGTATCTTTCGGATTTTCGTGACGCAGGTCTTACAATGTGTGGTCAAATAGTTCTTTGCCGAGGAATAAACGATGGCGAGGAGCTTAGAAGAACGCTTACCGATCTTTCTGAATATTACCCATCTATGAGCAGTGTGGCGATCGTTCCGGCAGGGCTTACAAAGTATAGGGACAAGCTCTATCCTTTGACGGATTTTACGGCTAAGGAGGCGTCGGAAGTCATTGATCTTATCTCCGAGTTCGGAGCAAGGCATAAGAAAAAACACGGCACACGTCTGTTCTTTGCCGCAGATGAATTTTATTTGAAGGCTAACAGACCGATTCCCGACACCGATTATTACGAGGATTATCCGCAGATAGAGAACGGTGTGGGAATGCTCAGGTCGCTTTCGGACGAATTTGGCTTTGCCATCAGTGAGGCGAAGAGTTTGTTTAAAAAGAGAAGAACCAAACGCTCGGTTTCTGTTGCCACAGGAGTTGCCTCTTATCCTTTTATAGTTTCGTTTTGCGAGAAATTAGCGAGAATATGTAAAGGATTACAAATAAAAGTTTACAAAATCATCAATAATTTCTTTGGTGAATCAATAACAGTGTCCGGTCTTCTTACCGGACGGGATATATATGATCAGCTTAAAGATGCAGAACTTTGTGATGAGCTTTTGATACCCGAAAATGCCTTGAGGCAGGGAGAGGATGTTTTCCTATGCGGAATGACGGTTGATCAACTTTCGGATTCTCTCGGAGTTAAGATACGGCCGGTTTGCTCGGACGGATACGAGCTTTGCGAAGCTCTTCTCGGTGAATCCCTTTGAAGTGAAGCATTGAAAGGAAGTGGAAAAAATGTCAAGACCAATAGTTGCAATAGTAGGTAGACCAAACGTAGGAAAAAGTACCCTTTTTAATAAGGTAATAGGCGAAAGACGCTCCATCGTTGAGGATACTCCCGGTGTAACAAGAGATAGAATATATGCGGATGCCGAATGGAATAACAAGCGCTTCCTTCTTGTCGATACGGGAGGAATTGAGCCTAAGAGCGAAGAAACTATTCCGAAGCAGATGCGTAATCAGGCGGAGATAGCCATTGCTACCGCAGACTGTATAATTTTCATGTGTGACGTTCGTATGGGACTTGTTGCCGATGACAGAGATATAGCTATAATGCTTAAAAAATCCGGCAAACCGATAATTCCCGCAATAAATAAGGTTGATAAGGTCGGAGAGCTCCCCTATGAGTTTTACGAATTCTACGAGCTGGGCTTTGATCGAGATCCTATCGCAATATCCTCTCTCCACGGTACAGGCTCCGGAGATCTTTTGGATGCGGTTGTCGAGGAATGCCATTTTGATGAGGAGGATGATGGGGGCGAAGACGTTATAAACGTTGCCGTTATCGGAAAGCCCAATGCGGGCAAGTCCTCAATAATCAACAGAATGTGCGGTGAGGAGCGTGTTATCGTTTCGGACATCGCAGGCACCACCAGAGATGCCGTAGACACCAAGGTAGAGAATTCGCACGGTGTATACAACTTCATTGATACCGCAGGAATACGCCGCCACTCCAAGGTTGAGGACAGAATAGAAAAGTTCAGCGTATTGAGAGCCAATATGGCGGTAGAGCGTGCGGACGTTTGTCTTATAATGATAGATGCCAAGGACGGAGTTACCGAGCAGGATGAGAAGATTGCAGGTATCGCTCATGAGGCGGGCAAGGCGTGTATTATCGTTATTAATAAATGGGATGCGGTGGAGAAGGAAAACAACACGGTAAATGCCTATAACAAAAACATAAGAACCGCTCTTTCTTATATGCCTTACGCACCGATAATCTATGTTTCCGCTCTGACGGGGCAGAGATGTGCAAATATCTATGAGCTTATAAATACCGTGTACTCCGAGGCAAGAAAGAGAATAAGCACAGGTACGCTTAACGACCTTTTAAACGATGCCACCAACCGTGTTCAGCCTCCCTCGGATAAAGGAAAGAGACTGAAAATTTATTATATGACGCAGACGTCGGTTGCACCCCCGACTTTTGTTATTTTCTGTAATTCCGAGGAGCTTTTCCACTTCTCGTACAGAAGATATCTTGAAAACTGTCTGAGAGATGCCTTCGGCTTCTCGGGTACGCCTATTAAGATCGTTATAAGACAAAAGGGTGACGATTCAACAAAGGTTTAAAGTATGTTTATTGATAATATTCAGATTTATGTAAAAGCTGGAGACGGAGGTAACGGTGCCGTTGCCTTCCACCGTGAAAAATATGTTAACGCAGGCGGTCCTGACGGAGGAGACGGCGGAAGAGGCGGTAACGTCATATTTCGTGTTGATACGGGCGCAAACACCCTGCTTGCCTTTAGATATAAAAGGAAATTTGTCGCAGAAAACGGCGGAAACGGCATGGGCGGAAAGAAGCACGGCAAGAACGGTGCGGATATAATAATCGACGTGCCCGAGGGAACCCTCATTAAGGATCCTGCAAGCGGAAAGATCATTTTTGATATGGCAAACGCAAGTGAATACGTTCTTTGTAAGGGCGGCAGAGGAGGATGGGGCAACCGTCACTTTGCTACTCCTACAAGACAGATTCCCAAGTTTGCTAAAAGTGGAACTAAGGGTGAGGAGCGTGAGGTTCTTCTTGAGCTGAAAATGCTTGCAGAGGTCGGACTTATCGGCTTCCCCAACGTAGGAAAGTCCTCCATTCTTTCTATGATCTCCTCGGCAAAGCCGAAGATTGCAAATTATCACTTTACCACGCTTTCTCCGAATCTCGGTGTAGTAAGCGCGGGCGAAGGTGCCGGTTTCCTTGCCGCCGATATCCCCGGTCTCATCGAGGGAGCCTCGGAGGGACAGGGGTTAGGTCATGCATTCCTCAGGCATATCGACCGTTGCAGACTGCTTCTTCACGTTGTTGACGTAGCCGCAACCGACGGCAGAGATCCGGTAAGCGACGTTGAAAAAATAAATACCGAGCTGGTGAAATATTCGGAGAATCTTGCAGAAAGACCTCAGATCTTAGTTGCTAATAAGATAGATTCTGCCGACACCGATTCCGAGACCTACAAAGCATTTAAGGAATATGCACAAAAGCTCGGAATACCGGTCGTCTACGTAAGTGCGGCTACCGGTGAAGGACTTCGTGAGTTGGTTAATATTACCGCTGAAATGCTTAAGGAGCTTCCTCCCATTACAGTCTACGAAACCGAGATAACCCCCGAGGACGAGGCCATTGATAATGCCGCAGGTCAGAAGGAGACCGTTGTCCGCCTTGAAAACGGCAAGTATATAGTCGAGGGCGAATGGCTCTATAACTTTATGGGCCAGATCAACTTCGATAACTATGAATCGCTTAATTTCTTCCAGCGTGTTTTGATCAAAAACGGCGTAATAGAGAAGCTTAAGGAAGCGGGAGTTGAAGAGGGCGACACAGTCAGCATCTACGACTTTGAATTCGATTTTGTGTATTAAGGTGACAAGTATGGTTTACAATTTGATAGAAAAATGCCGTTCTTACAGAAGATTTGATACAACAAAGAGTATCTCTCGTGAAACCTTGGTAGATTTTGTACGCAGTGCGAGGGTGACGGCTTCGGGTGCAAATCTGCAAAAGCTCAGATATTCGCTCTTTACTGACAAGACAGAGTGTGACAGGATCTTTTCAACTCTTAAGTTTGCAGGGTATCTCGCTGATTGGGACGGCCCCACCGAGAATGAGCGTCCCGTGGCGTACATTGTTGTTTCCTCCGATTCGGAAATCAGCTCCCTCCTTGCAATAGACCTCGGAATTGCCGCAGAGGCAATTACACTCACCGCTGCCGAGCTCGGTATAGGAAGCTGTATGTTCCGATCCTACGGAAAGGAAGAGATGACCGCCATCGTTGGAAAGGACGGAATGGTTCCTCATCTTGTTATTGCCTTTGGCTATCCCTCCGAGACGGTTCTTCTTGAGGATGCCACAGACGGCAATATAAAGTATTACCGTGATTCCGAAGACAGACACGTTGTTCCGAAGCTTGCTCTTGATACGCTGATTATCAACTAAATCGGCATACCGAATGCTTGATTGATTGCTCCTCCGACTATTCTTGCGGCAACGCTTACAATTTCGTTTATCTCCTTTGGCGAAACGAACATTGCCTGCTCCCTCGATTTTTTTTGACGGTTATCGGTATTTTCGTTGCCTTGAGAGAAAAGTCGGGAATCTATCACCGTTGGAATACCTATTCCGATGACAGGACAGCCTATCTCTTCCCGTGAGATCGCCCTTCTCGGATTACCGAGACCGCTCCCCGGCAGTATTCCCGTTGTGGAGAGCTGTATTGTTGTTCCGAGTCTTTGAGCCGAGCGTGAAGCCAGTGCATCAATGGCGATTATTGCATCGGGCTTGATTATATCCGACACACCCTTTACCGTCGTGAAGGAATCAAGTCCGCTTACAGACGCAACCCCGGGTGTTATTACGGCGATCTCCGAGCATTCGAGAGCATAGAAGAATCCCTCGTCGTGTTCTTTGATGTGCATTGTCGGCTTGACGGCATCTGCACATTTTACTCCAACCGAATCGGGTGTAAGAGCGGGATTTCCAAGCCCGACTATCAAAAGACGCTCGGGAATTATATCCTCGCTGTCACAAAGGTAGCACAGCTCTCTTGCAATTTCGTCAACAGAATCCTCGATTGATTCCTCGTCTAACAGATCCATTCTGGTGATCTGCAGTGTATCGTAAATTCCCATGGGCTTGCCGATACTCCTTGCCCCCTCCTCCGAGCTTACGGTTATCCTTTCCCATATTCCGTATATTCCTATCTCTTTTTTGTATTCGATTCCCGAAAGCGAGGTGTCCGCACGTCGTCTTTCGAGTGCCAGATCGGTATATGGGGTATCCCCTTCGTTTTCCCTTTCGTTATAGTAGTTGTACATCTGCCGTGTCCCTCCTTGTTTTTACTTTAGGAAATTATCGGCAAATATAATTCTTTTATTCGTTTTACAGGAGTTTTTATGAAAAAGAAAAAAGAAGCTCTTCTTAGTTCGATAACCGATCTTAAGGTTTTTTTGCTGTTTCTTCTCGATAATATCAGATATCCCGTCGAGCATAGCACTGTTCTCGAAATAATTGCGGAGAATACCGACGATTATTCGCTTGATTACGAGCAGTGCCTTAATGAGCTCGTATCCTCAGGTCACCTTCTCTTTGACGAATTTGACGGTGAAAAGTATTATATGATTGCTGAAAAGGGAAGGCTTGTATCCTCTGAGCTTTACGAGAGCCTTGATCCGGGGCTCAGAGAAAGAAGTCTTCGCTCGGCAAATAAGCATATTTCTCTTGCCGGTAACGGTGCCAAAATCTCTGCGAGAATAGAAACTACGCCGACAAAGCGTTTCAAGGTTATTCTTGAATCTTCTGATAAGGAAGGCGAAATTATGACCGTTTCGGTTGTGGTTGCCACAAGGGAAGAAGCAGAGCTTATCAAGAGTAATTTTGAGGCAAAACCGGGCAGTATATATAGGGGAATGCTGTTCTCTTTAACCGGAAAGCTTGAGTTCTTCTCCTGAAAAAACGCCCTGAGAGCATTATGAACAAAAAAATGGCTCGGATTTTGGGTGAAATTGTTTAAAATCGAAAATATCTTTAAATTTTTTTTACAAAACTCTTGACTTTAAATTAATAAGTCGATATAATAATAGCATAAATGGAAGTTTTTAGAAATGAATTCGTATGAAGATACCGAGATCGGTGCTTTGATCGTGAAGTGCCGTGAACGTGACGACAGAGCCTTTGGCGAGCTCGTCCGTCGATATACTCCTATGATGAAGAAGGTTATTTCCGGCTTTCTCGAGAATCAGTCCCGCTTCAGCGAGCTTTTTTCGGAGGCGTGCGTTGCGCTTCATTCTGCGGCGAGGACGTTTGATATCGGGCAGAACGAGGTGACCTTCGGTCTTTATGCACGTACCTGCGTTCACAACCGTATTGTTGATGTGGTCAGAGCAGAGCGTACGGACGTAAAGATTGTGGATATTGACGTTGAGCAGATCGGTGTTTCGGCAGGGCCGGAAGCCGCTTTGATGCAGCGTGAGCGTTTTGATACACTTCTTTTGAAGGCATCATCGCTTCTTTCAGATTACGAATACAAGGTTCTTATGCTTCATATTCAAGGATATAACACCGCTGTGATATCGAGTATCCTTTGCAAAACGCCGAAATCGGTGGATAATGCAAAGGGGAGGATGTTCACGAAGCTTCGCGGTGCTATTTCAGATGTCCTTGACAATTAAGTTGTTTATATGCCCAAGGTAGCTTAAGGGAGAGCGTTGGTTAACAAAGGCGTCGGTTGGAATCCGTCTCAGGGCAAATATTTAATACCTATCAAGGGAGAGAGAAACATGTACCAGGACGAGACATTGAAGTGCAGAGATTGTGGCAATGAGTTCGTGTTCACCGCAGGTGAGCAGGAGTTCTATGCATCCAGAGGCTTTGAGAACAAGCCCTCCAGATGCAAGGAGTGCCGTGCCGCTAAGAAGAATGCGCAGAAGGGTGCAAGAGAGATGTTCGATGCAGTCTGCGTAGAGTGCGGCAAGGAGTGCCAAGTGCCCTTCAAGCCCACCGAAGGTAAGGCCGTTTATTGCAGCGAGTGCTTCGCAGCAAAAAGAGCAGCAGAGGAATAATTGCTCTTTCGGACTTACCGTACATAACAACGGATTAAGTCTGCCTTAACTGACAAAAAGGACTCGGTGAAAACCGAGTCCTTTTTGTTATATATTGTCTACGTTTTTCTGTGCGTGTTCCTTTTTTAGCCCGCCTTTTTTGCGAAGAAATATAAGCAGAACCGTAAGATGTGCCGTGATCGTTAAAATCCAGCTTATAGGATAAATGAGGAATACGCCCATGATATTATTAAATAGGGGCATAGGGAAGAATACCGCTATCCACAGAATTCTCATTCCGCAGGTTCCGATAAGGTTTACCATCATTGGTAAAAGCGAGAATCCCAAGCCTCTGAGCGATCCCGCAAGAGCCTCCATAATTCCGCATAGAACGTAGGAGGACAGCATCAGCTTCAGCAGATCCATAGTTATGCTGAGCACCTCGTCCTTGTTAGGATCCGTCGCATCAATGTAGAGAAGAGAAAGCGGCTCGCCGAATAACAGCATTACCTGACCTATGACCGTACCGATTATCAGAACCTGACTCACCGAATAGAATATGCTCTTTTTGATACGCTCGGGCTGGTTTGCTCCGTAGTTCTGTCCTACAAAAGTCATAGATGCGTGCATATAGCTGTTAAGTGCGGTATAAAGCAATCCCTCAATATTTCCGGCAATCGTCTTTGCTGAGATGGTAGTTGTGGGGAAGGTGTTGATAGCAGTAGTAATGATTATGTTGGAAACGCTGAAAACTCCGCTCTGAATTCCCGCAGGAACACCGAATCTGAGAATACGGAGAAGAACATTTCGGTCAATACCCAGCTTTTTAAAGTTCAAACCGTACTTTTCGTTTTTCCTTCTGTTAAGAATATAAACGAGAATTACAGCCGAAAGATACTGTGAAATTATAGTTGAGGTTGCAACGCCGGCTATCGACATATGGAATACGATAACAAACACGAGGTTTAATACAACGTTGACCAAACCGGTTGATGCGAGTATGTAAAGAGGTGTTTTTGAATCTCCAACAGATCTCAGTATAGTAGCGCCGAAATTAAATACGGCACTTCCGGGTATACCGAGGCAGATTATTCGCATGTAAAGCACCGCGCCCTCTAGCAGCTCGGGACGGGTACCCATAAGCACCAGCATCGGTTCTGAAATAAATACTCCAATGGCAGAAAAAGCAATGCCGCCTATAATCGAAAACGTCATGGCGGTATGCACCGCTTTTTCGAGAAGTCCGTAGTTTTTTGCACCAAATGCGTGAGAAACAACGATACCCGAGCCTGCACCAAGTCCCATAAGTACGTTAACCACAAGATTGGTGAGTGATGATGTTGAACCTACTGCCGCAAGTGCGTTCGGATCACCGGAAAACTGTCCGACAACCATATTGTCTGCCATATTATAAAGAACCTGAAGTATACCTGTCAGCATAATAGGGAGGACGAAGGTGAGCATCGGAAGAAACAGCGGTCCCGACGTGAAATCCTTTTTCTTTTTTACAGAAGTCATATCTGGTTCACTCCAAGAAAAAAACTTTAAACTAAACAAAATTATAACCCTTAACTTTAGAAAAGTCAAGGGTTTTGTTGATATTATACTTGTTAATACTTAATTTTCGACGTATCTGCATTTTTTCTTGATCTTCTTCCAATTTAAGATAAGGAACAGTGCATAAGCAACGCAAGCCATGCCCCAGCTTATGGGATAAATAACTAACAGACCGATAATATTGTGAAGTGAGGGAATAGAGAAGAATGCGGATACCCAGAGGATTCGAAGTCCGCAGGTTGCAATAAGATTTATCAGCATTGAGGACAGTGAATAGCCGAGTCCTCTTATCGTGCCGGCAAAGGAATTCATAAGTCCGCTCAATATGTACGAAAATACCATAAGCGACATTATTTCTACCGTTTTATTCAGAATGATCTCCAGCTGTGGATCCGATGAATCGATGAATGTAAGGATTATCGGTTCCTTGAAAATGAATATAAGCGAGCAGATAATAATTCCGACACACAGAACCTGACTCAAGGAGCATATAATACTCTTTTTTATCCTCTCGGGCTTCTTTGCACCGAGATTCTGACCAACGAAGGTCATCGTTGCGTGAGTGTATGCAGCAAGAGCAGCGTTGAGAAGGCTGTCAATACTGTTAGAAATGGATTTTGCCGTGATCGTAGTAGTGGGGAACTCGTTTACCGCACCGGTGATAAATATATTCGATATGCTGAAAAGCGAGCTCTGAATACCCATGGGAAGTCCGTATCTAACAACTTTTTTGAGTATATCCCGGTCAACGCCCAGCTCCTTTATTCTCAAGGAATAGGGCTCGCTCTTTCTTTTTATAAGTATGTATATGACGGCAACTGCCGAAAGGTACTTCGCGACGACTGTAGCAATGGCAACTCCCTCGACCGACATATTACAGCAGATGACGAAGAACAGGTTTAGTACAACGTTCGCAATTCCTGTGGTGGACAAAATGTAAAGCGGTGTTTTTGAGTCGCCAACCGACCTCAGTATAGCTGCCCCACAGTTATATATCGCACTTGCAGGAACACCGATGCAGTTGATAAGCATGTAAGCCATAGCACCATTCATCAACTCGGGCTTAGTACCCATAATCTCAAGTATCGGATTGCAAAGAATAAGTCCGAGACTTCCCGATATAAGACCGAGAGTAAGCGAGAAGCAGAAGGAGGTGTGAACCGTTTTCCTGACTCTTACCGGATCCCGCGCACCGTAGGCGTGTGATATTGCTACTCCGACTCCTGCGGTCGCACCGATAACGAAGGTGATAAACAAATTCGTAAGCGTTGCAGTCGATCCGATAGACGCAAGAGCATTGGGATCGCCCGAGAACTGTCCAACGATGATCTTGTCTGCCATGTTGTAGAAGTTCTGCAAAACCGAAGTCAGCATTATCGGCACGACGAAAAGAAACAAACGTGAAAAAATCGGACCATCGGTAAAATCCTTTTTTGTTTTTACCATTGCCATGATTAAATCCTCCATTCTACCGTATTCCCAAATCTCGGTGAAGTAAATCTTAAAAGAAAAAATAAATGGAATTACTTCTATTACAATAATTATACTACAAAACAACTGCAAATGCAATTAACAATAGTGTCCATAATTTGTATTATTGTGCTTTACTTTTTATTAATCGGTGACTTATACGAAGAAAATTACATGTAAACCGGAAAACAAAACTTAAAATATATAACAAAAATATTTTAAACTATATACAAAATCAAAAAAATATGTTATAATAATATATAATATAACTTTTTTATCTGAAGGCATCAATCTATGGAAAAAAAAATTTACGAAAAAAGAAAAGAAGAATACAGAAAAAAAGACAGACCAAACGTGCGTCCTTTTGCAGAGGATGAGATCAGCGAATGTGTCGTGAGTGGAAGAAATGCCGTTAAGGAGCTTCTTTCAGGTGGAAGAGATGTAGAGAAAATATATATTCAATCCGGAGATAGGGAAGGCTCGGTCAACCTGCTTATCGGTATAGCCTCCGAAAGAAGGATACAGATAATCGAGGCGGATAAAAGAAAGCTTGATACTCTCTCGGGTGGCGGACGTCATCAGGGTATCGTTGCAATTGCCGCGGAGCGTAACTATTCTACGATAGACGAGATACTTGCATATGCAGAAGAGAAGGGGGAGAAGCCCTTCGTTATCCTCCTTGACGGAGTTGAGGATCCTCATAATCTCGGTGCAATCATCAGATCCGCCGAATGCTCGGGTGCCCACGGAATTATAATTCCCAAGAGAAGAGCCGTCGGACTTACACCCACCGTTGCCAAGGCTTCTGCGGGAGCTATCGAGCATATGCGTGTTGCCAAGGTCACAAACCTTGCTCAGACTGTTGATGAGCTTAAGGAAAAGGGCCTTTGGATATTCGGCGCCGATATGGGCGGCGAGAGCTATTACGATCTTGATATGAATTGCGGTGCCTGCATCGTTATGGGAAGCGAGGGCTTCGGAATATCAAGGCTCGTTAAGGAAAAGTGTGATTTTATTGCTTCGATACCGCTATACGGTAATGTTAATTCAATGAACGTTTCTTGTGCAGCGGCGGTCATTATGGCAGAGGTTGCCCGCCAACGTAAAATTAATGGGAGGTGAGTCTTCTTGGATAATAATGAAGAGAATATCCGTGATATAATTGACAGGATCAATTCTAAAAATGATGAAAAGACCGACCTGCCCACGACCTATGAATTTGAGATAGGCGATAATTCGCTTGTGTTTGAATACGGTGAGGAAAAAAAAGAGGCTGATTCCGAGGAATCAGCAGAGCCTATGCCCTCCGAGCCGATCGAAGAGCAGAATATAATACACGAGCCCCAAACGCAGAACGTCTTTGATGTAAGTGAAGAAAAGTCCGATCAGTCGGTAGAAACTCCTGCGGGGATATTTACTGCATATGTTCCCAGATTCACAGAAGCAAGCGAGCATTATCGAATGATCGATGATCCGCGTCCAAGACGTGGAGCAAAGCAACAGGAAACCAAGGCAGAGAAGCTTTCCGAGCCTGTTTTCGAAGCGAGAAATGAAACAGTCTCCGCTCTCGATCCTACTGCTGAAATGGAGGAGCAGGTTGCGGATGCTGTTATAGTAAATATGTCTGTTCCCGAGGAGGACGAGGATGCGGACAGACTCAACGTGTTTAAATTCTCCGAAAAGGATTCGGATGAGCATATTAACCCCGAACGAACCGTCGAGGATGAGCGTGCGGAGATCAAGCGTCTTATATCGAACGATGAGGACGAGCCAAAAGCTGACGATCAGCCTGCCGTGGAGGAATCCGAGCAGCCCGAGCTCTCTCCGAAAGTGGGTAAAGGAGAGGATAAAAGGGATTACAATCTCCCCGATCCCGACTCCGGAATAAACGTGGTGGATTTTGATGATAACCCGGAAAACGGAGGCGGTCTTGCTCCCGACGGCGTGTCGGAATACGTTCCCGATAAAAACAGGAGGCTGGTGCAGGAATTTGAGCTTCCCATACAGCGTGACAGGATAAAAGATAAGTTTCTTGATGCTATCATGGCTTGCAGAATACGTTTCGTTGCAGTCTGTCTCTTCTCCTTGCTAATACTCGGCTTTGAGCTTGCGTCGTTTTACGATATGTTTGATCTTTCAAGGCTTGCGGTATTTACGGTTTCCGGTTCTTCGGCAATAATCGACCTTCTTCTTTCGGCATCGGTATTCCTTCTGGCATTTCCGGAAACGGTCAATGCCTTTCGTGCATTGACGAAAAAGAAGCTCGTTTCGGATATAGCAGTACCGCTGTCCTTTATAGTAATTACGGCTTATACCTTCGCAATAGTATCGATCCGTATATTTA
>JAZRMT010000153.1:0-16061 GCA_045647805.1 Eubacteriales bacterium | reverse complement strand
GCAGATACTTGCCAAGATCAACGTAATGGGTAAGGCACTCTACCTTTACCTTGCACTTTCTCCCGAGGGATATGAGGACAAAAACTGCATCAGCATAGTAAATAAGGCGGCATTTGCCGACACGCCCGTGCTGGTCAAGGTGAAGAGCGATCGCTCCTTCTCGCAAGCAATGAAGCTTATTGATACGATGATGAGCGGACTTGAAATTCCTACGCAAAAGGTGGGAAATGTAAATTATTGTTTATCTTATGAGGATGACAAGACGCTTATTGACAGAGGACTTATCAAGGTTCTTTTGCCGAGAGGTGCTACGGTCTCGGAGGGCGACGAGGTTGTCAAGGCAAATCTTTCCGAGGTGCTTGACTCCTTTAAAAAGAATTAGCAAGAAAAGGAAGGAGACCGTCCGTGCGGCTGACGGCGGGTGGCTCCTATCGGAAAATGTTTTCTAAAGGTAAAGTTTTAAGAGGTGTAAAAATAGCTCTTTCTACGCTATGGTGGACGGTGCTTTTGCTCCTTTGTGCTCTTATGATATTTATCATGGGAACGAAAATGCGTGGCGGAGTGCCGAAGGTCTTCGGCTATTCGGTAATGCGGATAGTCAGCGGTAGCATGGAGCCAGATATCCCGAGAGATTCTTACATACTTATAAAGGAAATTTCGCCCGAGGACGTTAAGCGGGGAGATGTTATCTGCTTTTATTCGGATGATCCCGTCATTTACGGCTTTCCGAATACTCACCGCGTTGTTGAGGAGCCTTACGAGGAGAACGGCGAAATAATGTTTGTTACTGCGGGAGATAACAGCCCTGCAAAGGACAGCGTTGTGGCAAGAGGCGACAGGCTTATCGGAATATACGTTAAAAACCTGGATTTTCTCGGCTTCTTCGACACTCTTTTCAGCGGCAAGGGGGTTATGATCATCATTTTTGCTGCCGAGGGCTTATTCTTCGGAGCAATGATATTCTCCTGCGTTAAGAGGCGTAAGGACTCGTCGAAAAAAACACCCGAGAGGACAGAGGATAAGGGCGAGGATACACCGTAGTCGAAATGGGGTTTTAGGTGTATTAAAGCACCGTTTGGCAAAAAAATCAACCAAAAATTATAAGCTTAAAGTATTAAAGTCAAAAAAGCTTAACTGAAATTTTTCAAGGAAGGAGGACGCAGTATGGAAAACGAAACCGTCAGAGTTACACTGAATTCATCGGGCGGAGATGCGGAGCTTGAGGTCGAGGAGATCGAGGAGCAGAATATTGAGGCTGTGTCCGAGCCTTCCGAGGAAACAGCAGATGAAGTGGATGCGGTAGGCGAGCCTGCCACGGACGCAGAGGCTGAACAAAATCACAAGGAAAAGAGAAGGTCGGAAATTGAGATACCGAGAAACGTTAAAAGGGTATCTATAATTCTTCTCATAATCTTTCTCTCGGTCTATCTTATTTCCATAATTATATCCTCCGGCAGCTTTGTTACGGATGCATCGGCAAGAAGCGCTATGCTTTATCTTGACCGTGACCTTACTCTTGCCGAGGGGCTTGCCAAGGTTCATTACGATAATCTTTATGCAATAGCCGACGAGCTTGAATACGCACCCGGTAAGGAATACGTTGAGGAGCATATAGGCAAGCATATAGGCAGTGACGATTTCGGTGACCTCAGATATTACAAAAACGGTGAGGCATACGATGCAACCGGTCTGCCGGTTCATGAAATGGACGAGGCAATTGACGCTCTTGCTCTTGGGCAGAAGCCCGGAGCCACCGATGTCTATTTCGACTCCATGCTTAAAAAGCATTGCATTGCTTTGTACGTTCCGGTTAAGGGCTCGAGCTACGTGGACGGAGTTATTTCCATTCTCGAAGCCACTCAAGGCTTTCTTCTCGACACATCCAAGGTCATAGACGAGAAGGCATCCGTTGTTGCAATAATCAAGAGCGACGGTATGGTTCTTGGCGGTCACGTCAAGGATGGCTCGGGCTACGTGCTTGGCAATAATTTCTATGATTTTATAGGTTCGGTCACAAATAACAATGATGAGACCAGGCAGGTCAGAGAGGCCGCCTCGGGCGGTGGAAAGACGACTGCCGAGGTAAAGGTGTTTGGTGAAAAATACACCGTTGCGATAGCTCCTATGGAGTCCTTCGGAGGAAACGTGCTGCTTGTCACCTTCTCCGAGAGTGAGCTTCTCGTAAGCGAGGATATGGAATATATCCGCCACGTTATCAACGTAATGGCTCTTGCCATTATCGGTCTGGTTATTTCTCTTATTTATTCCTTCATTTTCCGCAGAAAGATAGAGGAAAAAATGGACGTTGCCGCCCTTACCGATGCGACCATAGAGTGTGCAAACGCAGAGCAATTCAGACGTTCGGCACTCGGCGTGGTATATAACGGCAAGGAAAGATATGCACTTATTGCGGCTAACGTAAGACAGTACAGATATATAAACGATCAGCTTGGTGAGGATTTTGCCGTCAATACTCTGAAGTTTATCTCGAGAGTTCTCGGCACCTTCTGCTCGGGCGGTGAAACCTACGGATACAGCGGAGACGGAAGATTCCTTCTGCTTTACCGATATACCTCGGACGGAGCATTGCAGGACAAAATACGTCTTGTTGAGGCTATAATCAATAAATACGCTCCCTTGAAGGAAAAGGGGGTAGTCGTAAGGTTCAACATAGGAGTTTACCGCACCTTTGAGGGTAAACGTCGTACGATTCCCGAAATGATAGAGTGCGCTCAGATGTCTGCTGAGACGGCAAAGAATAACGTCAATAAGCCTTTCAGCGTTTATACCGAGTCGGTGAACGAGGAGGTTGCTCACGACGAGAAGATCGAGGCGCAGATGGAGGAGGCGTTGGCAAACAACGAGTTCAAGCTCTTCCTTCAGCCTAAATATAACGTAAAATACGACAGAATAGATTCTGCCGAGGCTCTTGTAAGATGGTTTGATCCGAGAAAGGGCGAGTACCTGTTCCCGGGTGAGTTCATCGGACTGTTCGAAACCAACGGATTTATTGTAAAGCTTGATAAGTTCATTTACGTCGAGGTGTTGAAGTTCCTTAGCTCCTCTGCCGAAAGAGGTGACAACGTGGTTCCGATCTCGGTCAACGTATCTAGAGTAACCGCTATGAGCGACGATTTCCTTGAATTCTACGTGGGTAACAAGCGTCGTTATCAGATTCCCGACGGACTTATTACTTTGGAGTTCACCGAGAGCTTTGCTATGGAGAACTATGAGAAGATATCCGATATAGTAGACCGTCTTCATAAGAACGGAATGCTTTGCTCCATAGACGACTTCGGAACCGGTTATTCTTCCTTCAATCTTCTTAAGAATATTCCCATGGATGAATTGAAGCTCGACAGATTCTTCCTTAAGACGGGTGTAAACAAGGAAAGAGACGAGAAGATAATCAAGATGGTCATAGATCTTGCTAAGAGCATCAATATGACCGTCGTCCAAGAGGGTGTTGAGAATTCGGTGATGTTTGACAACGTCGTATCCCTCGGGGTTGACGTGATACAAGGATATCATTATGCCAAGGCGATACCGCTCGAGGAGTACAGGATCTTTGTAAATTCCAATACTTCTATTAAGTTCAAAGCGCGTGTAAAATAGGATAAATGTGAAGTATTATTAGCAAAAATCAGCAATATAGGAGGTGAGACTTGTGTCCAAAACGTTACAGGCTAAGCTTGGAGTTATTGTTGCCGCTATTGTTTTGTTGATAAGTCTCGCCGCCTTTTTTGTAACCAATCACAGCGGGGCGTGGCTTGCCGTCAACAATGAGGCGGACGGCGGAGGTATGAGTGTGAATGTCACCGAACCGCTCGATGTGAGTGCCGATCTTCACTGCTACGGAGTAGTCGAAATCGATAGTGAAAACGGAATATACAGGATTCCCGATGCCGACGATGGCGGAGAGAGAGAGGAGCGGTTCGAGCTGCCCCTTGACGACCCGAACGGTATTTCTTACAGTAAGTATGAAAAGGCTCTTGTGGTGGTCATAGAGGTGCAGAGCGATGAGGAGGTTCATCTTATCGTTCACGCAGGAGCAGACAATACGGCTTACGATACGGAAACGCTTGTGGCGCAAAACAATTATTTCAGCAATTGCGTGGTAATAACGCCCGCTGTCTTTGACGATGAGGGCTCTACCGCCCAAAAAAACGGTGAAACACAGCGATTTACCACCTTGAGTGACGGCAGCTTTTCTAAGGTGGGAGAGCTTGAGCTTTACGATGCGGTTATACCCGCAGGGGTACATACCGTATCCTTTATCCTGGAGTATAACGTAGAATACATTAACTACGTTACGAATTACATACTGCATCACGACCTTGATTATTTTGACGTAGCCTTTGAAAATGATCTGCATTTCTTGATAAGCAAGAGCGAATAATAAAAACACGAGAAGGAGGGAGATAAAATGAGCGAAAAAAGTATAAAAACCCACAGACTTTTTTATACCGTTATAATGCTTGCTTTATGCTTCGTAGTTCTCGTGAGTGTATCTGTTGCCTGGTTTATCACCGAGCTTAAGGTGACCGGCAGCGAGGATTTCCGCGGCTCTGCCATTGCCGCCTACTTTGCGGGCGGTGACGGAACTGCCGAGCATCCCTATGAGATAGAGCAGCCGGTACACATGTATAACCTTGCATGGCTTCAGTATATGGGTATATTCAACGCCGATGAGGATGGTGACGGCAATATTGATATGCAGTATTATTTCGTTGTGAACAACGATATTGATATGGATGGCCTTATCATTCCTCCGATCGGCACCGAGGAGCAACCCTTTGTCGGAAACTTCAACGGTCAGAATTACTGTATCAGCGGTGCAACGATCTCCAACTACCTATCGGTCAAGGAGGGAGATCATGGAATTGAGGAGCATCCTGCCGCAGTTGAAACCTTTGACGAAAAGATAGGAGACGAAACGGCGGCGATAGTAGGCTTCTTCGGCGTTATCGGAAATTGGGACGGAAGCATATCCGGACTTGCCGATGACAGTCAGATAGTTGAGGTGACTAATAAAACCAATGCGGTTTATAATTTTTATCTTGACGATCTTACGATAAGAAGTGATACGGCAAAGAGTCTGATCGGTCTTCTTGCGGGCTACGTGTCGGGCAGCATGGAGAACGTGGGTATTGGCGGCGAGAGCCGTATAATTACCGCAGAGGATGCCGAGGCTTTGAACGTTGCCTCACTTCAGATGACTGCTCTCATTTCGGAATACTCGCTTATCGGAGAGTATAACGGCACGACCGTAGAGTGGGTGGATAAGCCTACGGGCGGCGACGGAAACGAGGGCGGAACCATTCCTGAGGAGGGTGTTGGCTGGGGAGGCTCGATAGATATGTACTCGCTTACAAGGCGTATCTCTTATATGTTCTATGAGAACGCACAGAACACCTCCAGAACGACGGATTATCACGTATCCTTCTATCAATACGGTAATATCAACTACACTTATACCCACACGACAAGCTCTCAGACGACCTATTTGGGAGCGGGCAGCGTAATTCCTCTTAACGTAGATACCGACACGATGTTTGCCGGAGACGACATAGTTAAAAATAATTTTGTAACGAACGCATATTATAACAACCTTTCCAACAGCTCGGAAATAGTTCTTGATTCCAATACCGGATATATCGTCGGCGGCGGATCGTCCACGAGTAGCTGGATCCGTATGCGTATTAACCCGATTTCGGGAAGCTCCTATCCGGGTATTAAAAATTCTATAAACTCTGCGTCCTCGTTCACAAGGTCTAACTTCCAGCTTCTTACCATTGACGCGGACGGTAAGGTTTATAGGATCAAGGATTCGGAGAACCAAAATACCACCTTTTCTGCTCTCAGCGGAACCGAGGCAACTGCCGATTCTTTGAATCTTGTAAAATACAGCGACGTTGTATCGAGCTTTGCCGATACCATGAACGGAAAAACCATGGCATACGCGCTTCGTTTTTATACGACAGCCTCCGGCTCATACGGAATACAGGTCAGCGGCAATAATATAACCTCCGCAACCACCGCCTCGACCGTAAGCATAGGCGGTGAGGAATACTCAAATTACGAGCTGGTTAACGGAGCGGTCAACTTTAACGTAAAGTCTATGGGTATGGTAACCACCATAGCGGGTACCTATGCCCAGACCAGCAACTCGGGTGCTCACTCCTTCTTCAGACTTGTGGAGCTGGAGAGAGATGCGAACAACGCCATAAGCTACGCACGAGTAATAGACAAGGTCTACGTTAAGTACGCATCCGACGGAAAGACTGTAACCGACGTTCAGTATAACGACGATCTTGCCAGCACTGTGGGGTATACTCTCGTTTACGATGCGGAAAATATGAACTCGCTTGCTTCCTATGCAACCGCCTACTACTTCGAGATTCCCGTAAAGGCGGGCGACTATGCTCTCGGAAACCTTAAGGGCGACGTAGGCGGAGCATACCTTATGTACCTCGACGTCGGAGCCAACGGCGACGAGAGTGCGGGCGGCAGCGGTGATGAGGGCGGAGAAGAGGTCACATATCTTCATACTATCAGCGGAATCAATTTTGTTGACGATGCGGCGTTGACCAATCGCTCAATGGCGGATTATCCCGTCATTACCGTGAGCCTTACGGTTGAAAACCCCGGTATTTCCGGACTTACAGCCACCTATAACCGTACGGGACGGCTTTCTATGAGCTATGAGCTGAGCAATACGACGGATTTTTCGGCATCGCATCTGAGTACTACTGATTCGGAAGGCAAAAAGGTGTCGTTTAACGGTGAACAAACGGCGGCAGTCTTAAGAATAAAAAAGAGGGAAGATGAGCCTTATTCCTCTGCCTAGAGGCTTTGACGCTGAAAAATCCTTTATTAAACAGAAATTCAATATCTCCTTAGATCGGATTCTCGAGGCGAGAGAAGCTTTGAGACCGTGCTAAGGGGGTATTTTTTTGAATATGTCATTATTTCGGTAATAAGGAAAGCTGAAATTTGTAAATTTTGAGCTTTTTCGGCGTAACGTATTGCAATTTCCTTTGCAGTGGACTATAATATTAATTAAATAATACTACTTAAATATTGTTTAGTAAAATTTATAGGATGGCAAGGTCAGAAGAAAATGAAACATTCAATTCTTACTAAAATAACCGTTCTCATAGTATCGGTTATGCTGATTTTCGCCGTCAGCCTCGGCGCAGCTTCCATGATTTCAATGAAAAATGCTTTAAGAGACGACGCGGCGACAATATTAAATACCTCATGTCAGCATCAAGCGGATAAACTTAATACGACACTGTTGAGAATCGAGCAGTCGGTGCAGATTCTTGCCGAGTACTCCGGAACCGAGAAGAGCAACCGTGATAAGATGAACGATCCCGACTATCTTGCAGATTTTGCAAAAAGGCTTTCAAATCACGGAAGCGAAATTTCCGGTGTAACTCCCGGAGTCGTTGCTCATTACGTTCGCTTTAACCCCGAGCTTTTCGGTCCTCAGGCGGGATATTTCAGTGCTATTAACCACGAGACCGGCAAGATAGAAAATAGGGAGCCTACCAGCTTTGATCAGTTTGATCCCAATGATATGGAAATGTACGGATGGTACTTTTTACCCGTAAATGCGGGAAAGGCAATGTGGACTGATCCCTATTTCCATAAAAACATCGGTTTGAAAGCTATATCCTACGTTATTCCCGTGTATTATGACGAGGAGCTTATCTGCGTTGTCGGTGCAGACATCGACTTTAATTCGGTTACAGCCGACGTTGACAGTGCAAAGATCTACGAAACGGGTTCTCTTGCACTTACCGATAATGATTTTACGGTGGTTCACAGCAAGCTTTTAGACCAGGGTACCGAAATTTATTCGCTCCTTGATAAATCCTCGAGTGATGACATTGATGATACCGAGGACGTGTCGATCTACGAGTTTGAGCAGGACGGTGAGGTTATGACGCTTTCCGCAAGCCCGACAATTAACGGAATGCACCTTCTTGCCATAGTTCCCGAGGCAGAGATAATGGTGGATATGAGGAATCTTGCAATAAGATTCGTATTGATCTCCTGTATTATGTTTGCGGTTGCGGTTGCAGTAGCCGTAGCGGTTGCAAGATCCTTTGTAAGGCCCTTGCGAGAGCTTAACGATGCGGCGAGAAGCATTGCAGACGGTCAGCTTGACATAAATCTGAAAAAGCGAACTAGGGATGAGATAGGTGATCTTACCGAGAGCATCGGTGAGACGGCAAAGCAGCTTAAGACACGTATTGAGTACATTAATAATCTTGCTTACATAGACAGACTTACGGGAATACCCAATAATACAGCATATCTCGATGCTGTTTATAATATGGATAGCAAGATATCCGAGGGAAATGCCGATTTCACTGTCTTTGTTATGGACTTGAACGATCTTAAGATCGTCAATGACAGATACGGTCACGAGTACGGCAACGAAATGCTTATTGCGACCGCAAATGCACTTACCAAGGTGTTCGGATATGAAAAGATCTTCCGTGTAGGCGGAGATGAGTTCGTTGCTATCGTTGAGGGAGCTACCGAGGAGGATGCACAGACGCTTAATTACCGCCTCGTTCAGGAAATATCCGAGCAGCAGGGCAATTTCAAGCTGACAGTCGCTTACGGGTACGAAAGATTCGATGCATCCAAGCACGATGGCTTTAAGAACGTTTTCAGATGCGCTGACGAAAAAATGTATAAGAGAAAGGCAAATATGAAGACCGAGGGCAAGACAAGCACGGTTTATCTCTGATTTGACTTCACACCTTAAATAAATTCCTCGGGTTGAATACGATCCGGGACAAGTATAAAAACAAAAGCCGCAAAATGCAAACTCTTGTTTGCGTTTTGCGGCTTTTTGTATGAAAAACACATTGTTTTGCTGCCGGCGGCGGTTTGCGGCCGGGAGTTAATAACACTCCTTGAGGATAGAGAGTACATCGCTTTTCGACAGCTTTTTGTATCCTCTGTCCTCGGGGGTGACCGAGTTTGCTATTTTTTCAAGTATATTTTCGCTTGCGCCTATTTCTCTTAAGGTTTTTGGGATGCCGAGGGTGTCAATGAAGTCCTCGAGAGCGTTTATTGCTTCGACCGAAAGCTCGTCATCGGTTTTGCCGGCCCTTTCTATTCCGAATACGTTCACGGCAAGTCTTGCAAACTTGCCCTTGCCGTATTCTCTGATGTGCCTATAATAGGGAAGAGAAACTATTGCAAGTCCGATTCCGTGGGGGCAGTCGGTGTATGCGCCGACCTGATGCTCTATGCCGTGAACCGTCCAGTCTCCGGTCTTGGAGAGCCCTGCAATGCGGTTGAGTGCCATTGTAGCACACCACATGACGTTGCTTCTTGCTTCGTAATCGGTTGGATTCTCGAGTGATGCCTTTGCACTGCTTATAAGCGAACGCATAAGCCCCTCGCTGATATAGTCCGTGACGTTGTCGTCCTCCCCGGAAAGGTATTGCTCGAGAAGATGTGACATAACGTCGAAAATTCCGCTTACCATCTGCTCCTTTGGTACGGAGTAGGTAAATTCCGGGTTGAGGATAGAAAACTTAGGGTTCACCGAGGGGGGAAAAACTCGGCCCTCCTTGATCATTTCATCTTCGTTGGTTATAACGGCACCGCCGTTCATCTCCGATGCGGTACCCGCCATGGTAAGAATTGCCCCGACAGGTACGGTTTTATTATCTAAAGGCAGAAAATCAACCCAATACTTTTTCCAAGGATCGCCCTCGCAATAGGCGGATACCGATATTCCCTTAGACACGTCAACCACCGATCCTCCGCCAAGCGCCAGGATCAGATCAACGTTGTTTTCCCTTACCAGCCTCGCTCCTTCCATCATTTGACGGAGAGTGGGATTGGATTTTATGCCGGGAAGCTCGGTTATACGCTTGCCTGATTCCTTTAGAGCGGTAATTACCTTGTCGTAAAGTCCGTTTTTCTTGACCGAGCCCTTTCCGTAAACGAGAAGCACACTCGCTCCGTAATTTTTTAGCTCGTCCTTAAGATTATCAAGGGCACCTTTTCCGAAATATATCTTAGTCGGGTTATAAAAGGTAAAATCGTATTTCATAGCCTAACTCCTTTCCTTTATATGCTAAGTATACATTATTTTTTCCGAAAATGCAACAAAAAATTCCTAAAAGCTCCTTTATATATGTCTTTACTGTAAATTAACTTGAAAACAATAATATCTTATGTTAAAATAAAAGTAAAAAAAGGAGGGGTTAACCGTGCATTTTACTAAAGGCTGGATCAAGAATATCGCCTTTACCGTTATTGCACTTGTCACCGCCTTTGGTGTGAGCGTTGTTTTGCAGTCGGTGCTTGAGGTTGATGAGCACGTGACGACCTTCTTTGTTTTTGCCGTGTTTATTATTTCTCTGCTTACCGACGGATATGCCTACGGTATAGTTTCCTCGGTTCTTGCCGTGCTTGCCATTAACTACGTATTCACCTTCCCGTTTTTCGCCTTCGGAATGCAGCCCGAGGATATAATTTCTGCTGTGGTAATGATAATAATCTCGCTTCTTACAAGTATGCTTACTACGAGGATAAAAAAGTGGGAGTCTATCAAGGCGGATGGTGAGAGAGAAAAGATGCGGGCGAATCTGCTCAGAGCTGTCTCTCACGATCTGAGAACTCCCTTGACTACTATCTACGGCTCCAGCTCGGCAATGCTGGACGGATTCGATGCATTCAGCGATGAGCAGAAGCTTAAGATGATAGGAGGAATAAAAAACGACTCCGAATGGCTCATAAGAATGGTGGAAAATCTTTTGTCGGTCACCAAGCTGGAGGGTGGCTCGCTTAAGCTGATAAAAACTCCTGCGGTGCTTGAGGAGCTTATAGATTCGGTAATTATAAAATTCAAAAAGCGTTATCCTGGGCAAAGCGTTGAGCTTAAGCTGCCCGAGGAGATGATCGTCATCCCGATGGACGTCATTCTCATTGAGCAGGTTCTCGGTAATATTCTTGAAAACGCTGTGATACACGCCGAGGGGATGACTAAAATAACAGTACAGGTCACAAAAAGGGATTCCAAGGCGGAATTTCTCATTTACGACAACGGAAAGGGTATAGATAAGGAGCGTCTTCCTAATCTATTCTCGGGCTATCTCAGTGCGGGCGGTGCCGACGGAGGGCGTTGGAATCTGGGCATAGGTCTTTCGGTATGTGCCACCATAATCAAGGCTCACGGCTCGGAAATCGTGGCAGAGAACAGGAGGGAAGGGGGCGCGAGCTTCAGCTTTGCCCTTGATATTGAGGAGGAAAGTGATGAACAATAACAAATACAAAATACTTCTCGTAGAGGACGACGAAAATATCGTGACCTTTGTGTCCGCGCTTCTTGAATCCAACGGCTATCAGGTAATCAATGCAAGAGACGTTAAGGAGGGAAAGACTCTGTATGCTTCATACGTTCCCGACCTTGTAATACTCGATCTCGGGCTTCCCGACAGAGACGGGGGCGAGCTGCTTTCGTTTATCAGAAAGAGCGATCTCACCCCGACGATAGTACTCTCGGCAAGAACCGACGAGGAGGAAAAGGTCAGACTTCTCGATATGGGTGCCAACGATTATATAACCAAGCCCTTTGGTTCCTCGGAGCTTCTTGCAAGGGTTCGCTCCTCACTAAGGGATCACAGGCAGGCAAGCAATGCGAAGGACACTCTGAGAGGCGTGTTCAAGCTTGGCGAGCTGGAGATACGCTATGATTCCAGAAGGGTATTTCTCGGCAAGGAGGAAATAAGGCTTACCCAGACCGAGTACAACATAATCGCCTTTCTCTCGGAGCACGTCGGCAAGGTTATGACCTATTCCGCAATAGTCAAGGCGGTCTGGCGTGAATGTCAGGACGAGGGAAATATAAAGCGATTGCAAGTCAATATGGCTAATATCAGAAAGAAGTTCGGCTCTCGCCCGGGAGAAGCCAATTACATCGTCAATGAGCTTGGCGTTGGGTATAGGCTTGACGAAAGATAATAATTCAATCGTATGGGGGAAATTTTTTTAATTTTTTATTGCATATTAACTTAAAAGGTGCTATAATACTTAAGGTTATAATAAAAAACAAATATATTTATTAAAGGAGCAAAAAATGGATAAACTTTTGAGCTTATTCGACGGACTCGTCGGCCTTGCAAGCGTAGACGGTCTGAAAATGATGCTGATGTGGGTAATCGGCGGAGTTCTCATCTATCTTGCTATCAAGAAAGAAATGGAACCCACCCTTCTTCTGCCCATAGGATTTGGCGCAATTCTTATGAACTTCCCCATGGTAAAGATGATGCAGTGTGTTCTTTGCGGTGAGAAATTCAATATTATGGAAGAATTCGTTTGTAAAACCGAGGGCTGTGTTTCTGCGGGCGAAGCAGGCTATCAGCTGGTTTACGGCGGTATCGCAGAGCCTCTTCACGAGCTTTACAATGCGGGTATCGCAAACGAGCTGTTCCCCCTTCTTCTCTTCATCGGTATAGGTGCGATGATCGACTTCGGTCCTCTCCTCTCTAACCCCAAGCTGATGATCTTCGGTGCGGCGGCACAGTTCGGTATCTTCTTCACCCTTTGCATGGCGTCGGTATTCTTCCCCGATATCAAGGATGCGGCATCCATCTCCATCATCGGTGCGGCAGACGGTCCCACCTCCATCGTCGTTGCTAACGCTCTCGGCTCAAGCTACGTTGGTGCAATAACGGTTGCGGCGTACTCGTACATGGCACTTGTGCCCATTATTCAGCCCCCGGTAATCAGACTTCTCACAACCAAGAACGAGAGAAGGATCAGAATGGCTTACGAGCCTAAGGCGGTTTCCAAGACCACCAAGATCCTCTTCCCCATAATCATCTCGATCGTAGCTTGTATCTTCGCCCCCTCGGCAGGATCGCTCATCGGATTCCTTATGTTCGGTAACCTCATCAGAGAGTGTGGAGTTCTCGATTCGCTCTCCGAGACCGCACAGAAGGTTCTTGCTAACCTTGTAACTATCTTCCTTGGTATCACCATTGCGTTCAATATGCATGCAAGCCAGTTCCTTAACACCGCAACCCTTCTTATAATGGGACTCGGACTCATCGCCTTCATCGTTGATACTGCGGGCGGTGTTCTCTTCGCAAAGCTTTACAACGTAATTATGAAGTTTATGGGCAAGCCTCTTATCAACCCCATGATCGGTGCGGCGGGTATCTCCGCATTCCCCATGTCGGGAAGAATCGTACATAAGATGGGCCTTGAGGAGGATAATCAGAACTTCCTTCTTATGCACTCCATAGGCGTAAACGTTTCCGGTCAGATCGCATCGGTTATTGCAGGTGCTCTGATCCTCGGATTCTTTGCATAATTTGAAAGGAGATTAAAAATGGATAAGCTTATTTTTGAACCTGTTGAATTCGTTAAAAATCTCTCTTATATGGGCATTGGAATGCTTGGCGTATTTATGATCGTTGGTATCATAATTGGAGCAACCTACGCTATTGCAAAATTCACCTCCGGAAAGAAAAAAGACGACAAAACTGTAGACTAATGTAAACTGGAGGTTACACATATGGATGTATTTAACATACTAACTCTGTTTGGCGGTCTTTGCCTTTTCCTTTACGGAATGAACGTAATGGGACAGGCTCTTGAAAGAAGCGCAGGCTCGAAGCTCGAGCTGATGCTTGGTAAGCTCACCTCGGGAAAATTTGCCGGACTTCTTACCGGTCTCGGTGTTACTGCGGTAATTCAGTCCTCGTCTGCTACCACGGTAATGGTCGTCGGCTTCGTTAACTCGGGACTTATGAACCTTAAGCAGGCTATCCACGTTATTATGGGTGCTAATATCGGTACCACGGTAACTGCTTGGATACTCAGCCTTACGGGTGTGTCGGGAGATAACTTCTTCCTTCAGATGATGAAGCCAATGTCCTTTACTCCCATTCTTGCCGTAATCGGTATAGGACTTTATATGTTTTCGAAGAGCAGCAAGAAGAAGGAAATAGGCACGATCTTCCTTGGCTTTGCCGTTCTGATGTTCGGTATGGATATTATGACCGATGCGGTTGGCGGCCTTGCTGAGATGGATGGCTTTGCAGACGTTTTCCTTATGTTCGAGAATCCGGTTCTCGGTGTTCTTATAGGTGCACTTCTCACCGCTATCCTTCAGTCCTCCTCGGCATCCGTCGGTATTCTTCAGTCGCTTGCTCTTAACGGACTTGTTACCTACGGTGCGGCAATTCCCATTATTATGGGCCAGAACATCGGTACCTGTGTTACCGCAATTCTCGCATCCTTCGGTACTAACAAGAATGCAAGAAGAGCGTCGCTCGTTCACCTTTCCTTCAACGTTATCGGAACTATTGTATGGCTTACCGTCTTTGTTCTTGTAAATATGATCTTCGCTCCCGCACTCTTCGCAGAGTCTGCGTCCATGGCGGGCATAGCAACGGCTCACTCGCTGTTCAATATTGCTTGTACGCTTCTGCTTCTTCCTATGGCAGGTCTGCTTGAAAAGCTTGCTTACAAGCTTATCCCCGAGGACAAGCTTCCCGAGACTGTATCCGAGCTTGATGAAAGACTTCTCGCAACTCCCGCAGTTGCACTTGAGAGAAGCTATGCACTTACCCTTGAGATGGCAAGAATCGCTGAGCAGTCTCTCAGAGACAGTATCACCTGCCTTAAGGAGTACGATCCCGCTATTGCCGAGAGTATCCGTGAGGTTGAGGACAAAACCGACCACTACGAGGATATTATCGGAAGCTATCTTGTAAGGCTCAGTACACAGTCCCTTGGCGAAAAGGAGGGTGTTGAGGCTTCTATGCTGCTTAAGGCTATCGGAGACTTTGAGAGAATAAGCGACCATGCGGTCAACATTCTTGAGTCTGCCGAGGAGCTGAGAGACAAGGGAATCAGCTTTACTCCCGGTGCAAGGGTTGAGCTTGATGCACTTTGCGATGCCACCCTGGAGATCGTTTCGCTCTCCTGTATTTCCTTCACCGAGAAGAATCTTGAGGTTGCGGCTTGCGTCGAGCCTCTCGAAGAAGTAATCGACAAGATGAAGGGCTTCCTCAGAAGTCAGCATATCGAAAGACTTCGTGTCGGAAACTGCAGCATTGAGGCAGGCTTCGTCTGGAGCGATCTTATCACCAACATGGAGCGTGTCTCCGACCATTGCTCCAACATTGCAGGATGTCTTATTGACGCAACCCGTCATAGCATGAATCTTCACGAGTCCTTGAAGCTTATGAGGGGCGAGAGCTCCTTCTATAAGGAAAAGCACAAGGAATACTCCGAAAGATACACGGCATCTCTCTTTAATTCTTAATAAAAAAAGCTAATAATCAAAGCCGCCGAGATCAATCGGCGGCTTTGTGCGTTGTAAGTAGCATAAAAATGATTTAACGGCTAAGTTAAGATTCTTGCAAAATGATTTCGCATTGCTTGTTCATTTTTTTCGCGTACTCTATTACCGATAGGCTACCCTTTGATTTTCCGTTCCAAAAAACAATTATTTTATCGGCATAATTCACAATTTCCTTGTTTCTCATAATGGGAGCCACCCGACCGTACAGTTTGTATTTTGGCAAAAACTCTGTGAGCTTAATGTTTTTTCTTTTTGCGTATTCCGAGGCGGCTCTGTCAACGCCCGACGCTCCTCCGGAGACGATTTCGTCGCAACCCGAAAGATGCATTTCAATGTCTTGTTCAGTGGGGTATAGCTCTCTTGAACCGACTATTGCAATTTTCATAAAACCTCCGTCATTTTGTTTGTATGTTATTTAAAATATAGTATACTTAAATTAAGTATACTTACAACATTATACCACAAAATAATCTTAAAATATACTTAAAATAAGATTTTTTGAGGAAAATTATGAGAAATAAAAATAATAAACACCTCGGTATCGAGATCGACCCTGAGCTTCACTACAAGCTCCACTATATTTCAAAGTATTACGGACGCTCCGCTAACGGAGAAATACTTTATCTCATACGCCAGGAGATCAAGGCGTTTGAAAAGGCGGAGGGAGAGATAGAAGTTCCCGAAATGCCGAAGACCGAAA